>JAUNUO010000256.1 GCA_030538135.1 Paracoccus sp. (in: a-proteobacteria)
CGCATCGCCCCCATGCCCAGAACCCGCGCCCGCTTGCGCGGGTCGGTATCGAACAGCGCCGCCAGTTGTTCGGTCATCGCGCCGCCCAGTTGTTCCACATCGGTGATCGTCACCGCGCGGTCATAATATCGCGTCACATCATGTCCGATCCCGATGGCCAGCAGTTCGACCTGTTTCTTGCGCTGCACCATGGCGATAACATCGCGCAGATGCTTTTCCAGATAGTTTGCCGGGTTCACCGAAAGGGTGCTGTCATCGACCGGCGCGCCGTCGGAAATCACCATCAGGATCTTGCGCGCCTCGGTCCGCCGCACCATCCGCCGATGCGCCCATTCCAGAGCCTCGCCGTCGATGTTTTCCTTGAGCAGACCTTCCTTCATCATCAACCCAAGGTTCGGGCGCACCCGCCGCCAGGGCGCATCGGCCCCCTTATAGATGATGTGCCGCAGATCGTTCAGGCGGCCCGGTCCGGCTGGGCGGCCCTGTTTCAGCCATTCCTCGCGCGATTGCCCGCCCTTCCACGCCCGCGTGGTAAAGCCGAGGATTTCCACCTTGACGCTGCACCGTTCCAGCGTGCGGGCCAGCACATCGGCACAGATCGCGGCGATGCTGATGGGGCGCCCGCGCATCGACCCCGAATTGTCGATCAGCAGCGTGACCACCGTATCGCGGAACTCGGTATCCTTCTCGACCTTGAACGACAGGGGCGTGGTCGGGTTTGCCACCACCCGCGCCAGACGGCCCGCGTCCAGCACGCCTTCTTCCTTGTCGAATTCCCAGCTGCGGTTCTGCTGCGCCTGAAGGCGGCGCTGCAACTTGTTCGCCAGACGCGACACCGCGCCGCGCAGGGGCTCAAGCTGCTTGTCCAGATAGGCGCGCAGCCGTTCCAGTTCGGCCGGTTCGGCCAGATCCTCGGCCCGGATTTCCTCGTCGAAACCTTGCGTGAACACCTTGTAATCGGCGCTCGCCTCGCTGACGGGGGGCGGCAGGTCGGGGGGCATTTCGGAATCGGGCATTTCCGCCTCGTCCGCCATTTCCTCCTCGGACTGGTCGTCGAGGCTGACCTGCGCCTGCCGTTCGTCCTGCTGGCTTTCCTGCGACCGTTCCGGCGACGCCTCGGCATCCTCGCCGTCGTCGGGTTCGGCGGATTGTTCGTCGCCGGTGCGGTCCTGCTGTTCGGCGTCGTCCTCGGCCTCGTCCTCGGGCTGGTCGGGGTCGTCGCCCAACTGATCGCCATAGCCCAGATCGCTGATGACCTGCCGCGACAGCCGCGCAAAAGCCGCCTGATCCGTCAGTGCGGCGGACAGATCGTCCAGCGTGCCCGCGGCCTGCTGTTCCACGAAGGGCCGCCACAGATCGGCGATATGCTGCGCGCCGGGCGGCAGCGCGCGCCCCGTCGCCGCCTGCCGCAGGATGAGGCCCGCCGCAACCGACAGGGGCGCATCCGAGGCCGCCTTGATCTGTGCCCAGCCCTTCTTATCCGCCTCGGCCCCGATCCTCGCGTCGATATTGGACAGCGCGCCCGGCATGTCGCGCGCGCCCAAAGCCTCGCATCGCGCCGTTTCCATCGCCTCATACAACTCGCGCGCCATCGGCCCTGCGGGGGCATAGCGCGCATGGGTTCCCGCATCGTGATGCCGCAGCTTCATCGCCAGAGCATCGGCGGTCCCGCGCGCCAGCAGGATTTCATCCCGCGTCATCCGCCGGCTGACCTGCGGCAGGCGCATCGTATCGCCCGACATGCCCGCGGGGTCGGCAGAGAAGGTGACGTTCAATTCGTGCTCGCCTGCCAAGGCGCGGGTCGCCTCGGTCAGGGCCTTCTTGAACGGATCGGCGGGGTTGTCGGTCTTTTGCATGGGTTGGTTGTCTGCCGGAACGGTGGCGTTGTCAAAGGGGCTGATCGCGCCTCAGACAAACCTGTCGATATAAAGCCGGTCCCAGTCGATGCCGCGCCGCACGATCTGCGCCGGGTTGCCCGCGATGGCAACGTTTCCCTCGTCAAAACGGCGCGTGACGACCGCCATCGTCGCCACCACCGAATGCGCGCCGACCCGCACGCCCTTGGTGATCGTCGCCCCGGCGCCGATCCAGACGTGATCGCCGATCACAATGGGCCGGGTGCGGTTCAGCACCTCGCGCGTGGCGGGGTCAAAGATCGTGTGCCCATCGCCACCCCGAAAGGTGATATTGCTGCTGAGCAGACAGTTCCGGCCCAAAGCGATCGACACGCCTGCTTCATTGGCCATAGCAAAGCGGCAGCTTTCAATGGACGATCCCTCACCGATGACAAGCGACTTTCCAGACCCGTCGCCCGACATGTCAGCGGTCGTGTTCAGGATACCGCGCGGATGCGTCTTGCCAATGGATACCCGGCCGTTGCTGGACAGGATCAGCTTCGAATTGCGAAACACCGACCCTTCGTCGATTTCGACCACATTGCCGGTGCCTTTGAATTCAACCGTCAGCCCCTCGATCTGATCGACGGGGCTGCGCGATCCGT
>JAUNUO010000040.1:0-3491 GCA_030538135.1 Paracoccus sp. (in: a-proteobacteria)
GCGGCGTTCGCGTTCGGCCCGGTCATGGCCGAACAGGCGGCCAAAGAAATCGGCGCTCTCGAATACCGACAGGGTGGGGTACAGGTTCTTGCCCAGCCCGTGCGGCATATGGCGATGCGCGGGCAGATCGCCCGGCGATGCGCGTCGATCACCTGCGACCGGGCAGAACTCACGTCGGCATCCGCCACCGCCTGCGCCTGTTTCACCGCCGCCGCTGCGGCGGCACGCTGTGCTTCGGCCTGCGCGACCAGACTGCGGGCAGTCTCGACGCCGATTTCGGCACGGCGCAATTGCGCCTCGGCCTGTCGGCGCTGCGCGGTCGGTTGCACCACGTCCATCTGCACCAGAACCTGCCCGGCACTGACCATGTCGCCCTCGGTCACGGTGATCCGGTCCACGCGCCCACCCGACAGGGCGGCCACGTTGATCTTGGTCGCCTCGATGCGGCCGTTGGCCTGCGCGAGACCGGCGGGCACCTCGGGCTGCGACAGCCGGTCCCAGACCAGCGCCGCCACCGCAACGATCAGCACCGCCGCCCCGGCCCACAGCCATGACGTTCTGCGATCTGCCATGATCGACACCCCCGGCTGCCGCATTCCCGCGCCTTATTGACACTCGCCCGGAAGGCAAGAACGACAGGGCCATCCGGCCGCGCCGACCCCGCCCGGTGTCAGAAGGTCAGTCAGGAAGGTCGCTTTCAAGGCTGGCGATCAGCCAGTCCAGAAAGGCCTGCGCCTGCGGGGTGGGCACGCGTTCGTCGGGCGTGATGACGTGATAGCGTTCCTCTGTGGTCAGGCAGTGGGTGCCCAGCCGGACCAGCCGCCCCTGCGACAGATAAGTCGAGATCAGCGTTTCCCAGCCCAGCGCAACCCCTTCGCCGCTAAGCGCGGCATGAATGAAATCGGTGTAATGGTTGAACCGCAGCCCGCTGCGATCCGAGGCGCGGCCCAGATCACCCCCGAGACCCACTTTCTGCGCCCATGATTTCCACGTCAGCCAGAACGGGTTCACCGTATCGGACGCGATCAGCGGCAACCGCGCCAGATCGGGCGCCGCACCGCCGATGCCCAGCTTGGCGATCAGGGCGGGGCTGCACACCGGAAACACCCGGTCGGCACGGCTGGCCAGGCTGGTCGCATGGGGAAACGGCGGCCGGCCATAGCGGATTGCCACATCCAGCCCGTCGCGGCGCAGATCGGTGATGTCATCCTCGGCCACCAGTTTCAGCTTGATGTCGGGGTGTCGGTCGCGGAAATCGGCCAGCCGGGGCAAAATCCAGAAATGCGTGAACCCCAGCGTCGCCGCCACCGCCACCGTGTCCGAACTGACCGGTCGGCGCAGGGTGTCGATCATCTCGGCCATATTGGCAAATGACAGCGACACCGTGGCCGCCAGCGCCGTCCCCGACGGCGTCAGCACCACCCGTTTATGCGCACGGGTGAACAGGCTGGTGTTCAGTTCCCGTTCCAGCGCCTTTATCTGACGGCTGACCGCGGCCTGCGTCACGCCCAGTTCCGCCGCCGCCTGGGTAAAGCTGCACAGGCGCGCGGCGGCCTCGAATGTGGATAGTGCCGTAAGTGATGGCAGGCTGCGGCGCAGGCTTGTCATTCAAGGCCCTTTCTGTCGGTCAATCCATAACCTCAAGTCATCCATATGTCGAGAATTTCTGCCGTTGCGCGGTGACATGAAATCGTCCGAAATGTGTCGATATGCCGCAAGGTGCCGCCGTGTCGGCCCGCCCACCGCCAAGCAGAGGAATCAGGGCCATGACCGATCAAGCCCAACTCGCCGCACTCGTTTCCGCTCATCAACAGGGGCGTTCGCTGGCGCGTCCGTTCTATACCGATGCGAATGTGTTTCAGGCCGATCTGGACCTGATCTGGTATCGCGAATGGATCTTTGCCGCCCCGGTGGCAGAACTTCCCAGGGCGGGGTCTTATGTCACGCTGCAACTGGGCGCCTATCCGGTGCTGATCGTGCGCGGCGGCGACGGCACGATCCGGGCGTTTCATAATTCCTGCCGCCACCGTGGCAGTCGGATCTGTTCGAAACCCTCGGGCCAGGCGGCAAAACTGGTCTGTCCCTATCACCAATGGACCTATGAAACCGATGGCCGGCTGTTGTGGGCGCGCGACATGGGGCCGGATTTCCAGATGGGCGAACACGGGCTGCGCCCGGTCCACTGCGCGCTGACCGCCGGGATGGTGTTCATCTGTCTGGCCGACGAGGCCCCCGATTTCAGCGCCGTGCAAAAGGCCGCCGACCTTTACGCCGCACCGCATGGCATGGCCGATCTGAAGATCGCCCACCAGTCGCGCATCACCGAGAACGGCAACTGGAAACTGGTGATGGAAAACAACCGTGAATGTTATCACTGCGCCGGATCGCATCCGGGGTTGTGCCGCACCTTCAGCGACGATCCTGATCTGGTCGGGTCGGACGACAGCCTGTCCTCGCCGGCGGGCGCCGCCCATGTGCAGCGCTGCGAGGACGCCGGCCTGCCCTCGCGCTATCTGATCGCGGATAACGAACAGTGGCGGCTGGTGCGCATCCCATTTGTGGGCGATGCGGTCAGCTATACCATGGATGGCAAGGCGGCCGCCCCGAAACTGCCGGGGGTTCCCTTTGCAAATGCCGGATCGCTGCTGTTCTTCCACTATCCGAACACGTGGAACCATTTCCTGTCGGATTCGGTGCTGAATTTCCGCATGATCCCGATCAGCCCCACCGAAACCGAGGTGGTCACGACATGGCTGGTCCACAAGGATGCGGTCGAGGGGCGGGATTATGATCTGGCTCGCCTGACCGAAGTCTGGATCGCCACCAATGACGAGGATCGCCGGGTGGTCGAGGAAAACCAGATCGGCATCAGTTCGCCCGCCTATCGACCCGGCCCCTATTCGGCGGTTCAGGAAAGCGGCGTGATCCAGTTCATCGACTGGTATCTGCGCAGCCTGTCGGGCGCGCTGTCCGGCCCGGAAAAGATGGCAGCGCAGTGATGGGCAAGCCGCGCCAGAACTGGACCGCCGAGCCGTGGTCGGATGACGAACCGCTGGAATGCGCGATGGTCATCCCCGAAACGGCGGATACCGTGACATTCGCCTTTCGCGCGCCGTCGGGGGCATGGTTCGACTATCAGCCGGGGCAGTTCCTGACACTGGACTTGCCGTTGCCGGGCGGACCGGTGCAGCGGACCTATACGATCTCGTCCTCGCCGTCGCGACCCCTGTCGATCTCGGTCACGGTCAAGGCACAGCCGGGATCGGCGGGCACCCGCTGGATGCTGGATCATCTGAAACCGGGGATGCGGATCAAGGCATTCGGCCCGACCGGGCAATTCACCCTGCTGCGGCATCCGGCGCGGAAATACCTGTTCATCTCGGCCGGGTCCGGCATCACGCCGATGATGTCGATGACGACATGGGCGTGGGATTCCGGCGAAATGCCGGACATCGTGTTCGTCCATGCCGCGCGCACGCCCTCGGACATCA
>JAUNUO010000040.1:3591-21952 GCA_030538135.1 Paracoccus sp. (in: a-proteobacteria)
GGCGAAATGCCGGACATCGTGTTCGTCCATGCCGCGCGCACGCCCTCGGACATCATCTTTCGCCGCCGGCTGGAACAGTTCGCCGCGCGCGTTCCGGGGCTGAAACTGCATTTCACCGTCGAGAACGAGGAAGCGTTCAGCGTCTGGCCCGGCTATCGCGGGCGGCTGACCCAGATCATGCTGGGCCTGATGGCCCCCGACTATCTGGAACGCGAGGTGTTCTGCTGTGGCCCCGCGCCCTTCATGGCCGCGGTGCGCGACATGCTGGAATCGCTGGGCTTTGATCTGACCCGCTATCACGAGGAAAGTTTCGAGGCCCCGACCCCGGTGGAAATCCCGGTCGAACCCTCGCCTCCGGCCGGCGATGCGGTGATCGAGTTTGCTGCGTCGGGCCTGACGGCGGATTGTTCAGGCGACGACACGGTTCTGGCGGTTGCCCGGCGGGTCGGGCTGAACATTCCGTCGGGCTGCACATTCGGCCTTTGCGGCACCTGCAAGATCCGCAAGATTTCAGGCGAGGTGAACATGGTCCACAACGGCGGCATATCGGACGAGGAAATCGCCGAAGGTTATATCCTCGCCTGCTGTTCGAAACCGCAGGGACAGGTGGTAGTCGATGTCTGACACGGCGGCCAAGGGGCACGGGCATCCGCATCTGATGTCGCCGATCGAATTGCGCGGGCAGCGGCTGCGTAACCGCATCGTCTTTGGCACCCATACCAACAACATGTCGCAGGACGGGTTGCCGGGCGCCCAGACCATCGCCTATCTGGCCGAACGCGCACGGGGCGGGGCCGCGATGGTGGTGGCCGAACCGATGCCGGTTCATCCCACCGGCGTGTTGACCCGAGGCAATTTCCGTCCCGGCACCGACGAGGTGATCCCGCAGTTCCGCAAGCTGACCGATGCGGTGCGGGCCGAGGGCGCGGTGGTTGTGCAACAGCTTTACCACGTTGGCGCGCATGGCGATTCCGACCTGAGCTTTCGGCCGCACTGGTCGCCCTCGGGTCACGCCAGCTATCACGACAGCGACGGTTCGCACGCCATGACCGGCGCCGAGATCGAGGAAATGATCGCCGCCTGGATCGCCGCCGCCGTCCGCTGTCACAAGGCCGGATTCCATGGGGTCGAGGTCTGGGCCGCCTATCAGTCGCTGCTGGAACAGTTCTGGACACCGTGGAGCAATACGCGCGACGACGAATGGGGCGGCAGTCTGGAAAACCGCACCCGCCTGTCGCGCCGCATCATCGACGGGATACGCGCCGCCTGCGGCGAGGATTTCATCATCGGCCTGGCGGTTTCCACATCGGACGCGCAGCCGGTCACGTTGTCGGTCGAAAATCTGCTGGAAATCCTGTCCCTGCATGACGCGACCGGCGATGTCGATTACATCACCTGCGGCCACGGCGGTTATCTGGATTTCGAGCGGCTGATGCCGACCTTCCTATTCGGCGAAAAGCTGACCGCGCCGGTGACGGAACAGATCAAGGCCGTCATGCGCCACGCCAGGGTCATCTCCGAGGCGCATGTGCGGACGCCCGAAAACGGCGAGGCGATCATCGCCTCGGGGCAGGCCGATCTGGTGTCGATCGTGCGCGGCCAGATCGCGGACCCGTATCTGGCGCGCAAGACGGCCCAGGGGCGGGCCGATGACGTGCGGGGCTGTATCTCGTGCAACCAGATGTGCTGGGGCCGGCGCAGCCGCGATTACTGGATCTCCTGCCTCATCAATCCCGGCGCGGGGCGCGAATGGGAATGGGGCGGTGAGGATTCTCCGACGGCGGCGCAGCCCCGCGACGTGCTGGTGGTGGGCGCAGGCCCCGCAGGACTGGAAGCCGCGCGGGTGGCGGCCAGCCGTGGCCACCAGGTCGAAATCGTCGAGGCCGCGCCCGTCATCGGCGGTCAGTTCCGGTTGGCGGGGATGCAGCCACGGCGCGGGCAGATACTGGAACTGCTGGACTGGTATGAACGGCAGTTCGCCCGGCTGGGCGTGACCGTGCAACGGAACACCTATCTGGAAGCCGAAGAAATCACGACCCATTCCGCCGGTCTGGTGATTCTCGCCACCGGATCGCTGCCCGACCCGGATGCGCGCCAACGCTGGCTGCCTGCCGAACCGCGACTGCCCGGTCTGGACCTTGGCCGGGTCTTTGCGCCCGAGGACATCATGCGGCGCGAGGCCGATCCGGGCGGCCGCGTCGTGATCTGTGACGAGGGCGGCAACTGGCGTGGCGTCGGCACGGCGCTGACCCTGATCGAGCAGGGCCGCGAGGTGGTGATCGTCACGCCCGACCCGCTGGTGGGAAAGGAGATCATGCGCACCTCGGCCGACGGGCCGGCGCGGCGGCGGCTGGCGCAGGCAGGCGCACGAATGCTGACCGAACATGTCATCACCCGCTGGCACGGCAATGGTGCCACAGTCCGCAGCCTGCTGACCGGCGCGGAAGAAACCGTCCCGACCAGCGCGCTGGTCATGGCGACGACGAACTTTGCCTTTGACCCCTTCCCCGAGACCATCGCCGGCAAGGAATTGCGCCGGATCGGCGATTGCGCCGCGCCCCGGCAGGCCCCCTTTGCATTTTACGAAGGTCGGCGCGCTGGGCTTGAGGCCTGAGCACGAAGGGCAGGCCATGACGCAAGGCCTGCGGTAATCATTCCTGCCCCGCCCGCCATCCGCGCCAGCGCATATAGGCGTTGGCGCCGAGACGGGCAAAGGGCTGCGGCGGCAGGCGGGTCGGCTCAGGCTCAGCCGTGAAATGGCGTGTGATGTCGCTGACAACGCCCGAAGCCAGTTCCGCCGCGCCGATGCCGGTCAGCGTGCCGCGCGCGGTGCCAAGGCCGTTCTGGACGCAGCCGGCGAACAACCCATCATCCAACTGCCGCATCACCGCGACCGCATTTCGGGTCAGGCACAGATGGCCCGCCCAGCTGTATTCCTGACGCACATCGGCCAGCGCCGGAAACCGCTGCGCGAATTTCGCACGATGCGTCGCGGCGGCACGGCGCAGGGTGGATTCTGACGGCACCATCCCCGGTTCCAGCGTGGCGCAGGTGCGGGTGACGATGCGGTTGCCGCCCTGTCCGGTGTCGATGCGGCGCATGGTGGTGCCCATCGGGTCCGACGGGGTGACGCCCCAGCGGGGCTGGCCACCCAGACGGGCCAGCGCCCCCGCGTCCAGTTCCGCCGTCATCGAGGCATAAAGAAACACCTGCATCAGCCGCCCTCTGGCAAAACCAAAGCTTTCCAGATGGCCGTTGTTGGTCAGGATCGCGGTTCGGGCGCGGATGGTGCCGTGAGCTGTGGTCAGATGCCACGCGCCGCCGGTTCGGGTCAGCGCGGTGACGGGTGTGTTTTCGGCGATCACCACGCCATCGCGGCGCAGACCATCGCCAAAGCCGCGGATATAGCCCGCGGGTTGCAGCATGACCGTGCCGGGGGTGTAGAGGCCCGAAAGATAATGGCGGCTGCCGGTCAGTTCGGTCATCGACTGGGCATCCAGCATCTCGGATGTCTCGCCCATACTGGCCAGATGGGCGGCATAACTGCGGTTCAGGGCATCGGCGGCGGGGCTGGCCGCGCCGTTCACCTTGCCCGCGGGGTCAAGGAAATTCGGGTCGATGTCATAATCCTGAACCACCTGACCGGCAAAGCCGATGGCATGGCGGTTCAGGGCGATGATCGCCCGGTCATCGCCCGCGCCGGCGTAATCGTCGGATGTCAGTTCATGCGGCAGGTCGATCATGAAGCCCGAGTTGCGCCCGGATGCACCCTCGGCCAGCCGTCCGGCCTCGGCCACCACGATCCGCGCGCCGGGGTTCAATTGCATCAGCCGCCGCGCCGCCGACAACCCGGCAAAGCCACCGCCAATCAGGGCGAAATCGGCCTCGGTATCGCCATTCAGCGGTATGGGTGCGGGCTGGCCAGGCAGGATCGCCGACCACGCCGCAGGGCCGCGAAACACCGGGGTGCGCCGCGCGATATGGGTCATTCCACCGCCTCGTCCCCGTCATCGGCCAGATCGACCCAGATCGTCTTGATCTGCGTATACTGGTCATGGGCGTGAATGCCGTTATCGCGCCCGCCAAAGCCCGATTGCCGGAACCCGCCGAAGGGGGTGGAGATATCGCCCTCGCCAAAGCTGTTGACGGTGACCGTCCCGGCACGGATTGCCCGCGCGCCACGGATCGCGCGCTTGACATTGCCGGTGAAGATCGAGGCCGCAAGTCCGTATTCGGTATCATTGGCCAGCGCGATGGCCTGATCGAAGCTGCCGACGGTCAGCACCGACAACACCGGGCCAAAGATTTCCTCGCGCGCCTGCGGGGCATCGGGGGCCACGTCAAGAATGGTGGGTTCGACAAAGCCGCCATCGGCCTTGCCGCCCAGCAGGGTCCGCGCGCCGTCCAGATAGGAGCGCACCTTGTCGTAATGCGCCCGCGACACCAGCGCGCCGACGCGGTTTTCCGGGTTCAGCGGATCGCCCATCGGCCATTCGCGGGCATGGGCCAGAATACGGTCCATCAGCGCGTCCTTGATGCCCTTCTGCACGATCAGCCGCGACGAGGCCGAACAGTTCTCGCCCATGTTCCAGAAGGCACCGTTGACGACATGCGCGGCAACGCGGTCCAGATTTTCGGCATCGTCCAGAACCACCGCCGGATTCTTGCCGCCCATTTCCAGCGTGACTTCCTTCAGGTTCGATTCCGCCGCATAGCGCAGGAACCGCCGCCCGGTTTCGGTCGATCCGGTAAAGGATACCGCGTCGATGTCCATATGCCGCCCGATGGGTTCGCCCACGTCCGGGCCGGAACCCGGAACGACGTTCAGCACACCCGGGGGCAGGCCCGCCTCGGCCGCCAGCTCGGCGATGCGCAGCGCAGTCAGCGGCGTTTCCTCGGCCGGCTTGACCACCACCGAACAACCCGCGGCCAGCGCAGGGCCGATCTTCCACGCCAGCATCAGCAGGGGAAAGTTCCACGGCAGCACAAGACCGACCACGCCCACGGGTTCACGCACCACCAGCGCGATGTGATCGTCGGACGCGGGGCTGACCTGATCGTAGATCTTGTCGATCAGTTCCGCATGCCAGATCAGGCAGTTGATCGTTTCCGGCACGTCCACGGTTTCGCAATCGTAAATCGTCTTGCCGGAATCGAGGCTTTCCATCACCGCCAGTTCGCGCGCATTGCGCCCGATCAGCTTCGCCAGCCGGATCAGCGTTTCCTTGCGCTCGCGCGGGTGCAGGCGCGACCAGCGGCCGTCATCGAACGCATCGCGGGCCTTTTGCACGGCAAGATCCACATCCGCCGCGTCGCAGGCCGCAACCCTGGCCAACAGATCGCCGGTCGCCGGGTTCAGCGTGTCGAAGGTCTTGCCCGATTGCGCCGGGCGAAAGGCGCCGTCGATGAACGCCTGTGCCGGAAATCTCAGGTCCGCGGCGATGGATTTGTATTCCTCGGTCGTCAAAAGATCGCTCATGCCCTCAGCCCTCCGCCTCGATCTGTGCCACGGTGCGTTTCAGCACCCGCACCACCTGTTCCAGTTGCCGCTTGTCGTCCTTGTTCAGCGCCCGCAGGGGCGGACGCGGCGGGCCGGCGCCAAAGCCGTTCATCTCGCAGCCGTGCTTGATGCACTGGATGAACTTGCCGCCCTGTTCCAGCACCCGCATCAGCGGCATCAGCGCCGACATGATCCGCCGGCCCTTGGTGAAATCGCCCTGCTGAACACAGGCGCGCCATAATGCGATATGTTCGGCGGGCAGAAAGTTCGACCCGCCGCAGACCCAGCTTTGCGCGCCCCAGGCGAAGAATTCCAATGCCTGATCGTCCATCCCGCAGGACATCTGGATATGCGGATATTCCCGCGCCAGCAGATGCACCCGGTTGATGTCGCCCGAACTTTCCTTGATCGCCACGACATTGCGCGACCGGCCGACGCGGTCCAGAAACGCCTCACCCATAGAGATGCCCATGCGGCCGGGATAGTTATACAGCATGATGGGCAGATCGGCGGCGCGGTCGATGGCCAGCGCATTCAGCGCATTTTCCCGTTCCGTGGGCACGGAATAGGGGGGTGATCCGACAAGGATCGCCGCCGCCCCGACCTTGGCCGCCTGTTCGGCCATGGCGATGGAATCTTTCAGCCGGATGGCGACGGTGCCGACGATCAGCGGCACCCTGCCCGCGATCACATCGGCGGCCAGCGCCGCCATTGCACACCGTTCCTCCATCGTCTGGGCATAATATTCCCCGGTTGAGCCGCCGTTGATGATGCCATGCACGCCGGCACCGATCAGATATTCGATCATCGCCGCAAAGCCGTCACGGTCGATGCGGCCATCGGGATGGTGCGGGGTGATGACGGGCGTATAGATTCCCTCGAACTTCATGAGGCTCCTCGTTCGGGTTCGGTGCCGGGCAGGCGGCCCAGCGGAATGTTCAGGGCGGGCGGGGTGACAAAGCGTTCGATCTGGGCGCGCGACAGTTCCCAATGCGCGATGGCCAGATCTGCGGCGCCATCGGCATCGCCCGATTCGATCAGCGCGATGAAATCATCGTGCTGATCGGCGGCCAGTTCGCGCTGATGGGCCAGTTGGATCTGGCGCGGATTGTAAAAGGTCATGCCGATGCGGGAATGGTCGATCAGCAGCCGCCGCAGGCTGGGCAGCAGGAATTCGTTATCGGCCATCTCGCCGATGATGGCGTGGAACCGTTCGTTGCCCAGCGCGCGTTCCGCCGCATCGCCGCGACGGATCGCCTGCCGGAACGCCCATTGTGCCTCTTTCAGCCGGGCGATCTGTTCGGTCGTCGCATGCTCCGCCGCCAGACGGCTGGTCGCGGCATAGATCATCGGCGCGGCGACAAAGAAATTGCGCAGCGTCTTGTGGGTCATCGGCGTGACCTGCGCACCCCGGTTTTCATGCAGGACGACATAGCCCTCGCCCGCCAGTTGCCGCAAAATCTCGCGCAGCGGCGGGCGGGAAATGCCGTAAGCCTCGGCCAGTTCGGTTTCGTCAAGATAAGTGCCGGGCGGCAAGGTTTCCGTCAGGATGCGGCGCCGAAGATCGTCGGCGCACAAAGCCTTTCTGCTGCGACTGTCCAAAGTCATCGGTGCCCGCCATCCTTCAACATGTCTCAAAATCTAACAATAAAAATACATGTTGTCTACAGAAAGATTTATGTGCGTGGCGGCGTGGATTTCTCTCTAGAAACGCGTTGAACCCGCACGCAACAGCGCGTCAGCGCCGCCGCTCCAACGATCCTGCTGATGGATGAATCGTTTTTGCGCCAGCCCCGCTGAGGCTTCCCGCGCCCGCCAGATAGCCGCGTCGAGGAACACCCGCTTATCGACATCGCTGCGGCCCAAATCCCCCGATCTGCCCAGAAGAACGGGCCCGATCCGTTCGCGCTGCCCGTCTTTCGGCATTCGCGTGCTCAAGATCGCATCCGTTTTCGATCTTGGGTCGCAGGTCCGGCAACACGGGAATCTTCAAATAAGGGCGCCTCTACGTCTCGGTCGTCCGCGAGGCATGGAATACGTCGGAACAGGCGCTGGTCGCTGTGATCCAGAACGCCCGGACCGGTGGCGTCTCGACCCGTCGCGTGGAAGAACTGGTGCAAGCCATGGGACGGCACTCGTCGGTTTGCCCCCAGTTTTTGGCAACGCGAAAATAACGACCGCGCTGCCCGACCGCCTGACCCACCACAGTAACATCGTTGAAACCGGCAACGATAGCCGACACCAAAAAAGCACGCGCATAAACCCTGTTGAAAATTGGCCCGAGGCGGCGCCGAGACCCAGAAAATGCCGAAATGCCGGTCATTCCCCGACAGCATCGCATCGGCCCGCCGCGCATTTGCCAGAATGCCCATTATCCCATATCCTGACGGTATCATTTCGCAAGGGAGGGCGCAGATGACCGATGGTTTCCCATCAGACACGGATCACGGACGCAGGCGGCTTCTTGGGATCGGGGCAGGCACGACACTGGGTGCCGTCTTGGGCATGGTCGTGCCGTTCGAGAAAAACTGGCCCCGCGGGCTGATCCCGGCGGCCTTTGCGCAGGACACCGGAATGGACCTGATGGCCGGGAAATCGGGCCTGATCGTGCTGAGCGACCGCCCCCTGAACGCCGAAACGCCGGCCCATTTGCTGGATGACGACATCACCCCGGCGGAACGGATGTTCGTGCGGATGAACGGTCTGGTGCCGCAGACGGCGCTTGACGGGAATGCAGAAGGCTGGACGCTGACCATTGACGGCGAGGTCGACACGCCGTTGTCGCTGACCATCGCAGATCTGCAATCCAAGTTCGAAACCGTCACCCGGCGGCTGGTTCTGGAATGCGGCGGCAACGGCCGTGCGTTCTTTCAGCCGGGCACGTCGGGCAATCAATGGACGATGGGGGCGGTCGGATGCCCCGAGTGGACGGGCGTGCGGCTGGCGGATGTGCTGAAGGCCGCCGGCGTCAAAAGCAGCGCCGTCTATACCGGCCATTACGGCAACGACCCGCATTTGTCGGGCGATGACGGGAAAGACACCATCTCGCGCGGGGTGCCGATCGAAAAGGCGATGGAGGATGACGCCATCATCGCATGGGCGATGAACGGCGAACCCATTCCCGCGCTGCACGGCTTTCCGCTGCGGCTGCTGGTTCCGGGCTATCCCGGCTCGGTCGCGCATAAATATCTGACCCGGATCTGGGTGCGCGATCAGGTTCATGACGGCGAAAAGATGACCGGCTATTCCTATCGGATGCCGGCCTATCCGGTGCCGCCGGGCACCGAAGTCCCCGAAGAAGATATGGTCATCATGACCGAAATGCCCGTAAAGTCGATCATCACGTTTCCCCAGACCGGCGGCGCGGTGGCGGCCGATGGCACACATGAGGTGCGCGGGCATGCCTGGGCCGGAAACGGCGATGTGGCGGCGGTCCATGTTTCAACCGATTTCGGGCAGACCTGGCAAGAGGCGGCGCTTGATGCCGCGCCCAACCGGTTCGCATGGCAGCGGTGGCGGGCGAATATATCCTTCCCGATGGCCGGCTATTACGAGGTGTGGGCCCGCGCAACCGACATGAACGGTGTCGCGCAGCCACCCGTATCGCCAGCCTGGAACCCCCGTGGCTACGCCAACAACATTCAGCACCGGATCGCGATACTGGCAGAATGAGCGGGCGAGGAGTAACGACATGAGATATATCGCCTTTGCCCTTGCCCTGTCCGTGGCTGCCCCGGCGCTGGCGCAGCCGCGGCCCGATCCGATGACGGCGCTGCGAAACGACCATCCGCTGATCGTCGGGGCAAGGCTTGATCCGATGCAGGCCCTGCGCGATCACGGCGATGCGGGCGATGGTCCGGCGCTTAGCGCGGAATTCGGGGGCCTGCCCGACGCGCCGGGCGCCGAGGAAACCTATTATACCTGCGTCGCCTGCCATTCGACCGAGATCATCAAGCAGCAGCGGATCACGGACGCCCGCTGGGACGATCTGTGGACCTGGATGATCGAGGCGCAAGGAATGATCGAACCCGAAACCGAAACCCGCGATATCATTCTGGCCTATCTCAAGACGCATTTTTCGTCGGAACGATAGCGGTTGACGCCGAGGGCGGCCTACCTTTTGCGCCGCCACAACCATATCGCCGCCGCCATAACCGCACCGCCAATCATGACGTGGCGCGAGGTCAGACCAAGGCGGCGGGTCGCGCTTTGACGATAGCGGGGATCGAATATCTTGCTGTCGGCCAACCAGCGTGTGACAAGTGTTTCTTCGCGCGGCGTGATCGGCCGCAGGCCGCGCGGGGCGGTGTTCAGGCGATCGACGGCCGCGAACAGGCTGCCCGTTTCGCTGATCTTGCGGCCAACGGTGTCGGCGTCGCTGTCCAGATGTTCTGCCAGCAACCGGTCGCGCAGGGCGGCGATGCGGGCGCGGTCCTGCGCGTCGCGGGCCAGCAGCGCCACGTCGGCCTCGGTGTCGAAGGCCATCGACCGGCGGTCGAGGTTGCTGGACCCTACGCGCAGCAGAAAGTCGTCGATGATGCAGATCTTGGCGTGAACATAGATCGGCACGCCGTCGCGGTTCACCGGAAACAGGATGCGCAGCCGCCCGTGCGGGTCTTGCGCCGACAGATCGCGCATCAGGCGGCTGCGGGCGACATGCATGGCGCGATCCTCGACCAGCCCGTGGGCGGCGTCGGGGTTGATGACCAGAACTTCTGGCCCGTCGGGTTCCTGAAGGCGCCGGGCGATGGCGCGGGCGATGCTTTCGGTGGTGAAATACTGCGATTCCAGATAGATGAACCTGCGCGCGGCGGCGATGCTGTCCAGATACAGTTGCTCGATCTCGGTAATCGCGGCGGTATCGGGGGTGGGCGGCTCGGTCCGGGCAATGGCCACCGGAAGATCGCGGAACATCGGCCGGACGCTTTCGGGCCAGCGATCCTCGCCGGGGCAGAAATCCTCGTCCAGCGGGGCGTCGTTGGCGCGGTGCCAGCGCATCCGGGCCAGTTCGCTCAGCGCGGCGGCGGCGGGGCCGGACAGGATGGCGGTCGCGTCGTGCCAGGGCGGCAGGTTCTGCTCTTGGTGCGGCGACCGGCGCGGCTCATCGGTCTGATGATCGCTTGTGTCCCAGCGGCCGATGGTGGCATCAATGCCGCCGCAGAAGGCCAGCGAATCGTCGATGACGACGATTTTCTGATGATGGCAGGCGCCGATCGGGTGGCGCCCGTCAAAGGCCAGATGCACCTGTTCCGAGGCAAGCGCCTTGACCCGCAGCGCGGGCAGACTGCGACCGGGCGCGATCAGGGCACCACCGCTCCATTTCAGCAGATAGATGTCGAGGCCGGATCGCCGTTCTACCAGCGCGTCAAGGAACCGCCCGATCCCGTTCGGAAAACCGTCGGGGGCGCGGCCTTCTGCATCGCTTTCGCCGGGCAGCATTTCGATTTCGAAATCGAAATCCCAGCCGATCATCAGAATCAGCCGTTCCGCCCGCAGACAGGCTTCGCGCAGGGCGCGGAAATAGTCCTGCCCGTCCACGATCAGGGATACCGCATCGGCCCCCTCGACGCGCCAGCAATTTCGGCCTGGCTCCATGGTGATCTGCATGCCGTCCCCTTTCACGCGCATCTGGCACGGTTTCGCAGGCGATGGCCAGCGGGGAAGAAACGCCGCATCGGCGGCGTCCTTGGCCGGTCAGGTCCGTTCGGGGACGGGACGAGCCAGCCATTCCTTGTAGAAGGCGTCGATGTCGGGTTCAAAATCGTGGATGCCCGTCGGTCAGAAGCGCGCGATTGCCTCTGGCAGCGTTTCAGCGCAGAAGTCGGCATGCAGCCTGTTCGACAGCCGCCCGCCCAGCACTTTGTGTCTTACCCAATCCTTGATCGCGAGCGGATATGGAAAGCTGTGTTGCCTCGGCCCGAGAGCGATAGAGAGTACCGCCGCAAGTCGATATATGGATTTTTTATAGCAAGTAGAATTATCATATATTTGAATTATCCCTTGGGCAGACGGCATCATGGGCGGGGTCCGGAGAACCGTCCGGATCATATCTTTGTAACAAAACTTCACGACCAACTGGGAGGAGAATCCATGTTGACCCGTCGTCGTCTCGCCGGCCTTGCCGGCGCTACCGCGCTTGCCTTTACCCTGACCGGCGCAGCCTTTGCGCAAGACCCCATCGTCATCAAGTTCAGCCATGTTGTTGCCCCAGACACGCCCAAGGGCAAGGGCGCCACGAAATTCAAGGAACTGGCCGAGGCGTACACCGACGGTGCGGTCACGGTCGAGATCTATCCCAACAGCCAGCTGTATAAGGACAAGGAAGAACTGGAAGCCCTGCAACTGGGTGCGGTTCAGATGCTGGCCCCCTCGCTGGCCAAGTTCGGCCCGCTGGGTGTGCCGGAATTCGAGGTCTTTGACCTGCCCTATATCTTTGACGGTTATGAATCGCTGCACCGGGTGACCAACGGCCCCGCGGGCGAGTCGCTGCTGGCCAAGCTGGAAGACAAGGGGATCAAGGGACTGGCCTATTGGGACAACGGCTTCAAGGTCATGTCGGCCAACAGCCCGATGCATACGCCGGACGATTTCCTGGGGCTGAAGATGCGCATCCAGTCGTCCAAGGTGCTTGAGGCGCAGATGCGGGCGCTGGGGGCGATGCCGCAGGTCATGGCTTTTTCCGAGGTGTATCAAGGCTTGCAGACCGGGGTCGTGGACGGCACCGAGAACCCGCCTTCGAACATGTATACCCAGAAGATGAACGAGGTGCAGAAACACGCCACCCTGTCCAGCCACGGCTATATCGGCTATGCGGTGATCGTGAACAAGGGTTTCTGGGAAGGTCTGCCCGAAGAGACCCGCACCCAGCTTGAGCGGGCCATGGACGAGGCGACCGAATATTCCAACGGCATCGCCAAGGAAGAAAACGAGACCCAGCTTCAGGCGATGATCGATTCCGGCACGACCGAATTCTATGAACTGTCGCCCGAAGAGCGTCAGGAATGGATCGATGCGCTGATGCCGGTCTGGGAGGAGAGCGCGGGCCGCATCGGTCAGGAAACCATCGACCTGATCAGCGCCGCCGCGCGCGGCGAATAAGCTGCGGACCGGCCCGGTGCGCCGGGCCGGCCCCACACGGGCGCCACAGCCGTCGTGCCCGCCGTTTCATATCGACAACCTGGGAGGAGGAGCGGATGCTCAGGGTTCTCGACCGGCTCGAGGAAATACTCATATCCGTGCTGATGGCCGCGGCAGTCATCGTTATCTTCATTTCCGTCACGCATCGTTTTTCGGCCAGCTGGGCCGCCGATCTGGTCCGCTTCGGGCGGGCCAATGACATGGAAATGCTGATGACCGGCGCGCGCAATGCCTATCGCTGGATCAGCTCGATCAATCTGACATGGGCGCAGGAACTGTGCATCTATCTTTTCGTGTGGATGGCCAAATTCGGCGCGGCCTATGGCGTGCGTCTGGGCATCCATGTGGGCGTCGATGTGCTGGTCGAGCGGCTTGAGGGCACAGCCCGCACGCTGATAACCGCCATCGCCATGAGCGGCGGCATCATCTTTACCGGCATCGTTGCCTGGATCGGCGCGGATTTCGTCTGGCATATCCGTCAGGGCGGCCAGCTTTCGCCCGATCTGGAATGGCCGATGTGGATCATCTACCTGGCGGTGCCGCTGGGGTCGGCGCTGATGTGCTTTCGTTTCATTCAGGCGCTGTATTGGTTTCTGACCACCGGCTATGTCGCCCATCACGACCATGAAACCGTCGAAGGGGTCGATGCCGAGGCCGAGGACCTGTCCAAGGGAGGTCACGGATGACCGCACTTCTGATTTTCGGCATTCTCGCCGTCCTGCTGATCACCGGCATGCCGGTATCCATCGCGCTTGGTCTGACGGTTTTCACCTTTCTGTTCGGCTTTACCACCATCCCGATGGACAGCATCGCGCTGAAACTGTTCACCGGCATCGAAAAGTTCGAGATCATGGCGATCCCGTTCTTTATCCTCGCCGGCAACTTCCTGACCCATGGCGGCGTGGCGCGGCGGATGATCCGCTTTGCGACCTCGATGGTCGGGCACTGGTATGGCGGCATGGGCATGGCCGCCGTGGTGGCCTGTGCGCTGTTCGCGGCCATTTCCGGCTCGTCCCCGGCGACGGTGATGGCGGTCGGCTCGATCCTGATCCCGGCGATGGTGAAACAGGGCTATCCGCCGCAATTCGGTGCTGGTTCGATCGCGGCCGCCGGGGGCCTTGGCATCCTGATCCCGCCGTCGATCGTGATGGTGATGTATTCGGTCGCCACCTCGGGCATGGTCGCAGTGGGGCCGGACGGACAACCGGTCATGTCGGCCTCGATCGGGGCGATGTTCATGGCGGGCGTCATTCCGGGCATCATGCTGGCCATGATGCTGGGTGCCACCACCTTCTGGCGGGCCTACAAGAACGACTATCCGCGTATGCCCAAGGCCAGCTGGCGCGAACGCTGGGTGGCGCTGCGCGACTCGATCTGGGGCCTGATGCTGATCGTCATCATCATGGGCGGTATCTATGGCGGAATCTTCACCCCGACCGAAGCCGCAGCGGTCAGCGCCGTCTATGCCTTCTTCATCGCGGTCTGGGTGTATAAGGACATCAAACTGTTCGAAGTGCCCCGGATCCTGCTCAGTTCGGCGGCGATGTCGGCGATGCTGCTGTATATCATCACCAACGCCGTGATGTTCGCCTTCATCCTGACCAGCGAACAGATCCCGCAGGCGATGTCGAGCTGGATCGTCGAGCTGGGCCTGGGCAAGATCGGCTTCCTGCTGATGGTCAACATCATGCTGCTGATGATCGGCATGGTGATGGAGCCTTCGGCGATCATCCTGATCATGGCGCCGATCCTGTTCCCCGTCGCGATGAGCCTCGGCGTCGATCCGATCCACTTCGGCATCATCCTGGTAGTGAACATGGAGATCGGACTGGCCACACCACCTGTAGGGCTCAACCTTTATGTCGCCTCGGCCATCTCGCGCCTTGGCCTCACCGAGATGAGCACCGCCGTCCTGCCCTGGCTGCTGACCGCGCTCGTCTTCCTGGGGCTGGTCACATACATACCAGAAATATCCCTGTTCCTGCCAAGATTGCTGGGCATGGGCTGAAAACAGAAGGGCCGGGAAAACCCCGGCCCTTTTTCCTGTTCAGCTATCGCCGATCAGATGCGCGCCGATCCAGCGGCCGGTGCGGATCAGATCGCGCACCGTCTCGCGCAGGATGTTCAGAACGACGGTATTGGCATTGGTCATCGGACGGCTTGCGGAATGGGCCAGATAGATGCTGCGCTGGATCACCGGATCGGAAACAGTCCAGCTGCGCACGCGCCCTTGGGCGACTTCGGCTGCGATGGCGTGCTGGGGCAGGATCGAGTAACCGATGCCTTCCTCGACCAGAAGTTTGATATTGCCGTAAGAATCGACATCAACGGCGGAATCGAGCGTGATTTCGGCCGTGTTCGCATAACCGTCCAGCAGTTCCCGCAGTCCATGGCCGTGGCCCGGCAGGATAAGCGGCATTCGGATCAGGTCCGCGAAGGGCACCGGCTGGCCGGGGGGCGGCAATATCTCGTCGCCGATCGGGTTGACGGGGCCAAAGAAATGCAGCACTTCTTCCAGCAGATGTTCGGTGTGGATACCGTGTTCGTCGGCCTGCGCATACAGCATCGCAAGATCGATGCGTTCTTCCCGCATCCATTCCAGAATGAACCCGCTCATGGCGTCGGCGATGCGCAGCTTGATCTTGGGATAGCGCAGATGAACCGCCGTGATCAGCGGCACGGCGATGATCTGGCCGATGGTGCCGGGCACGCCCAGCCGCACCTCGCCCGAGGGGTCGTTCTGATGGTCGCGCACCTCTTCCTCGGCCACGATCAACTGGTCGATGATGATCCGCGCATGACGCAGCAGGATCATACCGGCCTCGGTCGGGTTGACCCCGCGCGGCGTGCGATACAGCAGCGGGGTGCCCAGATCGGCTTCCATGTTGCGAACATGCAGTGACAGCGCGGGCTGGGCCACATGCAGAAAATTCGCCGCGCGCGAGAAAGAGCCCTGTTCGACGATGGCCACGAAATAGCGCAACTGGCGAAGGTCGATCATGCTGCCTCGTCCGCCGGTGCCGACAGCGTCCAGCAGATCATCGGCTGGGTCAGAACGGCGACACCGTCAACCGTATGAATATTGTCGCGCCACGCCCGGGCCAGCGCCGAGTAATGCCGGCGCGCCAGCCCGGCCCGTTCGGGCGAGGCGCGGGACAGATAGTCGATGAATTCCTCAAGCCTGCGGAACCGGCTTTCGCGGTTCCAGCGGCGCAGGTCGCGCAGCACGACACGATGGTCGGAAATCAGCGCCTCGATGGCGGCGGCGGCCTTGGCCCGGATTTCGGTCTCATCTTCGAGCGGACGCATGGCACGGAAAAAGCTGCCCTGCGCCAAGGGCTCGATGATGATCACGATGCCGCCCGGACGCAGTGCCGCGACCGCGTTCAGCATCGCCGCCTGCATCTGCGTCTCATCGACGTGGTGCAGCGAATTGACGAAAAAGGCGGCATCGAATTTCGGCAGCCCGGCGGGCAGCGCTTCGGCAGAGGCGTGATGAAAGATGGCCTGCGGCACGTTCTGCCGCGCCTGCGCGATGGCATCGGCCGAAGGGTCGATGCCGGTCACCGACAGACCCGCGCAGGTCAGGGTGCCGGCAACCGTGCCGTCGCCGCAGCCGATATCCAGCACTTGTCGCGCGCCGAAATTTTCCAGCATCGCCAGCAGCACCTCCATCGTCTCGCCATGGGCAGGCCCGCGAGGGAAGGTAACGACATCGGCCTGTTCGGGATACATGATCGGCACTCCTTTGCCGGATCATGCAACCACGGTTCGCCCCAAACATCAAATAGCGCCATGCGGCAGGTGATATAGGGATTTGTGATAGGTCAGGCATCAAACGCATATTGGACAGCCATCGGATTTCCTGCCCATCCTGTTCTGTCGGGTCCATGCCGCCCGGTGCAAACCCGCCGAGCCGCCTTGACGTCCTCATCCCCCTCTGCCCCGCCCACCGCCACCAGCCTGACTGGATTTCTGCCGGTGGGCGTCATGCTGGCGATGATCGTCTGGGAATACAGCGGCGCAGCATCCGCATTGCTGGTCGCGCAGGGGTTTGCGGTGGCCACCATTGCCGTTCTGGTCTGGCGGGTGCCAGCGTCTCGGGTCGCCTTTGTGGTGATCGGCGGCGCGCTGATCGTCTGGGCGGCAGCGACGCGGGCCGATTGGGCGGATGCAGTGATGACCGCGATTCAGCGCGGGGCGATGGTGATTGCCCTGTTCACCGCCCTGTCGGCCATCCGCACCGCCGCGCTGACCTCGCACGAGATTCTGGAATGCGGACGGTTTCTGGCGCGTCAGCGGCCCGGCCTGCGCTATACCGCGCTGACCGCAGGCGGGCATCTGTTCGCGCTGATCCTGCTTTACGGGTCGATTTCGCTGCTGGGATCGCTGGCGCGGGAAAGCGCCGCCAGCCAGCCCGACCCCGAACTGCGTCTGCACCGGACAAGGCGCATGATGGTGGCGATCCAGCGCGGATTCGCCTCGACCCTGTGCTGGTCGCCCTTAGGGTTTTCCATGGCGATCACCCTTGCCATTGTGCCGGGGGCAAGCTGGCCGGGCGCGGTGGTGGCCTGCCTTGTCAGCGCCGCCCTGATGCTGACGGTCGGCTGGGCACTGGACGCGCTGTTCAAGCCGCGACTGACCGCGCCGCCGCCCCCGCGCGCACCCGAAACCGGGCGCTGGCTGGTCACCTTGCGCCCGCTGCTGCTGTTGCTGGCTGTCGTGCTGTCCGGCGTCGCCGCCCTGCATATGCTGACCGGGGTTGAGGTGATCGGTGCGGTCATGTCGCTCGTGCCGCTGGTCGCGATACTGTGGACCATGATGCAGCCAAGGCCCGCCGGTTTCAGCCGCATCGGCTGGACGGGCAGCCGGATGATGGAGTTCGCGACCCGCGACATTCCCGCCTATCGCGGGGAAATCGTGCTGCTGTTCATGGCGGGTTTCATCGGCAGCATGGGGGCATGGTTGCTGGTGCCGCTGGTGCAGACGCAGGGGTTCAACCTGTCCGGCATACCGCCCTGGCTGGTGCTGACCGCCGTGGTCTGGATCATTCCGCTGACCGGGCAGCTGGGCATGAACCCGATTCTTGCGGTGTCGCTGCTGGTGCCGCTGCTGCCATCGCCGGCGGCGATGGGCATTTCGCCGGTGCCGCTGATCGTGGCGATCACGGGGGGATGGGCGCTTAGCGGGGTGACGTCGCCCTTTACGGCCTCGGTGCTGATCGCGGCGTCGCTGGGCGGGGTCAGCCCGCGCACCGCCGGTCTGGGCTGGAACGGGCTTTATACGCTGATCATGGGCGTCATCCTGTCGGGCTGGGCGCTGATCCTTGCCTATGGGCTATCATAACAAAATGCGATACACGGCATGCCTATCATATATTTGATATATCTGTGATCTGCGACCATTCTGCATGCATCAAACTGGGGAGGCCTAGATGCAGCTTAACACCGACGAATATCAGGATATCCGTGATGCAGTTCGCGCGCTTTGCGCCGAATTCCCGGATGAATATCACCGCAAGATCGACGAAGAGCGCAGCTATCCCGAAGAATTCGTCGATGCGCTGACCAAGGCCGGGTGGATGGCCGCGCTGATCCCCGAAGAATATGGGGGGTCGGGTCTGGGCCTGACCGAAGCGTCGGTCATCATGGAAGAAATCAACCGGGCGGGCGGCAACTCGGGCGCGTGCCACGGGCAGATGTATAACATGAACACGCTGGTCCG
>JAUNUO010000257.1 GCA_030538135.1 Paracoccus sp. (in: a-proteobacteria)
GCCAGATCGGCCACGATGGCAAGGCCAAGGCCGCTGCCGGGCGGACCTGATTCGTCCAGCCGCGCACCCCGGATCAGGGCGCGCGGCGCTTCGGTCCCCGACATGCCGGGGCCGTCGTCCTCGATCCGCAGGGTCAGGCCGGGGCGGGCGGTGATGCGCAGGCGCGACCGGCCCCATTTTACCGCGTTCTCGCACAGGTTGCCGATCAGTTCCTCAAGATCCTGCCGCTCGCCGGCAAAGCTCAGGCCCGGGGGGCAATCGACGGTGGCGGTCATACCCTTGTCCTGCATCGGGTGGCGCAGCACCATCAGGATGTCGTCGATTACCGCGCCAACGGGTGTGCGCTGGCCCAGAACGCGCGTCTGCGCCGAACGCGCGCGGCGCAGGTGCCAGCCGATCAGCCGGTCCATCCGCGTAATCAGCGCCTGCCCCGGATCGTCGGACGGCAGATCATTGGCCAACGCCGCCAGCGGTGTTTTCAGCGAATGCGCCAGATTGCCCAGATGCTGCCGCGAGCGGGCCAGAAGGGTGGCGTTCTGATCCAGCGCGGCATTGATTTCATTGACCAAAGGATCAAGCTCGCTGATACCGGGGCGGGGCAGGCGCTCGGCCTTTCCGTCGCGGACCCTCCGCAGGTCGCGGCCCAGACGACCCAGACCCGAGAGGCCGATGGTGACCTGAATCGCCACCGCCACCGCCAGCCCGACCCCCAGCACCGCCAGAGAAATGGCCAAGGGCCGCCGAACCTGCCGCAGACTGTCAAACATCTCACGCGCGGGTGCGGCCACGGTCAGAACCAGAGGCAGATCGCTGTCGGGCAGGGTCAGCGGCTGGGTCAGGACGCGCAGCGGTTCGCGCAGGGGGCCGCGCCCGCGACCCGTGCCGGGGCGATCCGGCCCCTGCAACTGCGCATCCGCCAGCGATGCCGACTTGGCCACCACCGTTCTGTCGGCGCGCAACTGCCAATACCAGCCCGACAGCGGCGTCGTAAAACGCGGATCGGTCGGTTCAGGGTCCACCGTGATCTGGCCCGTGTCCATCACCATCAGCCCGGCCATGATCTGATCGGCCATGCCGCGCATCTCGTCCTGATAGCGCGCGGCGACAAAGCGATCCAGAACCGTGCCGATCAGCAGAAAGGCCGCCAGCAGCGCCACGGTGATCCAGACCGCCGCCAATATCAGCAGACGCGCGCGGATCGACCGCATCATGCGGCGGGGCCGTGGCTGCGCAGAATATATCCCTCGCCCCGGCGGGTTTCGATCAGGCCCTCGCCGATCTTTTTGCGCAACCGGCCGATAACCACCTCGATTGATTTGAAATCGCGGTCGGTATCCGTGTCATACAGATGTTCGGATAATTCCGTGCGGGTAACGATCCGGCCCTGATGATGGATCATATAAGACAGGATGCGCGTTTCAAAAGCCGTGAGTTTCAACGGCACCCCGTCGCGGGTTATTACTCCAAGTTGAGAATCAAGGCTGAGAGCGCCGGCCTTTATCACAGTGCGGGTATGGCCGGCGGCACGGCGGATCAGGGTTTGCGCGCGCAATACGATTTCATCCAGTCGAAAGGGTTTGACGGCGTAATCGTCGGCCCCGGCGCGGAACCCCGCCACCTTGTCGGTCCAGTCGCCGCGCGCGGTCAGGATCAGCACCGGCATCGTCACCCCGCCGTCGCGCCAGCGGGTCAGCACCTCGATCCCCGGCAGGCCGGGCAGGCCCAGATCCAGCACGGCCACATCATAGGTTTCGGTCGATCCCAGATATTCGCCATTGTCGCCGTCATGGGCGACATCGGTGATAAAGCCCGCGTCCTGCATCGCCGTCGCCACCTGAGCGGCCAGCGTGCGGTCGTCCTCGACGATCAATGCCTTCATTTCCGTGCCTCGGTCTGGCCAATGCCCGCCACATCCAGAAACCGCCCGTCGCGCGCATCCAGACGGATGGTCAGCAGGTTTCCCTGCGGTGTCAAAAGGCGCAATTCCCGCACCAGTTCAACCCCAAGCCCCTCCTCATGCGCCGTGGGCAACTTCAACCGCGCGGCAATCAGCCGACCATCATAGCGCGCGGCGGCGATTTCCGCGCAATCATGCAGGGGCAGGGGGCGGAAATCCTGCGGCAGCGGCTGCACATCCTGCGCGACCGTCGGGGCGGTCAGCAACAGGCAGGTCAGCAGGGTGGGGACGATACGCATGGGGGCGTTGTCGCATGTTCCGCCCAAACGAAAACCAAACGCGCCATTCGCATTCGGTTCGGTTCCGTTGGGCTAGAAGCGATTCGTCAGCGGGGGCGATGCCGTCCCCGCCAATGTGAAACGAAAGGAAGAACATGAGCAGACTGACCCTTCGCCATTCCGTCGCCGCGCTGGCTCTGATGGCGGTTCTGGGGGGCGGCGTGGCCGCCGTGGCGCAGACCCCCGCACCCGAAGCCCCGGCCGCGACCCAACCGGCGCAGAACCAGGCGCTGACCGCCGAGACGCTGCCCGAGGC
>JAUNUO010000258.1 GCA_030538135.1 Paracoccus sp. (in: a-proteobacteria)
CACATTTCCTGCGCCTCTTGCAGGTAATGGGTGGTCAGGATGATGGTCATCCCCTGTTCGTTCAGCCGCCGCACATTGCGCCACAGCATGTCGCGCAGCGTGATGTCCACGCCCGCCGTAGGTTCGTCCAGCACAAGGATCTGCGGCCGATGGACCAGCGCCTTGGCCATCAGCAGCCGCCGCTTCATCCCGCCCGACAGGTTGCGTGCATAGCTTTCGGCCTGTTCGGTCAGGCCCACGAACTCCAGCAGCTCATCCGTCCAGCGCTCCGATTTCGGCACGCCATACAACCCCGCCTGCACTTCCAGACTGGCGCGCGGGGTAAAGAACGGGTCCATGTTCAGTTCCTGCGGCATCACCCCGATGGCTGCGCGCGACTGGCGCGGGTTCACGTCCTGATCAAAGCCCCAGATCACCACGCGCCCCGCCGTCTTGTTCACCAGCCCGGCCATGATGTTGATGATGGTCGATTTTCCCGCCCCGTTCGGCCCCAGCAAACCAAAGATCGAGCCGGCGCGGATGGTCAGGTCCAGTTCGGTCAGCGCCTGTTTCGGCGGGGCCTTTCCCGAACCGGCATAGGTTTTCGACAGACCGGTGATTTCGATCGCGTTCCGGGCCAAAGTCTCTGGCAT
Source organism: Paracoccus sp. (in: a-proteobacteria) (assembly GCA_030538135.1). GTDB lineage: Bacteria > Pseudomonadota > Alphaproteobacteria > Rhodobacterales > Rhodobacteraceae > Paracoccus. Next base: position 633 of record JAUNUO010000258.1, read on the forward strand.
CGCGCGCCGTCTCCTTCTAAGATCGGGCGCAGATAAACCCGTTTTGCGTCAAAGCTCAAGGAACGGCCATGACCGCGATGCCCGCCCATTCCGCCCCCGAAACCCAGACCGTGACCGCATGGAAGGTCGCCTGTGACGGCGACGAGGCTGCCGGCCTTGGCCATCCGCGCGTCTGGCTTTCGGTGTCGCGCGACACGGGCATGGTCGAATGCGGCTATTGCAGCAAGCGGTTCGTGATCGACCGCGACCACGCGCACGACGATCACTAAGTCGTCGGTTGCGATTCCCGCCATTCTGGCGGTGATGTGCGCACCCGGCATCTTGTGTTTCCAGATATCCTGGGGGAATCGCGCGTCAGACGCGATGGGGGCAACGCCCCCTTTGCCCCCGCTGTCCCGGCGTGGCACAAGGGCAGAACACAGCACGAGGACGCAGCATGACTTCCGGCAGCTTCGGCAAGGGCCACCACCTGCACCTGATCGACGGATCGGCCTTCATCTTCCGCGCCTATCACGCCCTGCCGCCGCTGACGCGGAAATCGGACGGGCTGCCGGTGGGCGCGGTGGCCGGGTTCTGCAACATGCTGTGGAAATATGTCAGCGATCACAACGGCAATGATGCGCCGACCCATGCGGCGGTGATCTTTGACCATTCGTCCAGAACCTTCCGCAACGACATCTACCCCGATTACAAGGCCAACCGCCCCCCCCCGCCCGAGGATCTGCGCCCGCAATTCCCATTGACCCGCGAGGCGACGCGCGCCTTCAACATCGCCTGCATCGAGACCGAAGGGTTCGAGGCCGATGACATCATCGCTACGCTGGCCTGTCGCGCACGAGATGCCGGGGGCAGCGTCACGATCATCAGTTCCGACAAGGACCTGATGCAACTGGTCGGACAGGGCGTCGATATGCTGGACCCGATCAAGGGCAAGACCATCGGCCCCGATGAGGTGTTCGAGAAATTCGGCGTCGGCCCGGATCGCGTGGTCGATGTGCAGGCGCTGGCCGGGGATGCGACCGACAACGTGCCGGGCGCGCCGGGGATCGGCATCAAGACGGCGGCGCAACTGATTCAGGAATACGGCGATCTGGACAGTTTGCTGGACCGCGCCGGAGAAATCAAACAGCCCAAGCGCCGCCAGACCCTGATCGACCATGCCGAACAGATCCGCATTTCCAGACGTCTGGTGCAGCTTGATTGCGACACACCGCTGGATCTGTCTCTGGACAGCCTCGAAGTGCGGGATCCCGATGCGGAAACCCTGCTGCCATTTCTTGCGCAGATGGAGTTCCGCACCCTGACCGCCCGCATCGCGGACAAGCTGGGGGCCGAACCGCCCGCAGTGCAAGCCGCCCCGGCGACCGAAGCGCCCACGCCCGAGCAGACCGCCATCGACCACGCCGCCTATGAGACGGTGACGACGCCGGACGCGCTGGCCGCATGGATCGCCACCATCCGCGACACCGGCCATGTCGCCATCGACACGGAAACTACCGGGCTGGACGAGATGCAGGCCGATCTGGTCGGAATCAGCCTGGCGATCGCGCCGGGCCGGGCCTGCTATATCCCCGTTGGCCATGTCGCCGGGGCTGGCGATCTGTTCGGGTCGGCCGATCTGGTGCCGGGGCAATTGCCTATGGCCGATGTGCTGGCCGCGCTGAGGCCCGTCTTGCAGGACGATGCAATCCTGAAGATCGGGCAAAACCTGAAATACGACTGGAAAATCCTTGCCCGCCACGGCATCCGCATGGGGCCGCTGGCCGATACGATGCTGATGTCCTACGCGCTGCACGCGGGCACCCACAATCACGGCATGGACGAACTGGCCGAACGTTATCTGGGCCACCGTTGCATC
>JAUNUO010000041.1 GCA_030538135.1 Paracoccus sp. (in: a-proteobacteria)
GGGGGTGCATTTCCCGATCGACGAGCTGGCCGGGGCGCATTTTGCGGGAAAGCTGGGTTGGAATGTGTCCTTCAACGGCAGTTTTGACGGCAGGATGAAGGATGATGTGTTCGACCATACGCTTGGTGGTGCCGGAAAATGCAGCGGCCCCCGGCGCGCATATCGCCCGTACGCGCGTCCATTCCGAACTGGGGCGCGTTGGTCCTGAGGGCGTCGAGACTACCATTGCTCTTAACGCCCAATGCGATCCGCGAAGCGCGGCCTTCTATCAGTACCGATCGGTTCAGCGCGCGCGGCAGGAACGGGGCAGGAAATCATCGACGAGATGCTGGCCGCAGCCGAGACGGAAAGATGATCGGCCATGGGCCGGACAACGGGAAGGCTCTAATCAGTGGTTCACATATATGATGCCTTCAATGGAAATCCCTGCTGGGGAACAGGCGTTTGGCCTGATCACGGGGGTGCAGGGCGCGCGGGGCGGACAGCGGGCGGGGGGCGTTGTCGGTTTGCGGGGTGGTCCGGCCGATGGCGTCCGGCATCGGATGGCCCAGATCTGACAGGCGGTGCGAGACATCCTCGATCACTTCGGCGATCAGGTGGACCACGATGCCTTCGCGTTGCAGCTTTCCGGTGACGCGCAGCAGCCGCCCGCCCATCACGGTGCGGCGGAAACGGTCAAAGACCTTGCGCCAGACGACCACGTTCGCGACGCCGGTTTCATCCTCCAGCGTCAGGAACACCACGCCGGATGCGGTGCCAGGGCGCTGGCGGGTGATGACGAGGCCGCAGATGATGGTGCGGCGCAAGGGCGCGTGGGTCAGCGCATCGTGACGGGTCAGGCCGGGCATGGTGGGGCGCAGCAGTTCCATCGGATGGGCGCGCAGGGTCAGGCGGGTGGCAACGTAATCCTCGACCACCTCTTCGCCCATCTGCATCGCGGGCAGGGTGACGGTGGGTTCGTCGATGGCCTCGCCGTCGATGGGGTCGGCGAACAGGGGCAGCGGCGCGGGCGCGCGGATGGCGCGCACCTGCCACAGCGCGTCGCGGCGGGTCAGGCCGATTCCGGCAAAGCCGTCCGCCTCGGCCAGGCGTTCCAGCACCGCGGGCGCGACCCCGGCGCGCAGCCAGACCGATTGCGGGTCGCGATAGCCGTTGCCGCGCACGGCGGCAATCCAGTCGGCATCTTCTTCGCGAAAGCCTTTGATCTGGCGAAACCCCAGCCGCAGCGCCAGCGCGCCCTCCGGGCGGCGTTCCAGCGTGTTGTCCCATGCGCTGTGATTGACACAGATCGGGCGCACCTCGACCCGGTGATCGCGGGCATCACGCACGATCTGGGCGGGGGCGTAGAACCCCATCGGCTGACTGTTCAGCAGGGCGCAGGCAAAGACCGCCGGATGATGGCGTTTCAGCCAGGCCGAGACATAGACCAGCAGCGCAAAGGCCGCCGCATGGCTTTCGGGAAAGCCGTAATCGGCAAAGCCCTCGATCTGGGCAAAGCAGCGTTCGGCCACATCCTGCGGATAGCTGTTCGCCAACATGCCGGCGATGAATTTATCACGATGTTCGCCGATCGTGCCCATGCGGCGGAAACTGGCCAGCGACCGGCGCAGCCTGTCGGCCTCTTCTGCGCTATAGCCTGCACCGACTTCGGCGATCTGCAATGCCTGCTCCTGAAACAGCGGAACGCCAAGTGTCCGCGCCGTTACCTGCTCCAAAGATGGTCCGAAAGGTTCGGGGGCCTCCAGCCCCTCCCGCCGCCGCAGATAGGGCTGCACCATCCCGCCCTGAATGGGTCCGGGGCGGACGATGGCGACCTCGATCACCAGATCATAGAATTCCTTCGGCTTCATGCGGGGCAGGAAATTCATCTGCGCCCGGCTTTCGACCTGAAACACGCCCACCGCATCGGCCAGTTGCAGCATCTGGTAGGTCGCCGGGTCTTCGGACGGCACGCTGTCCAGCGTCAGGGACCGCTGTTCATGATCCTTCAGCAGTCTGAACGCCTTGCGGATGCAGGTCAGCATCCCCAGCCCCAGCACATCGACCTTGAGGATCTTCAGCGTGTCGATGTCGTCCTTGTCCCATTCAATGACGGTGCGATCCTCCATCGCGGCGTTCTCGATGGGGGCCAGCTCGTCCAGCCGCCCCTTGGTGATGACGAAGCCGCCGACATGCTGCGACAGGTGGCGCGGAAAACCGATGATCTCGCCGATCAGGCGCAGGGTCTGGGCAAGGCGGCGGTCGTCGGGGTTCAGGCCCAACTCGCGGATGCGGTCGGGGTCGGGGCCGTCGCTGGAATAGCCCCAGATCTGGCCCGACAGCCCCGCCGTCACGTCCTGCGACAGGCCCATGACCTTGCCCACCTCGCGGATGGCGGCGCGGGACCGGAAATGGATCACCGTGGCGCAAAGGCCAGCCCGGTCGCGGGTGTATTTCTCATAGATCCACTGGATCACTTCCTCGCGGCGTTCATGTTCGAAATCCACGTCGATATCCGGTGGCTCGCCCCGATGGCGCGAGATGAAGCGCTCGAACACCATGCCGATCAGTTCGGGCGGCACATCGGTGATGCCCAGCAGATAGCACAGGATCGAATTGGCGGCCGAGCCGCGACCCTGACACAGGATGCCTTTTGACTTGGCGTATTGCACGATGTCATGGACGGTCAGAAAATAGGCGGGAAAGTTCAGTTCCTGCACCACAGCCAGTTCCTTGGCCATCAACGCGCGCGCCTTCTCGGTCGCGCCATGCGGATAGCGGCGGGCCAGCCCCTCCTGCGCCAGCCGGGTCAGCCGTGACATGGGCGTTTCGCCTTCCGCAATCTCGTCGGGGTAATCATAGCTGAGCTGGCCCAGATCGAAGGTGCAGCGATCCGCGATCTCGACCGTGCGGCGCAGGGCGGCGGGATGATCGTGGAACAGCCGGGCCATATCCGCCGCACCTTTCAGGCGGCGTTCGGCATTGGGCAGGGCATTGCGGCCGATCTGGTCGATGGAGCAGCCAAGCCGCATGCAGGTCAGCACATCGGCCAGTTGCCGGCGCACCCCGCGGTGCATCAGCACATCACCCACCGCGACCATCGGCGCGGAAGTCTGCCGCGCCAGCAGGGCGCAGCGATTCAGCCGGTCGCGGTCCTGCCCGTCGTAACGCGGCGCTGCCCCCACAAAGACATGGCCGGGATAGCGGCGCCGGACCCGCTGAATATCAGCAGCGGCGCGGGACAGATCGCCAGGCAGCGCAATCAGGATCATCCCTTCGCCACCCGCCAGCAGATCGACCAGATCCAGATGGCATTCCCCCTTGCCCGCCCGCCGCTTGCCCAGGGTCAGCAGCCGCGTCAGCCGCTGCCAGGCGGGCTTGTCGGTCGGCAGAGCGACCCATTCCACCGCGCTGTCGCGCAGCACCAGCCGGCAACCGACGATCAGCTTGGGCAACTGCGGCGCATCGGGGCGGGGAATATTCTGGGGCGCGCCGATATTCTGCCGCGAGCAACTGTCCACCCGGTGCTGCGACCGGATGCGGACGCTGTCCTCGGCCTTTTCGGTCAGGATTTGCAGCGCGCGATAGGCGCGCACCACACCGGCCAGCGAATTGCGGTCGGTGATGGCGATGGCTGTCAGCCCCAGTTCGGCGGCGCGCGTGACCAGTTCCTCGGGATGCGAGGCACCGGTCAGGAAGGTGAAATTTGTCGTCACGCACAGTTCGGCATAGCTCATGCGAATTCCCCCTGTACGAACCAGCCGGGGTTTTGCGGGGTGTAGAACATCCACAACCGCCGCCCCTCGCGCGTCTCGATACGCCAGTAATCGCGGATGCCGCTGCGCCAGTTGGGATCGTCCAGCCACCATTCCGGCGCGATCCGTTCCGGCCCCGTGGCGCGCCCCGTGGTCAGCGCCATACGCCGCCAGCGGAACCGTTCGGGCGGGCGGTTGCCGGTGGCCTTGATCGGCTCGGGCGGAAAGATCCGCGCGGGCCGCGGGTTCTGGCTGACCCATCCGCCCTGCGGCTGCGCATGGGCGGCGGGGGCGATGGTGAAGCTGCGTTCGGGGATATGGCTGTCGGCGGGCAGGAAACGCTGCACATTCTCCAGCCCGACCCGCGTGCCGATCCGGGTGATCAGATCATCCAGCCGCCCCGGATCGCGGCGTCCGGCCTGGGTGATCTGTTCCGCCGGCAGGGGTTCGACCTGCACCGCCTCCAGCCGGATCTGGTCGATGCCGAACCCCGCATCGACCTTGGCCACGCCGCGCTGAAACAGCGGCAGGATGCGGGCCGGATCGCGCATCGGCCGGGCCAGCCGCAATTCGACATCCTGCGCATGACTGTCCACGCGCCGCACGGTCAAGACCAGCCCCCGCGCACCCGCCTGCTGATCCCTCAGCTTGTCACACAGCCGATCTAGGAGGCGTCCGGCGGCGGCCATCACGTCGCTTTCCAGCCCGATCGGTTCGGGCAGGGTCAGGCGCACCCCGTAATGCGGCGGCTCCTGCACCGGGTCGATCTGTTCGGGCTGATCGCCCAGCGCCTGATCCAGCCGCACCAGCAGCCCTGCTCCGAACCGCCGCGCCAGGGGCGCGCGCGGCGTGGCTGACAGTTGCCCGATTGTCCGCAACCCCATCCGAGCCAGCCTGGTGGCGGTGTCAGCGTCCAGCCGCAGAGCCGCCACCGGCAGGTCGGCCAATGCCGCGCCCTGACCATAATGCGCCCGTGCCCAGGCCGCACCGCGCGTGTGGCCCAGGCCAATGCGCACGGTCATCCCGGCGCGCGGAAAACGCCGGCGCATATCCCTAACCATCGCCGCCTCGCCGCCGAACAGATGGGCTGATCCAGTGATGTTCAGCACCAGCCCGTCGCGATCCTCGATCCCGACCCAGGGGCACCAGCGCGTGGCCCATCGACGCAGGGAGGCAAGGAACCGCCTGTCCAGATCGGGCCGGGCGGGAAGGCTGACCAGATCGGGGCAGAAGGCCCGCGCGTCGGAAAAGCTCATCCCGCGATAGAGGCCCTGCCGTTCTGCCGCATCGTTCAGGCAATACAACCGGTTCGCGTTGTTTTCCGTCAGCGTCAGCGCAAAGGGGCCGTCAACCGGGCGCGTCCGCAGAACCCGGTCGCTCGCCAGCCGGGGAAACCACAGCGACACAACGCGCTTCTGCATCCCATCGAACAAGCCAGCCCCCAAAAGTTCCTGATTTGTTCTTGATAAGCCGCCACAGTTGCAGAGTCGAGTCCTGCGGATCAAAGACCGGCGCGCAATGCCATCGCGTCTCGGCCGCGTTGCTGCCCATTCCCTCTGGGATCAGGCACAGCCCGGTCGTTCCGCCCGCCGCCGCAGCCAGTTGCAGCCGCCGCCCGGCGGTCAGGCTCAGCGGTGCGGTGATTTCCAGCACGACCAGACCAACGGCGCCATCCCGCAGGGCCTCCTCCGCCACCGCCAATGTATCGGTCTGAGCCTTGGTCCGCACCATTACCAACCGCGCGGGATCGAAACTGCCAAACCCCAGCGGATCAAGCTGTTCCGGGCACCATTCTTCCCGTACCCACAGCAGATCGGCATCCATCTGCTGCGCTGTCCAAAGCACAAAGCCAATGGCTGCAGGGCCGCACACTTCGTGAACGCGCGCGGGCAGCAGGGGATAGGCGGTGAGGGCGGGCGTGAACATCATGTTCAGTGGATAGCAGGCTTTCCCGCGCTGATCCTCTCACCATTATCCTTGACTCGAGACGACAGGGCATCCCTTGTTACCCGGGCAGGTTCCCGCCGCAGATCACTCAAGGGAAAGCGCTCAAACGGAATCCCCGTTGCCTTTTCCATGATAGCCCTGACCCGGTTTAATGCCCGCGTCCCGGCAACGACCCGGCTTTTCTCAAGCCTGTCGGTCAGATACAGTTCGGCTGCATCGGCAAGGGTCTTTGGGCTGATCAAGACTTCCTTTCCGAAAGGAAGTGTCGGTGGCTTAATTTTCAGCCGAGTGATTCCCCCAGCGCACACCCCCTCATACTCATTCAACACCCCAGCATATACCTGAGCCAAGGCCGCCATGTCCTTCGCCCGAATGCGCCGTTTGAACTCGCCGGTATGTCCCGAGTCTTTCGGCATCCGTTTCCGGAACTCATACCAATCCTTGCCGATCTGTTTGATGTGAGGCAGGCAGTTCTTTCGCATGATATTCGTCCGTTTCGTGTCCACGCTGTGTGGACTTCGGGACGATATTTTATGCGAGACGATATTTTATGCCAAGTGACTGATGTTGCTCAGTCTGATGGCTCCGGCGGTAGGGGCCGGAAAGCCTCATGTCAACCCATTGATTTCAAAGGTAAGCGTAGCCCCCTCTGCGCGTCCGATTCCGCGTGGTGCGTTCGATTGTGCCGTACTTGGTGCGCATCAGGCAACCGAATTCTCTTCTTCCCATGCTTGCATTGAAAGTTCGACAGCAGTTCCCTGCTCTCGCTGGAAGGCGTGCACTTCAGCCGGTTCGACGAGGCCTGGCGGCCGCCGCCGCCGGCAGGCCAGATCACCTCAGGCGAGTTCTTGAAATAGCGGCAGGGTGGTTGTCACCGCCCCGCAACCTCTGTTCCCCTGACCGCACCCTTGGGCTCTATACTTGGCGTGCGATTTTCTCCGTCAGGTGATCAAGAAAGACCTTCACCTTTGCCGGAGTCATTCGTCCAGGCGGCAGCAACCCGAAGATGGCGCCATCGATCATCCCTTGCCAGCCTGGAAGCACTGGCATCACCTTCTGCGATCGCAGAGCATCAGCCGCCAGCCACTCGGGCGCCAGGATGATGCCTGCGCCCGAGATGGCCGCCGCGAGCACGGCCTCTGAACTGTCCGACTGAATCGGGCCGTGCGGGCGGAACGCGTACTTGTCGACGCCGTCGGTGAGACGCCATTCAGGCCAGAACGCGTTTCCGGTGAAACCCAGGCAGGCATGATCGGCGAGGTCGTCAGGGTTCTGCGGCTGTCCATGGGCCGACAGGTAGTCCGGCGATGCCAGCAAGACTTCACGGTAGGATGCCAGCCTGCGCATGGTGAGGGTGCTGTCGCGCGGCACGCCGGCCCGGATGGAAAGGTCGAATCCCTCTGCCACCAGATCCACCCGGCGGTTGGTGAAGCTCAGGTCGAGACGGATCTTCGGATAGCGCCGCACGAAGTCGGCGATCATCGGCGCCACGACACGCTGTCCAAAGCTGATCGGAAGCGAGACCCGCAAGACTCCCTGCGGCGTCGCGGACAGTTCGGCAGCCTCTCTCCCCGCGGCTTCGAGCTGCTCCATCAACTCGGCGACCCGAGACAGGTATCGCTCGCCCGCCTCGGTCAAAGTGACCTTCCGGGTCGTTCGCGCGAAAAGGCGGACGTTGAGCCTCTCCTCCAAGCGGCGGACACGCCGGGACAGCAGCGAAGGATCAACGTCCAGTCGACGGGCGGCCTCGGCGAAGCTGCCTTGGGTGGCGACCGAGGTGAAGGCCGCGATCTCGTCAAACGAGGCGGTAGGTGATTGCGGACTCATATGCATGGATCAAATGCGCTTTAGCCAGATTATAGATGATAGGGTAAGCTGTATGTTGGTGGCAAGCAGATGGAGGACGATCGTCGTGAACCGCAAACATCTTCAGCGCCCGAGTCCGCCGCGTCGCGGATGAACTGCGGGTCCAAAAAAAAACGGCTCTCAAACCCTGACGCGGCTCACCAGGATCGGCCGCGCATTTGAACACACCTTAAAGGAGAACAAGAAATGAAGACTTACCTGATCATCGGTGCTGGCCCTGGCATGGGTCTCGCGACCGCCGCGAAGTTCGCCAAGGAAGGCCATCGCGTCGTCCTTTCGGCGCGCAACCGCGACCGCCTTGAGGAACTCGCAGAGCAGCTTCGGCGTGATGGCGCGACGGTCGAGATCCGCACCGTCGACGCCGCCGATGCCAAGGCCGTCGCCGATCTGGTGCGAGACGCTGAGCGCGAGTTCGGGGGCATCGACGTGCTGCACTACAACGCCGGCGTCATTCGCGCGGACAATGTGCAGGACCAACCCCTGGACAGCTTCAACAGCGACCTGGCCATCAACATCGGCGGCGCGCTTGCCGCGGTTCAGTCGGCCTCACCATCGATGCGAGAGCGTGGCGAAGGCACCATCCTTCTGACCGGGGGCGGCTTTGCCCTCGCGCCCAGCCCGGACTATCTGTCGATCAGCATCGGCAAGGCCGGCATCCGCGCCCTGGCGCAAGGTCTGTTCGAAGATTTCCGCCAGCATGGCGTCCATGTCGCCACCGTAACCGTCGCCGGGTTCGTCAACGCGGGAACGAAGGATGCGGCGGCTGTCGCGGACGCGTTCTGGGCGCTTTACCGCCAGCCCCAGGCGGATTGGTCCTTCGAGACCGTTTACGAGCCGGCGGGCGAGTGAGACCGTAGCGCAAGGTCAGACCGGCCTTGGGCCGGTCGACCCGTCCAGGTCGGAGGCAATGATGCAAAATCAGTTCATTCAGGGACGGTCATTCGGCGATCCTGGCGTGCTGTCGGTCCAGTCCGAAGAACTGGGTCAGCCCGACGAGGGCCAGCTGCTGCTGCGTCACACGGCAATCGGCGTCAATTTCATTGACATCCTTCAGCGGCGCGGTGAGTTGGCCAGCGATTTGCCCTATCGTCTGGGGCTTGAGGCAGCCGGCGAGGTGCTGTCCGTCGGCACGGGGGTGCAGGGCTTCAGCCAAGGCGACCGGATCGTTTACGCTGGCGGGCCAATGGGCGCCTATGCAAAGGCGCGGCTGTTGCCGGCCGCTCGGGCCGTGCGGCTTCCCGATCATGTGGACGATCGGACTGCTGCGGCCGTGTTCTTCAAAGGACTGACTGCGGATTATCTGGTTCATCGGCTGCGACCCATCAGCCCCGACGATGCTGTCCTTTTCACGGCGGCGGCTGGCGGCGTCGGCCAGCTGGCTGTTCCGATGCTGAAAGAGGTCGGCGCAACAGTCATCGGCACTGTCGGCAGTCCGGGCAAGGTAGAGGCCGCGCGGCAAGTCGGATGCGATCATGTTCTGGTGTTGCCGATCAGTGCCGAGGAAGGGGTTGCCCGGATCAAAGACTGGACCGGCGGGCGCGGCGTCGCCATCGCTTACGATTCGGTTGGCCGCGACACGTTCGACATGTCGCTGGGGGCGCTGTCGCGGTTCGGCCTGCTGGTCAGCTATGGCTGGTCCTCAGGCGACGTTGATCCCGTTCCGCTCGCACGTCTGCGTCAGATGGGTTCCTTGTATGTGACGCGACCCACGATCGCCGATTACACGGCCAGCCGCGATGATCTGACCGCCGGGGCGGAGCGGGTGTTCGACGCGCTGAAGAAGAACATCATCAGGCCTCGCATTCACGCCGAACTTCCCCTGTCCGAGGCCGGCCACGCGCATCGGATGATCGAGGACCGCTCAACGCAAGGGTCGGTGCTTCTGACGACGGAGGGGAAAGATGGCGAAGCATGACGAAATTGAGTTCCGGTTCAGCGCGCCGCGGGGCGCCTGGGTCGGCTGGGAAGACGACTGGGCAGCGGCCGAAAGGCTGGTCGCCCGGATGACGCTGGAAGAAAAGGTCGGCTTTGTCTCTGTTCCCATGGGCACGTCCGAGCAAGCGCCGGAAGGCGCGCTCGGATCGGCGGCGGTGAATGCGGGACTTTCCCGTCTGGGCATTCCCATGTGGGACGAAAGCGACGCCAGTATGGGCGTTACCAACCCGAACGGCATCCGCGCCCAGGAAGCCGTCACCGCCTTTCCGTCCCTGACGGCGCTTGGCGCCACTTTCTGTCGTGACGCGGCGAGGGACATGGGCGCGGCCGTCGGGGCGCAATCACGGCATCTGGGGTTTTCGGTCCAGCTGGCCGGCGGGATGAACCTGATCCGCGAGCCGCGCGGGGGACGCATCTTCGAGTATCTGGGCGAGGATGTGCTGCACAGCGGGATCCTCGCGGGGGCGTCGGTTGCCGGCGTCCAGTCGCAGGGGGTCGTCTCGACGCTCAAGCACTATGCCATCAACCCCGAAGAGACCGGGCGGGTGATGATTAGCTCGGACATCACCGAAAAGGTGCTCCGAGAATCCGACCTTTTGTCGTTCCAGATTGCGATCGGGCATGGCCAGCCGCGGTCGATCATGCCGGGCTACAACCTGGTCAACAGGCTCTATGCGTCGGAGTCCGCTTTTCTGCTCAATACGGTGCTGAAGGGAGATTGGGGATTCAAGGGCTTCGTGATGTCGGACTGGGGCGCCACCCATTCGACGGAGCATGCAGCCTGGGCCGGGCTGGATCGCCAGTCGGGCTGGGATCTCGACACCGCGCATTATTTCGGCCCGGCGCTTGCGGATGCGGTCCGGGCGGGACGCATCAGCGAGGCGCGCCTCGACGACATGGTCATCCGCATTCTGGCCGCGCTGCATTCCGTCGGCGCGCTGGAGGAGCGCCGCACGCCACGGTCCGGGCCGCCGCCGGCACATCTCGACGTCGCAAGGCGCGTCGCCGAACAGTCGATCGTTCTACTGAAGAACGATGGGGTTCTGCCGCTGGATCAGACCGCAGGATCGCGGATCGCCGTTCTGGGCGCGACCGCAGATCTGGGGATATTGTCGGGCGGCGGCAGTTCCACGGTAACGCCGCCGGGTCACGTTAGGCGCAAGGGACTCGGCATTCCGCAGATGGAGTTTCCGCGCATCTATCATGCTCCCGCCCCGCTCGACGCCATCCGGGCGCGTTTCACCGGGTGCGAGGTCGTATTCCTCGGTGACGACCCTTCGGGTCTCCAGCCGGACGATACCGCGGTGGTCTTCGCTGAAAAATGGGCTTGCGAGAGCCAGGATGCGGCCGACCTCTCGCTTGACGGCGAACAGGACGATCTGATCGCACGTGTTGCCTCGCAAAGCGCGAGGACGGTGGTGGTGCTCGTGACCCCCGGAGCGGTGGCGATGCCTTGGCTGGGCGATGTGTCTGCCGTGCTCGCGGCTTGGTATGGAGGAACTGCAGGGGCCGAGGCCATCTGCGCCGTGCTGGCGGGCGATGCAAACCCCTCGGGACGGCTACCGGTCAGCTTCCCTGCGCGGGAAACCGACCTGCCGCGACCGCCGATGCGCGATCCTCACGCGACGACATCTGTGCCCGGACAACCGCGTCGCGGCGGCTATGTCAACATCGACTATGACATCGAGGCGGCGGATGTCGGCTATCGCTGGCACGCGCGAGAAGGCAGGCCGGCGGTCTTCCCGTTCGGTTTCGGGCTCTCCTACACCCGCTTCAGCTATGAGGATGTCGACATCGCCGCCACTGCGGACGGGGTGATCGAGGTGGCTCTGACTGTGACGAATACCGGCGATCGCGCTGGAATCGACACGCCGCAAGTCTATGTCGCGCCGCCACCGTCGCCAGACGATGCCGGCACCGCTTCGGTCTTCCGCCTGACCGGCTGGGCGCGCGTTGCGCTGCGGCCCGGCGAGTCGGCCCGCGTTCGCATCATCTGCGACGAGGTGCGGCTGATTGCGTCTTACGACCCGGACAAGCCGGGCTGGACCATCATGGCGGGCGATTATGCCGTCAAGCTGGCCCGCGATGCGGCAGCGGAACCGGATGCCCAAGCGGTCGTCGCGCTGAACGAGCGGCGACTCCCGCCCTGAACACCAGTGTTTCCAGCCGAAACGCCGGCGTCCGCTCAGTCTGGATAACAGGGCGCGCTTCGTGTTCGAAGTGATCGATGCGGTCCGCAACGCGACGCGTGACGACTTCCAGATCGGCATCCGCCTCTCCGTCGACCGCCATGGTCTGAGGGTCGAGGAGATCCGCGACGTCATGCGCCGCCAGCAGATCGACTATATCGATCTTGCACTGTGGGACTCGGCACAGCGCGTGGAGAGCGGCCCCGACACCGCTCGCAAGATGCTGGAGCTGTTTACCTCCCTGCCGCGGAACGGAAGACCTTTTCCCCGGAAACCCGGATCGAGCTTGCGCGAGAACGCAGACGCGATCGCCGAGCTCGAGGCGCTGTCCGCGGGCCGCCTGATCCGCGACACGGCGGGTGAGGCCGTCCGCGTAGCCGAGATGTTTGAGTATTATGCCGGCTGGTGCGACAAGCTGCAGGGCGAGTTGATCCCGGTCCCCCCGACCCATCTGAACTACACCCGGCAAGAGCCCAAACGGCGTGGTCGTCCAGATCACGCCATGGAATGCCCCGCTGTTTACTGCAGGCTGGCAGATCGCCCCTGCCATCTGCGCGGGCAACGGCATGATCCTCAAGTCGTCCGAGCTGACTCCGCACAACTCGCTCGTCCTCGATGTTCTTTGTGAGCGCGCCGGTGCACCGCGTGGACTCGTGATCATCATCGCTGGTGCCGGGCCGACCGCGGGGCAACATACGATCGCCATCCCGAAACGCGCTTGGTTGTTTTCGTCGATCCGCCGCGGCCGGCGCGAGGATCGCGGAGGCGGCCGTCCGCAACATCGTCCCCTGCATCCTCAAACTCGGCGGCAAGTCGGCCAACATCATCTTCGACGACGCCGACCTGGACCGCGCAATTGTCGGCTCGCAAGCCGCGATGCCGCTCGACCGCTCGGCCCTGATGGGGCGCATCAAGAACTTCCGCCAGTTCGAGAAGGTGCAAACCATGGTGAACCGTGCCGCAGAGCAGGGCGGCCGCATCATCACTGGGGGTAATCGTCCCGATGCTTTCCCCGACGGCTACTTCTAAGCTCCCACAGTCATCGATGAGGTCAAGCGCGACATGGAGATCGCGAACGAGGAGGTTTTCGGCCCGGTGGTCGGCCCTCCCATGGAACCATCGGGCTGCCGACCGCTTAAGTCTGCATGTCATCCGTCCTGCTGGTTGGCAACGACGGTCGTTTCGGCCGCCCAACAGGTGCCTCGAAAGCAGAGTTTATGCCCCCTTTCCAGTCGTCACTCTTCCCCCGTTTTCGTGTCGACGGATGGACCCGGTGGGCACTCGCCTCCGTGGGGGTGGTGCTGCTGATGCTGGGCGCGGGAACCGGATGGTTTGGCGTGCAACTGATCGCGGCCGGCGGAACGTGGTATTATGCCATCGCTGCGCTGCTGATGGTGGCCGCCTCGGTCGCACTGCTGCTCGGATATGCGGCAGCCGGGGTCCGGTTGCAGGCACTTCTGGTCGCCGCGACATTTCTCTGGGCGTTATGGGAAATCGCCGGGAAGGGCTTTCTCCCCATGTGGGGGCTTGATCTGGCCGCGCGACTGGGCGTGATCAGCGCGCTATACCTGCTTTCAGCTCTGCTTCTGTCGCTGGGCAGAACGGGACGAGACGCCCAGCGGCGCAAGCGCACTGCCGTTGCGATGACGGCGGCGGTGGGGGTGGCCGCCGCAGCTACGGTCGCCATGTATTGGGAGCGGACGGTGCCGCCCTCGGGGGACGGCCGACCGACCCTCGAGCAGCCGCCGCAAATGCTGGCCGGACTGAACGGGGAAACGGAGTGGACGGCCTTTGGCGGATCGCCCCATGGGCAACGCTTCACACCGGCCGTCCAAATCACCCCCCAGAATGTTTCCGACCTGACAGAGGCATGGCGTTTCCGCACCGGCGATCTGCCCGACAGCGACCGGATCTTCTTTTCCTCCCAGAATACCCCGATCCTCGCCGAGGGCCGGTTGTTCGCATGCTCGCCCAGCAACAAGGTCTTTGCCCTCGATCCGGCGACCGGGGAGGAGTTGTGGTCCTATGATCCCGAGATGCGGGAGGAGGACATGGAATCGCTGTTTTCGGTCGCCTGCCGATCCGTCGCCCATTACCGCGTGCCCGATGCCGCGGGGCAATGCGCCTCGCGGGTCTATCTGGCCACGGTAGATAGTCGCCTGACCGCGCTGGATGCCGAGACCGGCCAGACCTGCACGGATTTCGGCGAGCAGGGAACGGTCGATCTGTCCGTCGGCATGGACCTGCAGGAAGTCGGCTTCGCCTCGTCGACCTCGGGACCGGCGCTCGTCGGGGATGCGCTGATCGTCGGCCAGCAGGTCAGCGACAACCAGCGCCGCGACGCACCCTCGGGCGTCGTGCGGGCCTATGATCCCGTTACGGGCCAATTGCGCTGGCACTGGGACGCGCTGTTGCAGGGCCGGTCGCGGGACGGGTTGGCCGAGGGCGAAATCTATCCCCGTGGCACGCCCAACGTATGGAACGTTATTTCGGGCGATCCCGAGGCCGGAATCGTGTATCTGGGAACGGGCAACTCGGCGAACGACCATTTCGGGGGCACCCGGACCCCGGAGGAGGATCGTTTCACCGCCGCCGTCGTCGCCGTTGATCTCGCCACCGGCGAGGCGATCTGGGAATACGCGACGGTGACCCATGACCTGTGGGACTATGATATCGGGGCGCAGCCGATCATTGCCGACGTGATGATCGATGGCGCACGCCGCCGCGCCGTGATCCAAGGCACGAAAACCGGCAGCCTGTTCGTTCTGGACGCGGCCACCGGAGCGCCGCTGACTGAAATCGAGCAGCGTCCGGCGCCGCAGGGCGCCTTGCCCGGCGACTGGGTCAATCCGACCCAGCCTCAGTCCGTCCGCTACGCCAATCTTTCCGGGCTGCCGGGTCCTGATCCCGAAAGGCTGGACCCCCGCCACGCATTCGGTGTGTCGTCCCTTGATGCGGCCATGTGCCGCCTGGAATTCCAGCGGATGGAATATCGCGGCATCTATACGCCTCCGACCGATGCGCCAGGTGGGATGCTGCTGTTTCCCGGCACCGTGGGCGGGATGAACTGGGGCGGCTTGGGATATGATCGTGACCGGAACATTCTGATCACCAATCATTCGCGTCTGCCAAACAAGGTGGTCATGCATCCCCGCGACGAGGTCGATGACCTGCCCGTCGGCATGGGGGGCGCCCGTCCCGATCAGGCCATCGCGCCCCATTACTTTTCCCCCTGGGGCGTGGACCGGCCGATGTGGCTGTCGCCGCTGAGCGTACCCTGCATCGCGCCGCCCTGGGGCATCCTTGCCGCCACCGACATGGATTCGGGCGAACTTCTCTGGAGCAAGCCGATCGGCACCGGTTTCGATATCGGCCCCTTGGGGCTTCCCACTTTCCTTAAGATCCCCATGGGGACCCCTAATCTGGGTGGCTCGGTAGTTACGGCCAGCGGTCTGACATTTATTGCAGCGGCACAGGATAATTGGCTGCGCGCCTTTGAAACCGCGACCGGACGGTTGCTCTGGCAAGGCCGTCTGCCTGCGGGTGGCCAAGCCTCGCCGATGAGCTACGTAGCGGAGGGACGGCAATACGTCGTGATTGCCGCGACCGGCCATGGTCAGCTTCAGACCGAAATCGGCGATCACATCGTTGCCTTTGCCCTACCGATGTAGCGGTAAAAGGATTCAGGGCTGCCGTAGTTGCGGTGCTGCTCGGTTGGGCGCGACAAGGTCACCCCCATCTGCAGGAGCCGAACCACGCTCCGATGAGCGGATAGGGAACGACGGTACTGGAAGCTCAACATCACCTGAGGAATGAGGCCGCAGTGCAGATCTTCTGGGAGAAATATGCCGCCGAGGCTGCGAGGGAAGGCCGGACGCGTCGGTTTCGAGAAGGATCTCAGCCCATTGCAGATCACGGCAAACTTGTCGAGGCAACGCGCCGAAGGCCAGAGTGGCTACATATTGAGCCGACATTACATTGGTAATGTTTCCATCGGTCATGCTCCGCCAATGATCGTCGAAATCGTAATGCGTTTGGACGCTCACGACCCACACCTCGCACAGCTCACGCTGTTGTGAAGTTTTTTCTCGTTCCGGCGATTTCCGTCCTTTCGGCCGCAGAGCGACTTGCTGTTCATGAAAAAGCACAGCTCCCTCCGACAGACGATCGCCGGCCTTGCGGCCCTTCCCCCGATTACACAGGCCATCCTGGCGCGGCACTGGCGGGTCGATCCCGACACGGCCCGACGCGTTCTACGCGAGACACGGCTCCCGCAGGTGCCGGGTCCCTATCGCACCGCGCGCTATGGATGGCCGGATGTCTGGCGCCTCGAAGGCGCCCCTCACGCACAGATCACCGACCCGGCTCGGCATGCCGAGTTGATGGAGCCGCTGCTGACCGCCGAAGATCTCGCCAAATCCTACGGCTGCACGGCGACCACGATCCGCAATTGGGCGCGGGCCAGGATCCTGCCTGCGATCAGAATCGGCGGCTCGCACCGTTTTCGTGCTTCGGCCATTGAATGGTCCCCGATGGCGCCTTTTGAGGCGCCCACGGCCGGGTCTCGAACATTCGGCCGCAGCCCGAAAATGTGAGGGAAACGCCCCTCCAGAGTCACCTGAGGACTTTCGAGGCCCCTTTTCCTCATTCAGCCTGTGCGGGGCCGAAATGAGGAAAAGGGACCTCAAAACGAAAGGAGCCGCGGCAAGCGCTCTTCTTGACCGGTCGCCAGGCCGACCGAACCTTTTCGCAATGAGGACTCCCCATGACCAGTCTGCAAGACGCCGTCGATCGACTCGACGCCGGCGAGTTCGATTATTCTCCTGCGAACCAGCTGAAGATCCGCGGCTCCGCCCGGAAATGCGCCAAGCTCCCGGCTTATAATTGCCCGCTCGCGCGCATTCCGGCCGATCCCGAGGCATTTGTGTCCCGTTGGGCGCTCCATCTCGATCGGACCGACACGCCTGAGGGCTTCAAGAGCTTCGCCTCGTTCCGCGAATGGCATTCGAATGTGAAGAGCCTAATGGAACGAAGCTCCGGCGCCCATGAGGCCAAGCGGGCGTTGCGGGCGCAGGTCGATGGCTGGACGCAGCTCATCGATGCGGCGGGCGGGCTGGTGAAGCTGGGCCGCAACGGCAACCGCGTCCAGCATGTCGATCTGATCGCCCTCGTCATCATGCGCAATTTCGCGCGCGCCGCCGGTCTCCAGCCAGTGAACATCACCGCGCGCCATATTGAGGGATGGTCGCGATCGGCCACCGGTGGGCAGAAAAACTCGCTTCGCAAGGCTGCGCGGCTGCTCGACCTGCTGCGGCAGTTTCCCGATGTCATCGCATCCAACCTTTTGCCGTCCGAACCGATCGGCGTGCTGGCCCCCGCCACCCCGCGCCGTCGCAGCAGGATTCTGCCGCCGGCGATCCGGAACGCCATCGACGCTTATACCGAGGAACTCAGTCTGGGGCCGCTGCAGCCTGGCCTTCTTTCCGGGCACCGCGGCAAAGGGTGCACGCCCGAGACAGTGAAGACCGCAAAGGACTCGTTGTCGTGGTTCTTCGATGGCCTGACCATGCTGGGGCTTCTGTCAGAGGGGTCGGACCCCGACCCGGGCACCTTCGCCGATATCGGCGTCATTCAAGAAGTCTTCGACGCCGAGGCGCAGGGGCTGTTTCCGTGGAAGCAGCTCGCTCCGCGCTCGGTACGCAAGAATCTCGAAGCCACGTTCCGCTTCCTACAGCGCTACGAGCCAACGTTGAAGCTGCACCGCGCTCAGATCTTCGACACCTCCTACTTCGATGGCCTGGACGAGATGACGGCCGACAACCAGGCGTTCTGCAAGCGTCTCATCGCGGAGCCGCTGCGCTGCCGGACATTCCTCAACCTCTCGCACATGCTGCGGGATGAGGCCGCGCCGCTTATCGCGTCTTTCGATACGCTGTCGCGAAGCCGGAAACATGTTGCCGTGGACCTCGCCCTCGGGGCCGCGCTGGCGGCAGTGCTCACGTTCCTGCCCCTGCGGGCCCGCACCCTGGGTGGGCTGATCTGTGAAGGCCCGCAGGCCCATGTGTGGCTGCAGCACCAGCGGCGCGCGGTCGAGTTCACGATTCCCTCGACCCTGGTCAAGAATGACCGGAAAATCGCAGCGACGATCGAACGCCGCGGGCGCTCTGACCCCCACGCGGTGCTGACCTGGTGGCTCGCGCAGGCGCGCCCCAGGCTGATGGCCGCCATTCAGCGCCCGGATCCCACGCTCCTGTTCGGCGGGGCGGACTACGGGCGACTGGCGAAAAGCTGGAAGTTCGCGACCGCGCGCATGGGTCTGTTCATGCAGCTGCATCAGGCACGGCATGCGATCGCCTCAATCCTCATCAATCAGCCCAACGCGGACATCGAAGTGATCGCGGCCCTTCTCGGCGACACGCCCGATACGGTGCGGCGCGCCTATGCGTTCTTCGACCGCGAACGCGCGATTGGCCGCGGCCAGACCGGGCTGCACCAAGTCAACAAGGCCCTGGAAAGCGGAAGGAAAGCGGCATGAGCACGTCGGTTCGAACCGGGGAGGCCCAGAGCACGGCGTCGGAACTTCCTGCGCCAATGCAACGCTATGTCGACGGGCTTGCGGGACAGGATCGCAACGGCGCCGCGCATGCCTTGCGCAGGCTGATCCGATGCTGTCGGAGACATGATCTTCCGCCCCGGCTCTCCTCGGCCTCCGCCGAGCGACTGATCGCGGATCTACAGGCCGACGGATGGAACGCCGGCCAGCCTCACAACGCTGAAGTGCCATTTGCGCCGTTACTCCCGCTACAGCGGCGAGGGTGACGACTGGGCGGTCGCGAGCTCGGCGTTCGATCGGCGGCCGATGGCCGAGGTCCTCGCGGCGCCCCACTGGCAGCGCCTGGCAGTGGCAGTTCATACGGCGCGGACGGGCGGGGTCCCCGATAGCGACATCCGCATCGTCGACCGATGGCTGCGGCACCGTGCAACGCTCGGCCCCCGAATCACCGAGGCCGACGTGCGGGTCTTCAAGGCGGGCGTCTCCACCCTCCACGCGCTCAGCAAGACCTTGGCGCTTATCGATCCGGGAAACCCGGACAACCGCGTGATCCAAGCCACGTTGCGCGAAATCAAGCGCAAGCCGAAGCCTCGCCCGGCGGTCCGGGACTGGAATGGTCTGCCGGAGCACTTCCGACGCGAGCTCGACGCTCTCGCCAGTCTGCCTGCGGATCGCGGCCTGTCACGAAGTTCGCTCGACGGGATGTGCGCGGCGCTCCGCCGCCTCGTCGCGGCAGCGGCGGCGCGGGGTCTCGAGCCGGTCCTTGATACGGCAACCGCCACCGCCTTCGCAGAGGGCCTGCTTCACGATGGCGAACTCAAGGCAACCTCGCGCCTCGCCTATCTCGACTTCCTGGCGAGGTTCGCGCGTCACGCAGGTTATTCTGCCGCGCTGACCGCCGCCATCGTCGAAACGATGACGGTCTTCCGACATTCCGCGACGAAGGAAGTCTGCCGCAAGGAGATCGCGCTCTCGAAAGATCCGGTTGATCTCATCGACATCGCCGCGCGCGCCCACGAGCTGCTCGAACGCGCCCCCGCCCTGGACTGCCCGAGAGATCGGCGCCGTCACTATGCACTGGCGGGTGCCACGGCGCTGCTGAGCAAGCTGCAGTTGCGCTCGCTCGATCTCCGATCCGGCCGCGTCGGCCACGAGTTCCGTCGGGACAGCGAAGGGTGGAAAGTGGATCTGACCACCTCCAAGACCGGCACGCCGATCCGCGGTCGGCTCGCGCCTGAACTGACGCGCTACCTCGACGCGGTCCTGCTGCAGGACACCGACCCGGCTTATCTCTGGATCCTCTACGACGAGCGGAGCGGCCAGTCGCTCTTCGGCAATGCCTGCCGGGGCTGGGATCCCTACAGCGAAAACTGGCTGTGGAGCAATATGCGTCAGGAACTCGGGCACGGCCCGCATATCGTCCGCAGTCTGATCTACGAGGCCTGCGTCCTGGACGATGATCTCGACCTGAGTGTGGCCCGTGCCCTTTGCGGCCACCGGACTGCTGAGTCCGGCAAGCCCTACGACATCAACGGGGACCGCCACCGCCGTCGCAGGGCGCTCGATCATCTTGGCGCGGTCGACCGCGCCATGAGGTTCGAGGGCGAAGCCGGACAGACGTAGCGGGGAAGGGGTTGCTCACCGGGACTATCTGTCTGTCTTTCCACGCGCCTTGGGCGAGCGCTCGGCAAGACAGACAGACAGATCTCCGGCAAGTGGCGGATGGGGCCGAGCGGACCGCGGCGCAGGAGGCGCATCCGGTCGGCTGGGTTGACGGGATAACTGCGATCGATCGTCCGGTCTGGGCGTGTCCAGCCTGAGAACCACCGCAAGAATGGAAGGAGGGAAAGGCCGATCTTGAAGCGGCTCATCTCGAGCCGCACATCGCAGAAAGGATAATCGGATGCATCACCCCGCTCCCACCGCCCTCGTGAGGGCGGCCCTCACGCTCGAGGCTTTCACCCTCTGGCTCGCGGACTCGGGCGACGATCTCGTCGACGCCGTCGATCTGCTTGGCGGACCGGTTTGGCTTCCCATCGCGCTGCGCGTCGTGCACGCCGCTGAGGATGGCGACGACATCTCCTCCCTCACGGCGGATATGCGGCGCCTTCACCAGTTGCTGCACCTGGAGTTCGCCGACAGGTGGGACACTGAGGAGGCTCGCCGCTTCATGTCCGTGAATCCCGATGACCCGCGCGCCGACAACGCACGCCGTTGCGCCGACGCCATCGAACGCGGCCTGCGCGCGCTGAGGATGGTGAGGCCGGTCGCATCGAAGGAGGCAGCGTGATGGCAAAGGCCATAGATACCGAACTCGCCCGCGCCCGCGCAGACACTCTGCAAGCCGGGCGGATCCTGAGCCTGCTGCGTCTTCAGATTAGCCGCAACGGAGCGATGTTCTCGCCGATATACCCTGTATATGCAGCCATGCTCGACCCTCACGCTGGCGACGAGCGGCGTCACGCCGCGTGCATCGCGATGCTCGAGCCCGTTCGCAAGCATGCCATTGTCGAAGAAATGGGCGTCCGGGTGGAGAACAGCCGCGAATACCATAATCCCTATCGCGTCGAGTACACGACGACGATGCGCGGCGCGCTGCTGGAGATCTGCGCGGCATTTCTCGCGGATGCGATAGCGGGCTTCGAGAAGGCGGGGATCGTCCCGGCGCAAGACACTCGGCGCACGGCGCCCTGAGCTCTGCGTCACAAAGGCGGCTGCCGGGTAACAAGCCCGGCTCGCCGGAAAAGACCTCATGGGTTCTCGTGACCGAGACCTGGCGCCTCCGCACAGTTCGCAGGGCGTTACCAGAGACGAGAATGGGCAGCGAAATCATCGCCGCCCATCTCGCATTTGATGTCCTCTGCCGACATCTACGGCTCAGAAAGGCCGCCGCTCCGGACTGAGAAGAATGAAGTCTCATTTTCCCATGGTGACGTTGGCGCGAAACGCAGCATCGCCGGACAAATACCTGCGCAGGAAGGTGCCGTCGTTGGTCAGCTGACGACGCTGAAGGCGCGCCTTGCCGCAGTGAGGCCGGCCACTGCCGGCGGCTCAGCAAACGGCTTCCGGATCATGCCGATATCGATGTCGATCATGTTCACGACATCACGTAGATGCTCCAGACTGTATCCCTCGCCGCTATAGTGGACGTAGTTGACGTCGAGAATGCGATGACCCATCAGGACCTTCCGAATCTCGGCGTCGACCCGGTTGCGGATCAGTTCGACGTTGAAAGTAGTGCGCAGCGCATGAAAATCGCGTTTCGGATCGTAGATTTTTACCTTCTCCCGGTAGCGGCCGAAGATCTTGGTGAAGCTGGCCGAGAACGTGTTTCGCGTGGAGTTTCTGATGAGGTGAGGAAACAGCCGGGACTCGCCCTGCTGCCTGCGCAGCCGCACCAGTTCGGGCAGCCCGAGCGCGATCAGCGATTTGTGGACAGGTATCCGCCGGATCGAATCTTCAGTCTTGAACTGCTTACCCGGCCCCTTGCACAGATCGAAGACCATGATCCCGTCCACCTCGCGGATGTCCTCTGTTAGCAGCTGCAGGGCCTCCTCTTCGCGCAGTGAATGGAATACTGCGAAGAGCGGCGTCCAGAAGAGCGGGTCGCCGATGTCCTCAAGCGGCTCCTGAAAGATCGGC
>JAUNUO010000259.1 GCA_030538135.1 Paracoccus sp. (in: a-proteobacteria)
GAAGGCGGCCGCACCGTCGGCGCCGGCGTGGTTGCGAAGATCATCGAGTGATGACCGCAAGCGGGGCCTGACCCCGCCGCGCAAAACACACAGGCCCGCCCCCAAAAGGGGCGGGCTTTTGGGGGCGGGCGACAGAACGAGGGTTGGGCACCGCGACCGGCCCGACCCGTGTCGAGTTGCCGACAGATCCACGTAAGACCGTATCAGCCTTCCCGCGGCGCGCTGATCGCGCCGCCACACGCCATCCGGCAAGACCTCGCCGCCCGTTCCCGCCGGTGGCCGTGCAGCAGATCGTCACAAGACCCCGTCCGCGCCGACATCGGCGGCCCGGAACGCGGGCCTGCCGCGGGGCCCTGACGGGTTCAGCCGATCCGGGCCACGTTCCGCCATCCCCACGGGCAGGGTGAACAACCTGACGGGAAAGCAAAATCCGGCCGCCGCACCCACATTGGCGGAAGCCTGTCGCGTCCCGCCCCTTTCCAAAGCCGGCGGCAATGACTAGCTTTGCGCTATGCGCTGGACCGTGCCAAATATCCTCACCCTTCTGCGGTTGATCGCGGCGCCCGCCGTGCCGCTGATGTTTCTGTATTTTCACCGCCCCTTCGCGGATTTCGCGGCGCTGACGCTTTTCATTCTGGCGGCCGTCACCGACTGGTTCGACGGCCATCTGGCTCGGGCGTGGCAACAGGAAAGCCGGTTCGGCGCCGCCATGGACCCGATCGCCGACAAGGCGATGGTGGTGATCGCGCTTGTCGTCATCACCGGCTATTCCGGCATGAACCCCTGGCTGATCCTGCCGGTGACGGTGATCCTGTTCCGCGAAGTATTCGTTTCCGGCCTGCGCGAGTTTCTGGGCGCCAAGGCCGGGCTGCTCAAGGTCACCAAGATCGCCAAATGGAAGACCACCGCGCAGATGGTGGCGATCGCCGTGCTGTTTCTGGGCACCGGGCTGGCCTATATCGAACATGGGCGGCCGCCGCGCGTGGGCGAAACCGGGCTGCCGTGGTCAACCACCTGGTCGGCGCTGGCGACGCATCTCGGGCTTGTTCTGATCTGGCTCGCCGCCGTGCTGACCGCGGTCACCGGCTGGGATTATTTCGCCAAGGCCCGGCCTTATCTGAGGGATCACGATGGCGCTTGACGTTCTGTATTTCGCCTGGCTGCGCGAACGCATCGGCATTCCGCGCGAAACCGTGGACACCCGCGCCGAAACCGTGGCCGATCTGGTCGAGGAACTGCGCGCCATGGACGATTGGCACGCCGCCGCCTTTGCCGATCTGTCGGCCATCCGCTGTGCCGTCGATCAGCGCCTGTCGCCGTTGGATACGCCACTGGCCGGGGTGCGCGAGGTTGCCTTCTTTCCACCCATGACCGGGGGCTGAGTTGTCCGCGCGCATCCAGACCGAACCTTTCGATCTTGCCACCGAAATGGCGGGTTTCGGCGCGGGCGCCGGCGCGGTCGTGACCTTCACCGGCCTTGTGCGCGACGATACCGGCACCATGCAGGCGCTGGAAATCGAACATTACCCCGGCATGACCGAACGCGCCCTTGCCGATTATGGCCAGCAGGCCGCCGCCCGCTTTGCCCTGATGGACTGGCGCATCATCCACCGCCACGGCCGCCTTGCCGTGGGCGACCCGATTATGATGGTCGCCACCGCCGCCCGCCACCGCCGCGCCGCCTTTGAGGCCGCCGATTACCTGATGGACTGGCTGAAATCCCGCGCTCCGTTCTGGAAGCGGGAAATCGGCCCCGACGGTCAGGGCGAATGGGTCGCCGCCAAAGACAGCGACGAAGCCGCGCTGACCCGCTGGTGACGGATGGTCTTGTCGATGACCGGGCGGGGGACAGCATCCATCATCCCCGCCACCCGCCGCTTCCTGTTTGCCCAAATACGCATGGAACGGTGCCACCCATGCAGCCGCTGACCCCTGACACCATCCCCGCCGCGCTGGCTTGGCTGGCCGCTCACAGCCAAGGCCCGCTGTTTCTGGAGCACAACCTCCGCCATCACGGGCTGGCCGGGGATGATCCGCGCTCCGTCCATGTCTGGCGCGGCGCGGGGGGCATGATCGGCCTGACCGTTGGCAGAGTCCTTCTGCCGCAGATCCCCGATCCTGCTGCATGGCCCGCCGCCTGCGCCGCGCTGAAAGGTCGCGCGATCACCGGCATGATCGCCGATGCCGGGCAGGTCGCGGCGGCGCGTGCGGCCCTGTCCATTCCGGCCCGGACCACGCTGGACCGCATCGAACCCGCCTTTGCGCTGCACCTGCGTGACCTGATCCGGCCCGATACCACCGGCCTGCGCCTGCGCGGCATCACCCCCGGCGATCTGCCGCTGCTCTATCGCTGGAATGCCGATTACCGCGTTGAAACCATGAACGAAGCACCTGCTACCGCCGCCAAGCTGGCCCGCGCCAATATCGACGCCTATGCCGCCGGGCAAAGCCACGCGATCCTGTGGCGCGGCGCCGAAC
>JAUNUO010000260.1 GCA_030538135.1 Paracoccus sp. (in: a-proteobacteria)
ATTTCGGCCCAGTGCCGGATCATGTTGTGATAATGCGAGGTCAGCGCCGTCACCGCCGGATCATCATCGGCCATGAAACTGCGCACGCCCATGATCGCGCGGTCCAGATCATACATCATGTTCCGCTGCCAATCGTCGCGCAGCATCGACTGCGCCCAGAAGAACGACCCCCAGCGCGATCCGCGCGTAACCTTGCTGACCGAATGCAGCGAGGTCGCCGGATAGACCACCGCATGTCCGGCGGGCAGTTTCACCCTGTGTTCGCCATAGGTGTCATGCACGATCAATTCGCCGCCGTCGTAATCTTCGGGCGGGGTCAGGAACACGGTGGTGGACACATCGGTGCGGATGCGCTGTCCCGTGCCCGGAATGACCCGGATCGAGCCATCGACATGGGCGCCGAACTCCATCCCCTCGTCATAGCGGTTGAACATCGGCGGCAGTATATGGGCGGGCAGCGCGGCGGAACTGTAGATCGGATTTCGCGCCAGCGCCCGCAGGATGATCGCGCCCATCTCCTGCGCCTCGGGGCGGTCCTGCGGCACTTGCAGGTTGTGCTTGACCTTGCCGGCCTGATCGCCCGCCGTTGTCCGCCCATCTATCCAGGGAGTGTTGTCCAGCACCTGTCGGATATAGGCGGTTTCCTCGGGGGTGAGCAGGTTGGGAATGGTGACAAGCATAGAGAGCCCTTGTAACGTTTGTCTGGCGGCGTGGCTGACAGACGGATCAGGCCCGTGATCTGCTGGCGATATGGCGGCGTAGCAAGACCGACAAATATAGTCAAGAATTGGTCGCTTATTGTTGACCAAACCTCTTTGAGTAGATAGCCCGTTCCCGACTTATCCATTCCGAACGCCCCGAGGCCCCTTATGCCCACGACATTTTCCGACCTTTCGATCTTGCTCGCGCAGCTTCCCGGTTACGCACTACTGCGCGATGGCGGCTGGACGATGTGGATCATCGGCGTGCTGTCCGTTGTGCTGATGGCGGTGATCCTGTGGAAACTGGCCTCTCTCTGGTCGCTGGGGGTGTGGGGCGGACGACAGTCGCGCCGGGCGCTGGAATTATGGGCAGCGGGCCGGCATTCGGATGCCTGCGCCGCCGTCAGGGGACGCAACTCGGCGCGGGCACGGGTGGCCTATGCGGCCATCGGCACCACGC
This sequence comes from Paracoccus sp. (in: a-proteobacteria), assembly GCA_030538135.1. Lineage (GTDB taxonomy): Bacteria > Pseudomonadota > Alphaproteobacteria > Rhodobacterales > Rhodobacteraceae > Paracoccus. Next base: position 1,162 of record JAUNUO010000260.1, read on the forward strand.
TGGACCCGCGGTTCGACGAGGCCGCCGCGCGCGAGGAAACCGGGCGGATTGCGCGCCAGACGCTGTATCGCGCACGCGGCGGGCTGCGCGCGCTGGAACTGATCGCGACCATCGCGCCGCTGCTGGGGCTTTTGGGCACGGTTTTGGGCATGATCTCGGCCTTTCAGGTGCTGCAAAGTGCCGGGGCGCGGGCCGAGCCGTCCGATCTGGCCGGCGGCATCTGGGAGGCGCTGTTGACCACCGCCGCCGGGATGGCGGTGGCGATCCCGGCGGGCGTCGCGCTCAGCTGGTTCGAATCGATCGTGGACCGGCTGCAATCCGATCTGGAGGATCTGGCCACCCGCATCTTCGTGGCGCAGCCCGCGCATCACACGCCCGCCACCGGAGCCGAGGCGCAGCGTCTGGCGGCCGCTGAATGAGCCTCGCCGGTTTCGATCTGGGGCCACGCCGGCGGGCACGGCGCATGTCGCTCACGCCGATGATCGACGTGGTGTTTCTGCTGCTGATTTTTTTCATGCTCGCCTCGCGTTTTGGCGGCGATCAGGTGCTGGCGCTGTCGGGCGGCGGGGCCGGGTCCGGTGCGGCGTGGGACGGCCCGCCCCGGCTGGTGCGGATCGAACCGCAGGCGCTGCACCTGAACGGGGCCGAAATCGCGGCGGACGGCCTGATCGCCGCGCTGACGCCGTTGATGCCTGCGCCCGATGCGCCCGTGATCCTGCGCGCGGGCGAAGGCGTGCCGCTGCAACGGCTGGTGTTCGTGATCGACACGCTGCGGGGTGCGGGCATCCCCAACCTGATCCTGATCGAGTAAGCCATGCGTATCGAACTACCGCCCCGCAAGCCTGCCGCTGAATCGATCATTCCAATGATCAACGTGGTGTTTCTGCTGCTGATCTTCTTTCTGCTGACGGCGCAGATCGCCCCGGCTCCGCCCTTTGACATGACCCTGCCCGAAAGCCATGTCGATGAGGCCGCGCAGGCGCGCGACGTGCTGTATCTGTCCGCTACCGGCGAGCTGGCCTTTAACGAGGCGCGTGGCGAGACGGTCTGGCCGCTGCTTTTGGCGGCGCCGGGTTCGCTGGAACTGCGCGCGGATGCGCAAACGCCTAGGTGGTGCGGGTGTTGGGGCGGCTGCGCGGGCTGGGTGGCCCACCGGCCTATCTGGTCGTGACCGGGGGCTGACGAATGCGGCGCGTCTTGGGCATGGCGGGGTTTGTCATCATCGCGGCGGCGCTGCATTTGGCGGGCGCGGCGCTGATTCTGGCGCGATCCCTGCCGCCGGGCGGGACGAGCGAAGCGCCGGCCCCCGCGA
>JAUNUO010000261.1 GCA_030538135.1 Paracoccus sp. (in: a-proteobacteria)
CCTGTTTATAGCTGGAATCATGTTCCTCATCGACGACGATCAGGCCCAGATCGCGAAACGGCAGGAACAGTGACGACCGCGCGCCCACGACCATCTGCACCTGTCCGGTGGCCGCCATGTGCCAAAGGCGGCGACGCTCGGATAAGGTGATGCCCGAATGCCATTCGCCGGGACGGGCGCCGAAACGCGCCTCGACCCGGTCCAGAAATTCGGCCGACAGCGCGATTTCGGGCAGCAGGATCAACGCCTGTCGCCCCGCGCGCAGGGTCTCGGCGACGGCCTCAAGATAGACCTCGGTCTTGCCCGATCCGGTAACGCCGCGCAGCAGGGTGGTGCCATAGGCGCCGCTGCGGACCGCCGCGCGCAGGGCATCCGCCGCCGCCGCCTGATCGGGGGCCAAGGGCTTGCCGGGCAGAGATGGGTCCAGCAGCGGAAAAGGCAGATCGCGCGGCGCGGCCAGTTCGGTCAGGGTGCCCGCCGTCACCAGACCGCGCACCACACCCGCGCCGACGCCGGCCAGCCGCGCCAGTTCGCCCACCGCCATCGGCGCGCCCGCGTGATCGGCGATCACCTGCATCACCCGCGCCCGCGCCTCGGTCATCCGGGCGGGCGGATCGCCTGCGGGGACAATCACCCGGCGGGCGGCGGGCGGCTGATCCAGCCCCGGCGCGCGCAAGGCCATCCGCAGCATCAGCGGCGGCGGGGTCAGCGTGTAATCGGCGGCGCGGGTCAGGAAGTCCAGAAACGCGGGGGTAAAGGGCGGCGCATCCAGCACCCGCGCCACCGGGCGCAGCTTCGCCGCGTCAAAGCCGCCCAGTCCCGGCCCCCAGACACAGCCCATCACCCGCCGCGGCCCCAGCGGGCACAGGACCAGCGCCCCACGCGCCACGCCGCCCTCGGGCGCGAGGTAATCCAGCACGCCCACGGGTTCGGTGGTCAGCACGGCGATGCGGGCGCCGGGGGGAAAGATGTCGGATGGCGTCACGGCAGACCGTCGCTTGTGTCTGGTCCCGACCTAGCCAATAAGCCCGCCGGTTCCAAGGCGGGGTCAGCGTTCCTGCCAAGGCGGGCTGCGGCTGTCGGACGGGCCAGACGAGCCGCCGCTGCCGACATTGTTCGCGATCCCCAGCGGCACAAGGATCGGCGACAGCGCCACCGCACCGACCACATAGCCCCCCTCGCAAGCGGGTGACATTCTGGCACCGCCGACGATGTTCATCCTGCAATTGCCGCACCCGGCCAACGCAAGACAGATCAGAATAATGAGATGCGGTTTCATGGCCGGATTGGACGCTGCACCGCGATCCCTGTCAATATTCCGATCCTGTTCGAGACCCTGACGCAGCGTCTTTCGGGAAAAGGACGGCCCTAGCATCGCCACTTGCCCCCACGTCCACCGGTTCAGGGTTCAGCACGGCGATGCGGGCGCCGGGCGGGAAATGGTCAGAGGGCATCAGACGCTAAGGTCAGGCCGCATGTTCCGGGCGGTCCGTCAGATCGCCGCACCCGGCCAGCAGACCCGCAACGGAAATATCCTCGTTCAGACCGGGCCAGTGAATGCCAAGACGGCCAAGTTCAAACCCTTCCCGCGCGGCAGGATCGGCGGCCAACAGCCGGGGAAACCACGCCAGCGGCACGCCGATGATCCGGCCGTCCTCAAGCTCGACCCACATGCTGTCGCTGTCGAGACGCAGCGCCTTAGGCGAAACATTCATCCAATGCCCTTTCGAAATCCGCCCGGTGCGCGATGACCATGCGCGCCAGCCTGTTCAGGTCTTTGGCCCCGAAACCGTCATTATAAGCCGGAACCACCTCGGGGCGAAGCCAGAACCTGGCCTCGTCCCGTCCGCGCCTGACATGGATATGCGCCGGTTCGCGCAGGATGACGTGCATGGCGATGCTTTCGCCGCGCTTGTGCCACATCCGCCGCGATCAGGCCACCCCGCCCTTTCCGCCCGCGCGCCCTTGCGCTATCACAAGCCCAACGCATCACCGGGAGCATGCCATGAAATTCTTTGTCGATACCGCCGATGTCGCCGCCATCCGCGAGCTGAACGATCTGGGGATGGTCGATGGTGTCACCACCAACCCCTCGCTTATCCTGAAATCGGGGCGCGACATCATCGAGGTCACGCGCGAGATCTGCGAGATGGTATCGGGGCCGGTCAGTGCCGAAGTCGTCGCCGAAAAGGCCGAGGACATGATCCGCGAAGGCAAGAAGCTGGCCGAGATCGCGCCCAATATCACCGTCAAGGTGCCGCTGACCTGGGACGGGCTGCGGGCCTGCAAGGCGCTGTCGGATGACGGGCACATGGTCAACGTGACGCTGTGTTTTTCCGCCGCGCAGGCGATTCTGGCGGCCAAGGCGGGGGCGACCTTCATCAGCCCCTTTATCGGGCGGCTGGACGACATCAATCTGGACGGGCTGGAACTGATCGCCGACATCCGCGAGATTTATGACAATTACGGGTT
>JAUNUO010000042.1:0-5782 GCA_030538135.1 Paracoccus sp. (in: a-proteobacteria)
GGCGACGCCCACATCATTCGGGCAGCATTTCACGGACCACGTCGCTGGACGAAACCTAATCACTGCCGTTAACCGCATCCTGCAATCGCTCAGCTTCTTTGTCGGTGATTGAAATGCCGATCTTTGCGGCCATGGCAACCTCTGTTGCCGCGGGGTTAGAGTCAGGCCCCATTGATTGTCGGTTCGCTGCATGATTCAGGCTCCGCGAGGAGACCTGATCGATGAGCAACCTTTTCTGGCTGACCGAGGCGCAGATGGCGCATCTCGCGCCCTTCTTTCCCAAGAGCCACGGCAAGCCGCGCGTCGATGATCGTCGCGTTCTGAGCGGCATAGTCTTCGTCAATCGCAATGGCTTACGCTGGTGCGATGCGCCGAGGGAATATGGCCCGCCAAAGACCCTCTACAACCGCTGGAAGCGGTGGAGCGACAAAGGGGTCTTTGCCCGGATGCTGGTAGGTCTGGCTGCCGAGGCCACCACCCCAAAGACGGTGATGATCGATGCGACCTATCTCAAGGTGCATCGCACGGCGACCAGCCTGCGGTCGAAAAAGGGGGCCCTGGCGACCAAAGGGGCCGGCTGATCGGCCGGACGAAGGGCCGCATGAATACCAAACTTCACGCCGTAACCGATGCCGACGGCCGCCCGATCCGCTTCTTCATGACCGCAGGCCAGGTCAGTGATTACACCGGGGCGGCGGCCCTGCTGGGCAGCCTGCCGAAGGCAGAATGGCTGCTCGCTGACCGGGGCTATGGCGCCGATTGGTTCAGGGACGCGCTGAAAGACAAAGGGATAAAGCCCTGCATCCCCGGCCGGAAATCTCGCAAGAAGGCCATCAAATACGACAAGCGCCGCTACAAACGCCGTAACCGGATCGAGCTCATGTTCGGGCGCCTGAAGGATTGGCGGAGGATCGCCACCCGCTACGACAGGTGCCCGAAGGTCTTCTTCTCCCCCGTCGCACGCGCAGCAACCGTCAAGTGCTGGCTTGAGACGATGAACAAGTCCTGAGCCTAATGCGCTGGGCTATGTCAAGCGCGCAAGCGATGAACAGCCGGACAGCCCCCCGGTGTTTTTCCTCCACCGCGCCGGGATTGATGAAACCATGGCCGGGCTGGACCTAACGGCGGTGCTGGATGGGCTGGCGCAGGCCGGGGTGATTGTCACGCATGATGCCGGAAAGGGTGACAACAGAAAGAGGGCGCTGAACAAGGTGTTCAAGGTTCCCAGCCAAAGGGCATCGCATCGGCTTTACCAGATCGACTATGAGGCGTTGATGGGCGTGGCGGATGATGGCTGACGGCGACACCGATTGGGCGGCCTTGCAGCGCATCTTTGCCGGACTTGATCCTGCCCCGACCGCGCCCGAAGTGATGACGCCCGAACTGGCCCGCGATCTGGCAGAGGAACGCGTCGCGATCCTTGAATACTGCGCCGGTCTGGATCGGTCAGAGGCGGAACGCATCGCCTTTCGGGCGATCAGGCGGCGATGAACAGCGCAGGGGTGGGCAACCGCCCCTTTTGCAGTCAGGCCGGGCGACCCGTCCGCCCCTTCCTTCACCGCCGTTCAGTCGCCGCCCGCTTCGCGCGCATCTTCGGGCAAGGTGACACCATAGCCCGTTGATACCTGCCCCGGATCAAGGAACCGCACCCCTTCGGCTTCCAGCGTCAGGCGAACCAGTTTGATTGTGGAAGCCTTGCCATCGCCCTTGTCCAGCCGGTTCAGCGTATTGCGGTGCAACCCGGTCATGTCCGCGATCTGCGGATTGTTCAGTCCCAGCGCGGCCTTTGCCATTCTGAACTGTTCCGGTGTCATGCCGTCTGGCGCCTTTTCGATCTTGCTGCGTCATATTGTGCTAACGGCACCAAAGCTGAACGGCAAGCAGGATGTTGCGGGAAAGGATTCGATTTGAAAGGGGCAATAGTTGCGCAGTAATGCTTTCAGCACTTTTTTCTTGCTTATTGTTGCGATGCCCCATAATGATGCTGACAGCATAATTATAGGAACATGCCCCATGACAGACCGACCCCGCCGTTGCCTGCCCCCGCTGGCCGATATTGCCCTTGACCGCGCACAGGGCTTTGCCTGCGCGCTTCACGCGCTTGGCTTCTGGATGGGATCGTTTGTTGCGGGCGAGGATGAACAGGGCGCCGTCGCCGCGATCAGCCATGCCTTGCAAGAGGCATTGGAAACCGTACGGCTTGAATTTGACGATGGCACGGGGCGCGAAACCGCCCCTGTTCCGGCAGAAGGGGTGTAACAATGACATCCGGCAACATCGCATCGCGCCACAGATACCCGCCCGTTACGCTTGAAACGATCGCAGAGGCCATGGATATTCTGGCCGCGATCATCGCCCGCGACGGCCCGGCAGTGCTGCCGCTCTATGAACGGCTTGAGCTTGAATATCAGCTTCTGGAAACGCGCACGGATACCATGTCGCGCGTCATGGCGCGGGCCGGGCGTCATACTGGCGGCAACGTAATCAGTCTGAACCGCGTGGCATCATAATGGCAACCCCAGCCCGTTCCGCTGAAATCATCCCCTTTGCCGCCGTGCGTCACGCCGGTGATTGCACGGCGGCATCCCTGGCGCTGGCATCCGCTGCCCGCCAAAGCGCCGCTGCCGGTACGGTGGGCCTTTCTGCCATGCAAGAGGTCATGGCCGATCTGTTCACCGCGCGGGCGGGCGAGGTGCGCCGCGATCTGTTCCGGGGCAAGTCGTCCGACCCTGTTAACCGGCAACCGGCCTGACGCGATGCACCCCGCGCCCCGGCATGGCAGAGGCAAAATCGGCATATGGGGCGGTGTGACCGCCCCTCTCCTTTTTCTCGGCTGTTTTGCCTGCCCCGTTCCGTCAACGCCGCCTTCGGCCCTTTAAACGGCGCCGGAACTTGACCGCCCCGCCAGTGATCCGGCCATATGCGACGGCCCAAGATGGACCGCCCCAGCCGTGCAGTAGGGCGGCGACTTGTTACGCCCCGCCACATCGTTTTCCACCGCCCCGCACCCCGCCCGACGCGACCCGCCCCGCGCCCGGCAGGGCAGGGGCAGGATCGGCAGAGGGGCAGCCCTGCCACCCCGCGCCCCGGCAGGCGGCAAGTCAAATCGCCATTTGAATGCCATATACGGGGCGCATATCTTGCGGATGCCCCGCCCCTTTGTGCGGGTTTCTATGGTCCTATCTGGCCTTGCCGCCACAATCCCCCCTTGCTGACCGCTTATCGCGCCCCACGGCCAGCCATGCGGTCGCGGGTGGCGTCGCGGGCGGGCAGACCCCGGATCATCAGCCGGAAAGATGGCGGTGGTCGCCCCCAGCGCGCGCATGGGGCGGCTGGCACTGGCGGCGGTGAAGGATGTGGCGGGGCGTTTCTTGTTGCGCTGCAATCCGTGGCGCAGGTGCCGGGCCGATCCGCTGTGCGGTTGCTTGGATGGAACCCGGATCGCAGCGCCCGGCCCGTACCTTTGCCGCCCCGCCCTGATCCCCATCCGGTTACGGGTAAAGGTGGGTGTGGCTTGTGCCTGTGACTGAGTTAGTCGAGCTTCCCGAGATAGAGCTTGGGCCATCGCCTTGGGAGGCGGGATCGGTGGCTGTAGGGTTCGTAACCACCAGATCAGATATGTGAGTGACAGTTTCGAGGGCCACGTTAGGAACTCCATATGGAAATGATAGGGGCGTTTATGCTGGGCAGTCACCTAGCGGCTTCTGCTTTCATCCTGTGGCCCTTAAGGAAGCTCTGGAAGCAATTTTCAGGAGGATCGAAATGATTTCCCCAATCACCCCACCGTTCATTCCCGAGGTCCTTCACGAGATTGACCGCAATGCGTCATTCGCAATGTGCTACGGAGTGGGACTGGCAAGGGTTCAGCTTATGCTCGACCCTGACCTGCACAACCCTGTGTCTGCTGAGCTTCTGCTGCTGCAAGAGGAACAGCGAAAACGCCGAGAAGAAATCAAGACGTTGCCTTTCCACCTTCGGTATTCCACAGGACCCAAGAAGCTCGGGGAAATCAGACTCGTGATGACTGGACGCGGAGGGAAAAGCACTCAGAACGAAACCTCGGCACAAATCTGACACATGTATGACCAGCCATACTTCCCCGAAGGGATAACTTCTTGTTTTCTAAGGGGAATATGGTGAGCCCGACAGGATTCGAACCTGTGACCCACTGATTAAAAGTCAGTTGCTCTACCAACTGAGCTACGGGCCCACGACAGGGCGTCTCATTAGGGCGGTGTGTGAATAGGGTCAAGCGGAAAAATCAACTTGTCTGGTGGAATCGATCCGGCGGGCCTATATGCGGCGCATGAGCGGACAGAACGAACGTGGCCTGCGCTTTCTCAAGATGCATGGGCTTGGCAATGATTTCGTGGTGATCGACCTGCGCGACGGCGGCATGGCCCCGTCGCCCGATCTGGTGCGGCGGATTGCGGATCGGCATATGGGCGTGGGGTTCGACCAGATGGCGCTGATCCGGCCTGACGCAGATACCGATGCGCGGCTGGTGTTTCTGAATGCGGATGGCTCTCGCGCGGGGGCTTGCGGCAATGCCACGCGCTGTATCGCGCGGCTGTTGATGGATGAGACCGGCAAGACCATGCTGCGCCTGCGCACCGATCATGCGATATTGACGGCCGAAGATGCGGGCGGCGGGCTGACGCGGGTGAACATGGGGCCGCCGGTGCTGGATTGGCAGGCGATTCCGCTGGCGCGGGACGTGGACCTGCTGCATCTGCCGATCGCGGGCGATCCGGTGGCGACCGGCATGGGCAACCCGCATGCGACGTTTTTCGTCGAGGATGCCGAAGCCGTGGATCTGCCGGCCTTTGGCGCACGCCATGAACATGATCCGCTGTATCCCGAACGCACGAATGTCGAGGTGGTGCAGGTCATCGACCGCGACACCATCCGGCTGCGTATCTGGGAACGTGGCGCGGGGGTGACGTTGGCTTCGGGGTCGTGTTCCTGCGCGGCGGCGGTTGCCTCGGCCCGGCGCGGGCTGACAGCGCGGCGGGTCCGGGTGATCGTGGACGGGGGCGAGTTGGAAATCGACTGGCGCGAAGATGGCGTCTGGATGACCGGCCCGACAGCACTGGTGTTCGAGGGCTGGCTGTCGCCGGAATGGTTGCCATGAACCCGCCGGTGTTTGCGACGCTGGGGTGCCGTCTGAACGCCTATGAAACCGAGGCCATGCGCGAAATGGCGGAATCGGCAGGCCTGTCGGGTGCGGTGGTCGTCAACACCTGCGCCGTGACGGCCGAGGCGGTGCGCAAGGCGCGTCAGGAAATCCGCCGCCTGTCGCGGGAAAACCCCGGTGCGCCGATCATCGTCACGGGTTGCGCCGCGCAGACGGAACCCGAAACCTTTGCCGCCATGCCCGAGGTTGCGCGGGTGATCGGCAACCACGAAAAGATGCAGCCCGAGACATGGGCGATGCTGGTCGCACCGGATTACGGCACCGAAAAGGTGCAGGTCGATGACATCATGTCTGTGCGCGAGACGGCGGGCCATCTGATCGACGGCTTTGGCCGGCATCGTGCTTATGTGCAGGTACAGAACGGTTGCGACCACCGCTGCACTTTCTGCATCATCCCTTATGGTCGGGGCAATTCCCGCAGCGTGCCGGCGGGGGTGGTGGTCGAACAAATCAAACGGCTTGTCGGACGTGGTTTCAACGAGGTTGTGCTGACCGGGGTCGATCTGACCTCGTGGGGCGCTGATCTGCCAGGCGCACCGCGTCTGGGTGATCTGGTCATGCGTATCCTGCGGCTGGTGCCCGATT
>JAUNUO010000042.1:5882-7511 GCA_030538135.1 Paracoccus sp. (in: a-proteobacteria)
GGCGCACCGCGTCTGGGTGATCTGGTCATGCGTATCCTGCGGCTGGTGCCCGATTTGCCGCGCCTGCGGATCAGCAGCATCGACAGTATCGAGGCCGACGAAAACCTGATGCTGGCTATCGCCACCGAACCGCGCCTGATGCCGCATCTGCACCTGTCCTTGCAGGCGGGCGACGACATGATCCTGAAACGGATGAAGCGCCGCCACCTGCGCGACGACGCCATCCGGTTCTGCGATGAGGCACGGCGGCTGCGCCCCGATCTCGTCTTTGGCGCGGATATCATCGCGGGTTTTCCGACGGAAACGGACGAGATGTTCGAAAACTCGGTTAGGTTGGTGGGCGACTGTGGGCTGACGTTTCTGCATGTGTTCCCCTTCAGTGCCCGCAAGGGAACGCCGGCCGCGCGGATGCCGCGCGTTTCCGGCGCGGCGATCAAGGACCGCGCGGCGCGGCTGCGGGCGGCGGGGGATGTGGCGCTGCGCCGCCATCTGCGGGCTCAGGTCGGGGCGATGCATCGGGTGCTGACCGAAGGTCCGCGCCTTGGCCGTACCGAACAGTTCACCGAGGTTGCCTTTGATCGCGACATGCCCGAAGGGGCATTGATGGAGGTCGCGATTACGGGCCATGATGGCACCCGGTTGATCGCATAGGACCGGGGGTTTCACGCACCCATCGCCGGACAGCGCTGGCCAGACGGCGGCGACGCGGTGATTGCGTGGGATATTTGAGAACAGAAGATTAGGGAAGGGGGCATTTATGGGCAAAATCAAGGTGGCAGTCGCGCAATTGCCGGGCGCGCCGTTTGATGCGATGGTGGCCGCCGAACAGGCCGCCGATGCCATCCGCGAGGCGGGTCAGGCGGGCGTCAGGCTGATCGTGTTCCCCGAGGCGTTTCTGGGCGGCTATCCCAAGGGCGCCAGCTTTGGCGCGCCGGTCGGGCTGCGCAAGCCCGAGGGGCGGGATGCGTTCCTGCGCTATCACCGGGCGGCGGTCGATCTGGACGGGCCGGAAGTCGCGCTGCTGGCGGATGCCTGCGCCCAAGCCGGTGTCTTTGCCGTGATCGGCGTGATCGAAAGGGACGGCGGCACATTGTATTGCACGGCGCTGTATCTGGATGGGGCGCGTGGTCTGGTGGGCAAGCATCGCAAGCTGATGCCCACGGCGGCGGAACGGCTGATCTGGGGCTATGGCGACGGATCGACCATGCAGGCGGTTCAGACCGATTTCGGCACCGTGGGCGCGGTGATCTGTTGGGAAAACTATATGCCCGCGCTGCGGATGCACATGTATGCGCAGGGCGTGCTGTTCTATTGCGCGCCTACGGTGGACGACCGCGATTCATGGCTGCCGACGATGCAGCATATCGCATTGGAGGGGCGCTGTTTCGTGCTGACCGCCTGCCCGCGCAGCACCCGCGCCGATTATCCCGAAGATCACGAATGCGCCTTGGGCGACGACCCCGAAACCGTCCTGCTGCGCGGCGGCAGCGCGATCATCGGACCCTTGGGGCAGGTTCTGGCCGGGCCGGATTATCAGGGCACCGGGCTGATCTGCGCCGAAATCGACCCCGAGGATGCGATCCGGGGCAAGTTCGATTTCGACGCGACCGGCCATTATGCCCGGCCCGA
>JAUNUO010000042.1:7611-10626 GCA_030538135.1 Paracoccus sp. (in: a-proteobacteria)
GCGGTGGACGACGTGCTGGCGGGGCGCGTGGACAACGCATTTGTCGCCATGCGCCCGCCGGGGCATCATGCGGAAACGGCCACCGCAATGGGGTTCTGCCTGTTCGGCACCGTGGCGATCGCGGCGAAACGGGCGCTGGATCACCACGGATTGTCGCGCGTGGCCGTGCTGGATTTCGACGTGCATCATGGCAACGGCACACAGGATCTGCTATGGAATGAACCGCGCGCCTTTTTCGCCTCGACCCATCAGATGCCGCTGTATCCCGGCACCGGGGCGGCATCCGAACGCGGCGCGCATGGGCAGATCGTCAACGTGCCGCTGGCCCCCGGATCGGACGGCGCGGAAGCGCGTCAGGCATGGGACGGCATTCTGGCGAAGATGAAAAAGCACCACCCCGAACTGGTGCTGATTTCCGCAGGCTTCGATGCTCATGCCGATGATCCGCTGGCGGAATTGAATTGGCAGGATCAGGATTTCGCCGCCATCACCCGCGCGATCTGCACGGCGGCTGCGGCGGCGGGTGCGCCGGTGGTATCCTGCCTTGAGGGCGGCTATGATCTGGACGCATTGGGCCGGTTGGCCCGTGCCCATGTTCAGGTCTTGCAGGAGTTCGCCAGATGACCGAGATCGCCGCGCTGTCTTTCGAGGACGCGATGAAGGAACTGGAATCGGTCGTCGCCCGTCTGGAACAGGGCGAGGCGACCTTGGACGAATCCATCGCGCTTTATGAACGGGGCGCTGCCCTGCGCAAACATTGCGAGGACCGGCTGAAACAGGCGCAGGAACGGGTGGATCGCATCACCCTGTCGCAAACCGGCGAACCCACCGGCACCACCCCGGCCGAGGGGCTTTGATGCAGGCGCTGGAATCGGTCAAGGCGCAGGTTCAGGCGGCGCTGGATGTGGCCATCGGTGCGCTGCCGCCGGGGGAATTGCGCGATGCGATGGGCTATGCCTGCGTGGGCGGCAAGCGGTTGCGGGCGTTTGTGGTGATGGAGTCGGCGCGGCTGCATGGGGTGGCCGATGCCGCCGCACTGCCCGTCGCGGCCGCGGTCGAGGCGCTGCACGCCTATTCGCTGGTCCATGACGATCTGCCGGCCATGGATGACGACGACCTGAGGCGCGGTCAGCCGACCGTGCATGTCAAATGGTCCGAAGCCACGGCGATTCTGGCGGGCGATGCCTTGCAGGCGCTGGCCTTTGACCTGCTGGCCGACCCTGCGGTGGGCGATGACACCGCGCGCATCCGGCTGATCCGCGCTTTTGCGGCGGCGGTGGGCGGGGCCGGGATGGTTTGGGGGCAGGCGCTTGATATCGCGGCCGAAACCTCGTCCGAGCCACTGGACCTTGCGGCAATTACCCGACTTCAGGGCGGCAAGACCGGCGCGCTGATCGAATTTGCCGCCATGGCCGGCCCGTTGATCGCAGGTGACGATCCGGCGGCGCTGTCGGCCTATGCGCGGGCGCTGGGGCTGGCCTTCCAGATCGCCGACGACATTCTGGATGTGACCGGCGACGAAACCGCCACCGGCAAGCGCGTGGGCAAGGACGACGCGGCCGGCAAGGCGACCTTTGTATCGCTGCTGGGTCTGGATGGTGCGCGCGCCCGTGCCCGCGCCCTGACCGGCGAAGCGATTGACGCGCTGTCACCCTATGGGGAAAACGCAGGAAACTTGCGGGAACTGGCGCGTTTCGTTATCGAACGTGACACCTGAACGACGCCCCCGGAGGGCCTGCCCATGACCGCCGACCACCGCCCGGCCACGCCGATCCTTGATCGGGTGAACCTGCCGTCCGACCTGAAATCGCTGACCGACCGCGAATTGCATCTGCTGGCGGATGAACTGCGGGCCGAAACGATCAGCGCCGTCTCCGTGACCGGCGGGCATCTGGGCGCGGGTCTGGGCGTGGTGGAACTGACCGTGGCGCTGCATGCCGTGTTCGACACGCCGCGCGACAAGATCATCTGGGACGTGGGGCATCAGTGCTATCCGCACAAGATCCTGACCGGGCGGAGGGACCGCATCCGCACCCTGCGCATGGGCGGCGGGCTGTCGGGGTTCACGAAACGCGCCGAAAGCCCCTTCGATCCGTTCGGGGCGGGTCATTCGTCCACGTCGATTTCCGCCGGTCTGGGCTTTGCGGTGGCGCGCGATCTGGGCGGCGATCCGGGCGATGTGATTGCCGTCATCGGCGACGGCGCGATGAGCGCGGGCATGGCCTATGAGGCGCTGAACAACGCCGGTCATCTGGGCACGCGGATGTTCGTGATCCTCAATGACAATGAAATGTCCATCGCCCCGCCGGTCGGGGCCATGTCCTCCTATCTGACCCGGCTTTATTCGGGCGCGCCGTTTCAGGAACTCAAGGCGGCGGCCAAGGGCGCCGTCAGCCTGTTGCCGCCCCCTCTTCAGGAAGGCGCCCGGCGGGCCAAGGACATGCTGAAAGGCATCGCCATCGGCGGCACCTTGTTCGAGGAGCTGGGCTTTTCCTATATCGGCCCGGTCGATGGCCACGATCTGGATCAGTTGCTGCCTCTGCTGCGCACGGTCAAGGCGCGGGCCACCGGGCCGGTGCTGATCCATGCGGTAACGAAAAAGGGCAAGGGCTATGCCCCCGCCGAACGCGCCGCCGACCGCGGCCATGCGACCGGCAGTTTTGACGTGGCGACCGGCCAGCAAGCCAAGGCGAAATCCAACGCGCCGAGCTATACCTCGGTTTTTTCCAAGGCGCTTATCGCAGCGGCGGAGCGTGACGACAAGATCACCGCGATTACCGCCGCCATGCCGGATGGCACGGGTCTGAAAGCCTTTGCCGAACGCTTTCCGCGCCGCTGTTTCGATGTGGCCATCGCCGAACAGCACGCCGTGACCTTTGCCGCCGGTCTGGCCGCGGGCGGGATGAAGCCGTTCTGCGCGCTTTATTCAACCTTCCTGCAACGCGGCTATGACCAGATCGTGCATGACGTGGCGGTGCAGGGCCTGCCGGTGCGCTTTGCCATCGACCGGGCGGG
>JAUNUO010000042.1:10726-15828 GCA_030538135.1 Paracoccus sp. (in: a-proteobacteria)
TGCATGACGTGGCGGTGCAGGGCCTGCCGGTGCGCTTTGCCATCGACCGGGCGGGGCTTGTGGGGCAGGACGGGCCGACCCATGCCGGGGCCTATGACATCGCATTTCTGGCGAACCTGCCCGGCATGGTGGTGATGGCCGCCGCAGATGAGGCCGAACTGACCCATATGGTCGCCACCGCCGTCGCCCATGACAGCGGCCCGATCGCATTCCGTTTCCCGCGCGGCGAAGGCACGGGGGTCGATATGCCCGAACGCGGGCAGGTTCTGGAAGTCGGCAGGGGCCGCATGATCGCCGAGGGATCGCGCGTCGCCATCCTGTCCTTCGGCACCCGCCTGTCAGAAGTGATGAAGGCGCGCGAATCGCTGATGGCGCGGGGGATTACCCCCACCGTCGCCGATGCCCGTTTCGCCAAGCCGCTGGACCGCGACCTGATCCTGCGCCTTGCCGCCGACCATGACGCGCTGATCACCATCGAGGAAGGCGCGGTCGGCGGTTTCGGCAGCCATGTCGCGCAACTGCTGGCGGATGAGGGCGTGTTCGATCACGGGCTGAAATTTCGGTCCATGGTCCTGCCCGACGCTTTCGTCGATCACGACGCGCCTTTTGCGATGTATGACACCTCCGCCCTGAATGCGGCGCATATCGAGGCCAAGGTGCTTGAGGTGATGGGCGTCGCCGTCGCGCGCCGGGCCTGATCAGTCCGGCGGGATCAGATCGGGGTTCCAGACGATTTCCCACAGATGCCCGTCGGGATCGGTGAAATAACCTGCATAACCACCATAGAACGTATCGGCGGCGGGCTTGATGATCGTCGCCCCCGCCGCGCGGGCGGTTCGCATCACCTGATCGACCTCGGTCCGGTCGGCGGTGTTGTGGCCGATGCTGACCCGCACCCCTGGCCCCGCAGGCAGGCCGGTGTCATGGGCCAGATCGGCCTGCGCCCAGATCGCAAGCTTTAACCCGCCCGACAGATCAAAGAACGCCACGGCGCCATGTTCGTATTCCTGCCCGATGATCCCTTGGGTCGGCAGGCCAAGCCCGTCGCGGTAGAAGGCCAGCGCCCGTCCCAGATCGGCAACGCCAAGGGTCAGAACGGAAATGCGCGGCCGCACCGCCCTATCCCCGCCGCGATTCCAGCGCCGTCTTGATCGCCATCGTCACCAGCGCAATCAGCGTCAGCGTTGATGCGGCGGCAAAGGCGCCGGTTGTGTTCAGGTCGTTGAACATCAGTTCCACCTGCAAGGGCAGGGTGTTGGTCTGGCCGCGGATATTACCAGACACCACCGACACACCGCCGAACTCGCCCACAGCCCGCGCGGTGCAGAGGACCGCACCGTAAAGCAGCGCCCATTTGATATTGGGCAGGGTGACACGGCGGAACATCGTCCAGCCGCTGGCGCCAAGGGTGATCGCCGCCTGTTCCTGTTCCGACCCCTGCGCCTGCATCAGCGGCAGAACCTCGCGCGCGACAAAGGGGGCGGTGACGAAGGCCGTGACCAGAACGATGCCGGGCAGGGCGAACATCACCTGCATGTCATTGGCCATCAGCCACGGCCCCAACAGCCCCTGCCGCCCGTAAAGCAGCAGGTAACAGATCCCTGCGATGATGGGCGAAATCGAGAACGGAATCTCGATCGCCGTAATCAACAGCCCGCGCCCCGGAAAGCGGAACCGCGCCACCGCCCATGCAGCGGCGACACCAAAGGCGATGTTCAGGGGCACCACGATCAGCGCGGTGATGGTGGTCAGCCACATCGCATGAAGGGTCAGCGGGTGCAGGATGTTCGCGGCATAGACCGCCCAGCCCTGCGCCAGCGCGCGGACAAAGATATAGGTCAGCGGTGCCACCACGATCAGCAGCGTCAGCACCACGGCCAGCCCGATCAGCAGGCGTCGGGCGCCACGACTTTGGCCGGGGGCAAGGGAAACGGCGTGGGACATGCTCAGACCCCTTTGTAACGGATGGCCCAGGCTTGCAGGCGGTTCGACACCAGCAGCAGGATCAGCGCAAAGAACAGCAGCACCAGCGCGATGGCCGCCGCGCCGGAATAGTCGAATTCCTCAAGCCGGATAAAGGCCAGCAGCGCGGCGATTTCCGTCTTGAAGGGCAGGTTGCCGGCGATGAACACGATGGCTCCGAACTCGCCCAGGGACCGGGCAAAGGCCATGGTGCAGCCAGCCAGATAGGCGGGCAGGATCTGCGGAAAGACGACGCGGCGGAAAATCGCCCCCTCGGATGCGCCAAGGGTGCGGGCGGCCTGTTCCAGCGAGGTGTCCAGATCCTCAAGCACGGGCTGGACGGTGCGCACAACGAAGGGAATCGAGGTAAAGGACATCGCCAGAGCCACGCCCCAGATCGTATAGACAACGCTGATGCCATTGGGTTCCAGCCATGCCCCGAACCAGCCGTTGGCGGAAAACAGCGCTGTCAGCGACAGCCCGGCCACGGCGGTGGGCAGGGCGAAGGGCACATCCATCAGCGCATCCAGCAGCCGCTTGCCCGGAAAGTCATACCGCACCAGCACCCACGCCATCAGCAGCCCATAGGCGGCGTTGAATATGGTTGCCAGCACTGCCGCCGTCAGCGTCACCTGAAACGCCGCCAAGGCGCGGGGCGAGGTGACGATGGCCCAGAACCGGGTGGGCCCGATCTCGGCCCCTTTCAGGATCAGCGCCAGCACCGGAATCGCCACGATCACGGTCAGATACAGCAGCGTCGTGCCAAGGCTCAGCGTGAACCCCGGCAGGACGCGTTTGGCCCGGACGGGCGGCGCTGCGGTAATGGCGGCGGCGGTCATCGGTTGACGAACACCTGATCCAGAATCGCCCCGTCGGCCAGATGATCGGCGCGCACTGCGTCCCATCCGCCGAACACGTCATCGACCGTCACCAGTTCGACCTCGGGGAAGTCGGCGGCATGGGCGGCGGCGACGGTTTCATCGTTCACGCGGTAATGGTTCTGCGCCAGCAGTTCCTGCGCCTCGGGCGAATAGAGCCAGTCCAGATAGGCGGTGGACACCTCGACCGAGCCGTTCTTTTCAGCATTCGCCGCAACGACCGCCACCGGGAAGGCCGCAAACAGCGACATCGAGGGCGTGACACGCTCAAACCCCTTGTCGGCGTATTGGGCCGCAATCTGGGCGGTTTCGGCCTCGAATGTCACCAGAACGTCGCCGATCTCGCGTTCGGCAAAGGTCTGGGTCGCGGCGCGACCGCCGGTATCAAAGACCGGAACGTTCGACAGCACCTTGCGTACGAACTCCTGCGTGGCGGTGGCGTCGCCGTTGTTCTGCGCAAGACCATAAGCATAGGCGGCCAGATAGGTGTACCGCGCATTGCCGCTGGTTTTCGGGTTGGGGAACACCGGCGCTACGTCATCGCGGGCCAGATCGGACCAGTCGCGGATATTCTTGGGGTTGCCCGCGCGCACGAGGAAGGCGGGCAGCGAATAATAGGGCGAGGCGTCATTGGGGAACTTGTCGCGCCAGTCCGCAGGCAGCAGCCCGCCCTCGGCCAGCACGTCGATGTCGGTTTCCTGATTGAAGGTCACCACATCGGCGTTCAGCCCCTCCAGAATGGCGCGGGCCTGACGCGAGGAGCCGCCGTGGCTTTGCTCGATGGCCACGTCGCGGCCCGTGTCGGC
Organism: Paracoccus sp. (in: a-proteobacteria); assembly: GCA_030538135.1. Lineage (GTDB taxonomy): Bacteria > Pseudomonadota > Alphaproteobacteria > Rhodobacterales > Rhodobacteraceae > Paracoccus. Next base: position 14,373 of record JAUNUO010000042.1, read on the forward strand.
CTTCCATTTGGCGACAAAGGCGGGGTTCAGTGCCTCGAACAGCTCGCGCGCGATGTCATAGCTGACATTCAGGATACGGTCCTGCGACAGCGCCGGGGTGGCGGCGACGCCAAGACCGATGGCCAGCGCGGCTGCGCGGATCAGGCCGGTTTTCATAGGCGAATCTCCTTGAGGGCGGAAACAGGGGCCGGTTCGTCTGCCGGGGCAGACCGGGCGGCGGGAAAGATCGCGCCGGCCAGCGGACGCAGGCGCAAAGGCGCGCCGACGCTCAGCCGGGGCGCGGTATGGCGGGGCAGATCGACCATCACGCGCGCGCCGCCGGGACCGTCCAGCAACAGCCGGATCAGCGCGCCGGTGCTGGTTTGCTCGGTCAGCCGCCAGGGGCTGGTCGCGTCGGGTTCGACGGTGATTGCATCGGGGCGCAGGAACAGCGTGGCCGGACCATCGGGCAGGGCGCGGCGGTCCAGCGCCGAGGTGTCCAGCCCCGGCGCCTCGGCCCGGCCCGCGCGCAGCGTGACCGGCAGTTCCACCACCGCGCCCATGAACCGCGCCACAAATGGCGAGGCCGGGTGGTCGTGGATCTGATCGGCGCTGCCGATCTGTTCGATCCGCCCCTCACCCATCACCACCACGCGGTCGGCCAGTTCAAAGGCCTCTTCCTGATCGTGGGTGACGAAGATCGTCGTGCTGCCGGTCTGGTCATGCACATCGCGCAGCCAGCGGCGCAGATCGCGGCGGATGCTGGCATCCAGCGCGCCGAAGGGTTCGTCCAGCAGCAGGACCGAGGGTTCGATGGCCAGTGCCCGGCCAAGTGCGACCCGCTGACGCTGGCCGCCCGACAGTTGCGCCGGGAAACGGTCGGCCAGATGCGGGATTTGCAGGAAGTTCAGCAATTCGTCGGTGCGCGCGCGGATCTGTGCTGTGGTCGGACGTTGGTCGCGCGGACGGACGGTCAGGCCAAAAGCCAGATTGTCGCGCACGTTCATATGCGGGAACAGGGCGTAATGCTGAAACACGAACCCGATGCGGCGGGCCTGCGCCGGCAGATCCAGCCAGTTCTGGCCGTTCACGGTCAACTGTCCCGCCTCGGGCCATTCCAGCCCGGCAATGATTTTCAGCAGGGTCGTCTTGCCCGATCCCGACGGCCCCAGCAGCGCGACCAGTTCGCCATCAGCCACGGTCAGATCGACACCGCGCAGCACGGAGGTGGCGCCAAAGCTTTTTGTCATTCCGGCGATGGTGATCGACATGGCGGTTCCTCTGGTTCAATCGAGGAAATATTTCCGTCTATCAGGTCAATCAACCGCTGTGGGTTCGCATCCGGGCCGTTTGCGCGCTTTCCCGAGGGATATTTTTCTGCGTTCGGCGCAATGCGACTGATCCCGGCCCACATCGCCGCCTTTGCCGCAAACAGCGTTCGCGGGGCGGCGGGCGGTGCGCATCAACGTCCTTTTTT
>JAUNUO010000042.1:15928-19343 GCA_030538135.1 Paracoccus sp. (in: a-proteobacteria)
TTGCCGCAAACAGCGTTCGCGGGGCGGCGGGCGGTGCGCATCAACGTCCTTTTTTCGCCGTAAGCGGAGGTTATTTGACAATTCCGTCGCGCCGCGTTTCCTTGTTGGCACAGCAACAACGGGGGTGGTCATGGATCTGGGCATCAGGGGAAAGCGGGGACTGGTCTGTGCCGCCTCGAAAGGGTTGGGGCGCGGCTGTGCCGAGGCGCTGGCCGAGGCGGGTGTCGATCTGGTCATCAACGCGCGCACACGCGGCGAAATCACCCAGACGGCTTATGAGATCGCGCAGAAATACGGCGTGCAGGTCACGCCCGTTGCCGCCGACATCACCACGCCCGAAGGTCGTGCAAAGGTTCTGGATGCGGTGGGGCATACCGATATTCTGGTCACCAACGCTGGTGGTCCACCGCCCGGCAACTGGCAGGATTGGGACCGCGACGATTTCATCCGCGCCATCGACGCCAACATGCTGACCGCCATCGCGCTGATGCAGGCGTTGGTGCCAGGCATGATGGAGCGCGGCTGGGGCCGGGTGGTCAACATCACCTCGGCGGCGGTGCGCTCGCCCGTGCCGGTGCTGGGGCTGTCGAATACGGCGCGTTCGGGGTTGACCGGCTTTGTCGCAGGCATGTCGCGGCAGGTTGCCGGTCACGGTGTCTGCGTGAACAATATCCTGCCCGGCCTTCACGCCACCGACCGCGCCGAAAGTCTGGATGCCGCCGTTGCCGAGCGAGAAAGTATCTCGATGGACGAGGCCCGCGCCCTGCGGCAGGCGACGATCCCCACCGGCAGCTATGGGACTGCGGCAGATTTCGGCGCCGCCTGCGCTTTTCTGTGCAGCCAGCAAGCGCGGTTCATCGTCGGGCAGAACCTGTTGCTGGATGGCGGCGCGCTGAACGTGACAGTCTGACGGCGGCGACTTGTGCCCGGCGCAGCGGATTGGTAGGCCGGGCCAAGTGAAATGATCGGAATATCGTGACCGCAACCGTCCCGCCCCGTCTCGAGGTGCAGAACCTGTCCCGCCGCTTTGGCGACCGGGCGGTTGTCGATGACGTGTCATTTGCCGTCCCTGCCGGTCAGGTGGCCTGCCTTCTAGGCCCCTCGGGATGCGGCAAATCGACCACGCTGCGGATTGTGGCGGGGGTCGATATTCAGGATTCCGGCCGGATTCTGGTAGATGGCAATCTGGTTTGCGACGGTGTGTTCCGCATCCCTCCCGAACGCCGCGCGATCGGGCTGATGTTTCAGGATTTCGCCCTGTTCCCGCATCTGTCGGTGGCCGATAACGTCGCCTTTGGCCTGAAGGGCGGTGCCACGGCGCATCGCGCCCGTGTGGGCGAGTTGTTGGAGCGGGTGCAGATGTCGGCGCATATCGACAGCTATCCGCACGCCCTGTCGGGGGGCGAACAGCAACGGGTAGCGTTGGCCCGCGCGCTGGCCCCACGCCCGCGCGTGTTGTTGATGGACGAACCGTTCAGCGGGCTGGACGAACGCTTGCGCGACGGTATCCGCGACGAAACGCTGGCACTGCTGAAGGACGAAGGCACCGCCGTCCTGCTGGTCACGCACGAGCCGCACGAAGCGATGCGCATGGCCGATCAGATCCTGCTGATGCGCGACGGCCGGATCGTGCAGCATGGCGCGCCCTATAATATCTACAATGCCCCGGTGGATCGCGCGGCAGCCGCATTTTTCAGCGACATCAATGTGTTGCACGGAAGGGTTCAGGGCGCGCTGACCGCGACGCCCTTTGGCGATTTCCTGACCCCCGGCTTTTCTGACGGGACCGACGTGGATATCGTTATCCGTCCGCAGCATCTGAAGATCGACTTTGACCGCGCCGGAAACGGCCCGGCGCCGACGATGGAACATGGCACCGCCGCCCATGCTTTCGTGTGCCGGGCACGGTTTCTGGGCAAGGAATCGCTGGTCGAATTCGTCACCGAAGAGGGCAATATCGGGCTGACCGCTGCGGTGCCGGGGGTATTCCTGCCGCCGGCAGGCACGCCGATGTGGCTGATGCTGCGCCGTGACCGTGTGTTCGTTTTCCCACGCGTGGCGTAAATTCGCGTAAAAAGCGATTCATCCTCTGCAATATGCATGCACAAGCTGTTCATCCCATCAGCGAAATTGCTTAAACGCCGGGAAACTGTGCTATCGGTTGCCTGTCCTGATTCACGAGGTGAAGTTTGTCCGCGCCGCTTCTGATCCGCCTTTTTCCGGCTCTGCTGGCCGGCTTTCTGACGACAACTCCTGCGCCGGCGCAAGAGGCCGGGGCGGATGACGGGCGCATCGTCGTCGAACTGAACAATGTCAGCGATACCGACACCGGTGCCTGCCGTCTGACCTTTGTCGCGGTGAATCGCACCGGCACCGGCTTCGACGCGGCGTCCTGGCAGGTCGGGGTGTTCGATGCGCAAGGGTTCGTGCAGTCGATTCTGGTGCTGGAATTCGGCGCGCTGGCGCCCGACCGGACACGGATCGTTCAATTCGATCTGCCGGGCCGCGCCTGCGCCGATATTTCCCGCGTCGTGGTCAATGACGTGGCCGCCTGCCGGGCCGGGGGGCAGGATGCCCTGTCGCCGGTCTGTCTGGATGCGCTGACGCCGCGCAGCCGCACCGGCATCGGCTTTGACCTGTAAGGGGGGCGCGCCATGCTTGACGTGATGCCGATTCTGAACCTGTCGGGCATTGCCGTGTTCGTCGCCCTTGCGGTGCTGTCGATTCTGGCGCTGACGGTGACGATCTTCAAGGTGATGCAGTTTCGCCGCATGGGCGTCGGTCGCCGGACCGAGGCGGAATCGGCGCTGGACGACTGGCTGAACGGGCGGCCCGATCAGGCGGTGGCGGCCGCAGGGCAGGGGCGCACGGTGCTGACCCGCGTTCTGGCGCCGGTGATGGACGGGCTGCGCGCCCGCCCCGGCGACAGCGCCTATGCCGAGGAACTGGGCCGTCAGTCCGCGCTGGGGGAACTGGCGGCGCTGAACGGGCGGATGCGCCTGCTTGAGGCCGTGGTGCAGGGCGCGCCGATGCTGGGCCTTCTGGGCACGATCATCGGCATGATCGACGCCTTTTCAGCGCTGTCACTGTCGCAAGGCGCGGTCGATCCGGCACTGCTTGCGGGCGGCATCTGGACGGCGCTGACGACCACCGCCGTCGGGCTGGCCATCGCATTGACCACCTATTTCGCCGCCAACTGGCTGGAATCGCGGATCGAAACCGAACGCCAGCGGATGGAGATGATTATTCCGGCTGCGATCCATGGCCGCATCAGCCCGTCGGGGCGGCGCTAGACCGTGGCCGTCAGGCGGATCAGCCTGCCTTCAGTCAAGCGGCGCTATGGCTTTGCGCTGACGCCGATGGCGGATGCCATGTTTCAACTGCTGGTCTTTTTCATGCTGTCGTCGAACCTGTC
>JAUNUO010000042.1:19443-21775 GCA_030538135.1 Paracoccus sp. (in: a-proteobacteria)
GGGCAGCGGTTCGGCTTTGACCGGCTGCATGATCTGGCGGCGGCGCTGGATCAGGCGGGAACGGCGCGCGTTCTGCTGGTGACGCAGCCCGACGCACGGGTGCAGAATCTTGTGGCCGCCATCGAAGCGCTGTCCGTCGCGGGTATCCGCGACGTGCAGGTCGCCAGCGGGGCCGGGGGATGAGCGTTTCCTTGCCCCCGCCGCCCCAACGCCTGCGCATCGACGTATCGCTTGCCATCATCAACATCGTGCTGTTGCTGATCTTTTTCTTTCTGGTCAGCGGGCAGATGACAGCCTCGAACCAGCCGGCGACGATGGACCTTCCCGAAACGACCGATCTGCCACTGGATCAACTGCCGCGCCCGATCCTGATCGTGACGCCCGATGGCGACTGGACGCTGGACGGGCAGCCGGTGGCCCCCGATCTGCTGGGCGTTGCGGTGGCGGCCCTGCAGCGCCCGGTGACCTTGCATGTGCTGATCGACCGCGCCGCGCCCGCCGACACGCTGGTGACGGTGCTGCGCAATCCGGCCCTGCGGGATATTGCCGTGCGGCTGGTCACTTTGCGGCATCGCGGCGGGCGGGCATGAGCGCGCTGGTCTATGAAAGCCGCGCGCATTGGGGGCAGGCACTGGCCCTGGCGCTGGCCGCTCATGCGCTGGGGGTGGCGGCGTTCGTCGATTGGTCGTTCGGGGGGGCGGACGAGGTGGAGGCCCCCGCAGAAACGCGGATCGAGGTGACCGGCCTTGCCGTGGAAACCGCGACCCTGCCATCCGCCGGGCTGACCGCGGCGCAATCCGTTGCGCCGGAACGGCTGACCCCGGCAGGGGCCGATGGCGCCCCCCTGCCGCCCGTGCCGGTGGCGCAGGTCGCGCCGCCCGTGGTGCTGACCCCTACCGCGCCGATGGCGACCGGCGTTGCATCGCCCGCCGAACCCGGCGGTATCGTAGGCGCCGGTGGGATACCTGCGCCCGGCACGATCACCGGAACGGCGCAATCGCAGGCGGTTCAGGCGTTGATTGCCGCGATTCGTGACCGGCTGGCCGAACCCTGCCTGATCGCTCTGCCTGCCGCGACACCCGATGGTGCGGTGGAACTGACAGTCGTCGGCGCGGGAGATCAGGGGATCGCCGGCTTCATGTCGGCCGTCGCCAGTCGGGCGCAGGGGGTCGAACTTCTGGAACGGTCGGTTCTGCTGGATTCGCGGCAGTGCCCCGCGCTGGCCTATGCGCGGGGGGCGGCCAGCTATCCGGTGGGGGCGATAACGATTGCGCTGGCGCAGCCCGTGGTCGCCTCGGGTCAGGCGCTGCGCGGGTCCGTCAGCGAACAGGCGGTGCTGGTGATCGTCGATGACAACGGCGTGGTTCAGGATCTGAGCCGGTTCAGCGCCGTTCAGGCCGGGGTGATGGCGTTTGATGTGCCGGTGCATCGCGATGGTGCGGCCCGGGACACCAGCCAGATCGTCATGGCGCTGATCGGGCCCGGCATCGCCGAAACCGTGGCACAGAACGCGGGACGGCAGGCCGATCATTTCTTCGCCGCGCTTGGCCCCGCGCCCGGACCGGGGGTGCAGGTCGCCGTGGCGGCCTTTTATCTGCGATAAAAGATAATGGCGCGTCACACCGCCAGCCGCAGCCCGTCCTGTGCCGCCGATTCTTCGGCACGATCCAGCAGCCGTTGCAGCGCCGCGCCGCGCGCAAAATCCGGGTCCGCCGGGCCTTGCCCCCGGATCGCCGCGATGAAGCGGTCATAGACCCAGTCCACCGGTGGCGTGTCCAGATCGACCCATTCCGCGCGGGGCAGCGCATCACCCAGACAGGCCCGCAGCCGCGAGACGTTGTTTGCGAAACTGACCTCGATCCCGCCCCTGTCGCCAAACAGGCGCAGAGTCAGATCGTTCAAATGGCCCGAGGCAAAGCGCGTCGCCGTCACCGTGCCGATGGCGCCGTTTTCCAGCGTGACCTGCATCGTCGCGCTATCGTTGGCGTCCAGCCGGTATGCGCCGATCTGCCCGCCCGGCGCCTTGTCGAAGGTCGCCAGCAGGCAGGATACGCCGGTCACGTCAAGCCCGGCGATATGGGTGGCGAAATCCAGAATATGGATGCCGACATCCCCCAGAACCCCTTTCGACCCATGCGCGGTGGACAGCCGCCACAGCCACTGGCTTTCGGTTTTCCAGTCGCCCCAGGCGGGCTGGGTCAGCCAGCTTTGCAGATAGGATGCCTCAAGGTGACGGACCTGCCCGATGGCGCCGTTTCGCACCATCCGGGCGGCATGGGCCAGCGCCGGGACGTGGCGATAGGTCAGGTTCACCATCGCCACCACGCCCGCG
>JAUNUO010000262.1 GCA_030538135.1 Paracoccus sp. (in: a-proteobacteria)
AAACACAGATCGCTGCGATACACAACAGGGAAACCAACCATGATCCGCACGACTCTTCTGGCCTCGGCCCTGACCGCCCTGCCCGCCCTTGCCATGGCCGCCGACCCCGCGTCCTGCGCGGCCGTGCGGCTGTCCGATCCGGGCTGGACCGACATCACCGCCACCAATGGCGTGGCCACCGTCCTGCTGCAAGGTCTGGGCTATCAGCCGCAGGTGCAGACGCTGTCCGTCCCCATCGGCTATGAATCGCTGAAAAACGACATGACCGACGCCTTTCTGGGCAACTGGATGCCCGCGCAGCAGGCTTTCCGCGACGATCTGGACGCATCGGGCACCGTCACGGAACTGGTGCAGAACCTGACCGGCGCGAAATTCACCCTTGCCGTCACCGCCCCCGGCACGGCGCTGGGCGTGGCCGATTTCGCCGATCTCGACGCGCATCGCGACGCGTTCGAGGGCAAGATCTACGGGATCGAGCCGGGCGCCCCCGCCAATCAGTCCATCGCCGCCATGATCGAGGCCGACGAGTTCGGCCTCGGCGACTGGGAACTGGTCGAATCCAGCGAACAGGGGATGCTGGCACAAGTCACCCGCAACAGCGCCGCCGGCACGCCTTCGGTATTCCTCGCATGGGCACCGCATCCGATGAACATCGCGCATGAGCTGACCTATCTGTCGGGCGGCGACGCGCAATTCGGCCCCGATTACGGCGGCGCAACGGTTCATACGCTGGCGCGCAAGGAATGGGCCGAAGCCTGCCCGAACGCCGCCCGCCTGCTGACGCAGCTGACCTTTGACATCGACATGGAAAACGCGCTGATGGCGCGCATTCTCGACAATGCGGAAACCGGCGAACAGGCCGCCCGCGCATGGCTGGCGGAAAACCCCGACCGGCTGGATGGCTGGCTTGACGGCGTGACCACGCTGGACGGTCAGCCGGGGCTCGATGCTGTGAAAGGCGCATTGTGACGCGACCCAACATCCTGATTCTGATGGCGGATCAACTGTCGGGGGTGCTGTTCCCCGACGGTCCCGCCGCCTTTCTGCACACCCCCAACCTGCGCCGTCTGGCGGCACGGTCCACCCGTTTCGCCAATTGCTATACCGCCAGCCCGCTGTGCGCGCCGGGGCGGGCGTCCTTCATGTCGGGGCAACTGCCGCGCCGCACCCGCGTCTATGACAATGCGGCCGAATTTGCGTCCGACATCCCGACCTATGCCCACCATCTGCGCCGCGCGGGCTGGCAGACCTGCCTGTCGGGCAAGATGCATTTCGTCGGCCCCGACCAGCTTCACGGGTTCGAGGAACGGCTGACCACCGACATCTATCCCGCCGATTTCGGCTGGACCCCCGACTGGCGCAAGCCGGGCGAAAGGATCGACTGGTGGTATCACAACCTCGGTTCCGTCACCGGCGCGGGGGTGGCGGAAATCACCAACCAATATGAATACGACGACGAGGTGGCCTATAACGCCTGCCGCAAGCTTTACGACCTCGCGCGCGGGTCCGATGATCGCCCGTGGTGCCTGACGGTCAGCTTTACCCACCCGCATGATCCGTTCGTGGCGCGGCGCAAATATTGGGACATTTACGAAAACGTCCCCGAACTGACCCCGCCGGAACCGATCCCCTATGCCGAAATGGACCCCCATTCCCGACGCCTGATGGATGCAAGCGACTGGCGGGCGCTGGACATCACCGACGAACATATCCGCCGCGCCCGGCAGGGCTATTTCGCCAATATCACCTATATCGACGACAAGCTGGGCGAAATCCTCGACGTGCTGGACCGCACCCGACAGGATGCCATCATCCTGCTGTTGTCCGACCATGGCGAGATGCTGGGCAACCGCGGGCTGTGGTTCAAGATGAACTTCTTCGAACAATCCGCCCGTGTGCCGCTGATGATCGCCGCCCCCGGCATGGCGCCCGGCCGGGTTGACCGGCCCGTCTCGACCCTCGACGTGCTGCCCACCATCTGCGATCTGGCGGGCCTGCCCATGGACGAGATCGCCCCATGGACCGACGGTCATTCGCTGAAAGACGGCGGCGCGGATCGCCCGCCCGTGCCGATGGAATATGCCGCCGAAGGCTCCATCGCGCCGATGGTCGCCCTGCGCGACGGGCGCTGGAAATACATCGCCTGCCCGGCCGATCCCGAACTGCTGTTCGATCTGCAAACCGACCCGGACGAACGCAGCAACCTTGCCCCAGACCCGGCCCATGCCGACACGCTGACCCGGTTGCGACGGATGGCCGCCGACCGCTGGAACCTGTCCGCCTATGACGCCGAGGTGCGCGAATCACAGGCCCGCCGCTGGATCGTCTATCCCGCCCTGCGCAACGGCGCCTATTACCCGTGGGACCACCAGCCGCTGCAAAAGGCATCGGAACGCTATATGCGCAACCACATGGACCTGAACATTCTGGAAGAGTCTCAGCGCTTCCC
>JAUNUO010000263.1 GCA_030538135.1 Paracoccus sp. (in: a-proteobacteria)
CATGTGGTCGTCGCGCCGGGCTGACAGATCACCCCGTCGAAACCGGGACTGGCGGCGATCAGCCCGGCGATGACGGCGGTGTCGGACATCTGCGCCGTGGGATCAGCCTGACTGAGACCGCTGACGATCCAGACCGGCGCCGGTCCCGGTTCACGAGTCAGATGCAGCGCCGCCGGGGCGGGAACGGGGCGCAGTGCGGCCCCGGTGCCGCACCGGATCACCGGCAGCACCGGCCAGCCCGTGGCGGTCAGCGTCGCATCAAGATCGCCGGGTGGTGCGGTGCGGCGATCCTGCACCTGTGCGCCCCGCATCCGCCACAGACGCAGCCCCTGCGCGTCGCCCTGCGCGGCGATCCAGCCTTTCATCACCGCCGCCAGGGGTTCGACCAGGCGCGCCGTCCCGCCGTGTCGATCACCGTCACCCGCAGCCAGTCGGAATTGCGCATCCGTGCCAGAGGCACCACGGTGCGGGTCATGCTGTCGCCGTGAACGGCGGTGGCGGCGGTCCCGTGCCCCTGCACGATCACCGTGCGCACCGCGCTGGATTCGACGATCACGCCCTCATCGGTCAGGCTGATCCCATTCAGGTCCGGCCCTTGCGAGGAATAGAAATGTCCGGCCTTCAGCGCGGCCAACAACGCATCCGGCGTGTTTTTCGCAGCCTTGACCATGACCCAGCCGCCGAAATGGTCGGGTTCGGTGAAATGGCTGTCATCGGTGGCGATCAGCATCACGTCGCGCCCGCGCGACAGCATCAGATCAGCGATCGCGCCGCCATCACCCCGATCCAGACAATTGCCGCAGCCGTGGTTATAGATTTCCACCGCATGGGCGGCGTCGATGCCAAGCGCGTCGCGTAACGTCAGCCCTGACCATTGCGGATGAGCGATGGCGACAAAGGCCCCGGCTTCGCGCGCGCGGCGGGCGATGGCGGCGCCTGTCTCCATCCCCGGATGGGCGGAAAAATCCGGTGCGTTGGGCGGGGTGAAGCCGGGCGGCAGGCCGACCGCCAGAATGTGCCATAATTCGCCATTCTCCATCGCACCCGAATGCAGTTCGGCCCCCAGAAGGGTGGTGAACCGGTTGCGCCGGAACCCGGTGGTGTCGGTCACCGGATAGCCGAAAAAGCCGATGAAATGATCGGTGACGCAGGTGAAGTCATAGCCTTCTGCGGCATAGCGGCGGCACACCTCATCAGGCGGCAAAAGCCCGTCCGAGCGGTCGGAATGGCCGTGCAGGTTGCCGCGCCAGAACCGGCCCGGCGCATCAAAAAACGCGAACATGTCAATCTTTCCGTTGTCGTTCCTGTCGGTTACACGGGACGCCGCAGCCGATCAACGCTGCCCGTCGAGTAACCTTAATGGAATGGCCTTCCCGGCTGGCGCGGCGATTGCCCTTGCCCGATTTTTGCGCCAAGGTCCGCGCCGGCAACAACCGGCGGATGAACCGCCACAGGGGGCAGGGCATGAATATTCTGTTGGTGGGCGCGGGATTGTCGGGCGCGGTGATCGGGCGCGCGCTGGCCGAGGCAGGGCACAGGTGCCGCATCATCGACAGTCGCGATCATATCGGCGGCAATTGCCACACAGAACGCGACCCGGACACCGGCGTGATGTTGCATGTCTATGGCCCGCATATCTTCCATACCGACGATGCCGAAGTCTGGGATTATGTGAACCGTTTCGCCACCTTCATGCCGTTTCAGAACCGGGTCAAATCCACCACGCAGGGCGCGGTTTATTCTCTGCCCGTCAACCTGCTGACCATCAACCAGTTCTTTGGCCGCACCCTGCGCCCCGACGAGGCGCGCGAGTTCATCGAGACCGAACAGGCCGACCGGACCATCGCCGACCCCCAGAATTTCGAGGAACAGGCGCTGCGGTTTGTCGGCCCGGCGCTGTATGAGGCATTCTTCAAGGGCTATACGGAAAAGCAATGGGGCTGTTCGCCGCGCGATCTGCCCGCCAGCATCCTGAAACGCCTGCCGCTGCGGTTCAATTACGACGACAACTATTTCTTCCACAAATATCAGGGAATGCCGCGCGATGGCTATACCGCGATGATTGCCGGCATTCTGGATCATCCCGGCATTACCGTCGATCTGGATACCGCCTTTACCCCCGAGATGCGCAACGGCGTGGATCATGTGTTCTGGTCCGGCGCGCTGGACGGGTTCTTCGATTTCCAGCTGGGCCGCCTTGGCTATCGCACGCTGGATTTCGAGCGGTTCACCTATGACGGCGATTATCAGGGTTGCGCGGTGATGAATTACGGTGATCGTGATGTACCGTTCACCCGCATCACCGAACACAAACATTTCAGCCCTTGGGAAAGCCACCAAGGCAGCATCTGTTACCGTGAATTCAGTCGCGCGGCGGGGCCGGACGACATTCCTTATTATCCGATCCGGCTGGTCGAGGAAAAAGCCCTGCTGGACGATTACATCCAAC
>JAUNUO010000043.1:0-10894 GCA_030538135.1 Paracoccus sp. (in: a-proteobacteria)
TCAGACCGCCGCCTTGCGCGATTCCTCAAGGTAGATTTCACGCAGACGGCGCGCCACCGGGCCGGGCTTGCCGGTGCCCACCGCCGCGCCATCCACCGACACCACCGGCATCACGAAGGCCGAGGCCGAGGTAAAGAACGCCTCATCCGCGGCTTGCGCCTCGGCGATGGTAAAACTGCGCTCCTCGATTTTCATCTGCGCTTCGTGTGCAAGGCGCAGAACGGCGGCGCGGGTGATGCCGTGCAGGATGTCGTTCGACAGGGCGCGGGTCACGATAACGCCGTCCTTCACGATATAGGTGTTGTTGCTGCTGCCCTCGGTCACGAAACCGTCCTCGACGAACCAGGCATCATCGGCCCCCGCCGCCTTGGCCGCCATCTTGGCCATCGAAGGATACAACAATTGCACCGTCTTGATGTCGCGGCGGTGCCAGCGCAGATCGGGCACGGAAATCACGCTGATGCCGGTATCAGCGGCGGGGTTGTCGGCCAGCCCCGGTTTCGACTGCGTGAACAGAACCACGGTCGGCGCGGTATCCTTGGGCGGATAGGCAAAGTCGCGATCGCCGGGGTTGCCGCGCGTGACCTGAAGATAGATCAGCCCCTGGTCGATGCCATTGTCGGCCACCATGCGACGATGGATCGCCAGCCAGTCGTCATCGGACAGCGGGTTAGCCATGTCCAGTTCGGCCAGCGATCGTTTCAGCCGCGCCCTATGGGCGCCAAAGTCGATCAGCCTGCCGTCCAGCACGCTGGTGACTTCGTAAACGCCGTCGGCCATCAGAAAGCCGCGGTCGAACACGGAAACCTTGGCCTGATCTTCGGGCAGATAGTCGCCGTTCACATAAACGGTGCGGGTCATGGCGCAATCCTTTGTCGCAGGTGTCGCGGCGGGTTTCCGACAGAAGCCCCGCCCCGTCAAGGCGTGGCAACGGCAGCCGTGGGAAGATGGCACGCAGGCCGTTCGAGGGCGGCATTTTTCTGCGGTTGCGAAATGCGCCTTGCAAGCAGTGCGGCAATAAACTAGCCATCTGGCAGGTTTTCACGCAATTTTCCGAAAGGCACGAGATGAGCTTTCGCACCCAGCCCCTGCCCGCCGCCCGTCTGAACCGCTGTCAACTGTTCGGCCCCGGCTCGCGCCCGGCGCTGTTTGAAAAGATGGCGGCCTCGGCGGCGGATGTCATCAACCTCGATCTGGAAGATTCCGTCGCGCCCGACGACAAGGAACAGGCGCGCAAGAACATCATTCAGGCCATCGGCGACGTGGATTGGGGCGACAAGACGGTATCGGTGCGCATCAACGGGCTGGATACGCCGTTCTGGTATCGCGACGTGGTGGATCTGCTGGAACAGGCGGGGGATCGACTGGATCAGATCATGATCCCCAAGGCCGGAAATGCCAGCGATATCTATGCGGTAGATGCTCTGGTGACGGCGGTTGAACGGGCCAAGGGCCGGCAGAAAAAGATTGCCTTCGAGGCGATCATCGAGACCGCCGCCGGCATCTGTCATGTCGAGGACATCGCGAGCGCCTCGCCGCGGATGGAGGCGATCAGCCTTGGCGCGGCGGATTTCGCGGCCAGCATGGGGATGGCCACGACCGGCATCGGCGGGACGCAGGAAAACTATTATATGCACCATGAAGGAGCCAAATACTGGTCCGATCCATGGCACTGGGCGCAGGCCAAGATCGTCGCCGCCTGCCGCACGCATGGCGTTCTGCCGGTGGATGGACCGTTCGGCGATTTCAGCGACGAGGCCGGGTTCCGGGCGCAGGCGCTGCGCTCGGCGACGTTGGGGATGGTCGGCAAATGGGCGATCCACCCCAGCCAGGTGGCGCTGGCCAATGAGGTATTCTCGCCTTCGGAAAAGGCCGTGACCGAGGCGCGCGAAATTCTGGCCGCCATGGAAGAGGCCACCCGCACCGGCGCCGGGGCGACGGTTTACAAGGGGCGGCTGGTCGATATTGCCTCGATCAAACAGGCGCAGGTGATCGTCACCCAGGCCGACAAGATCGCCGCGAAAGGTTAACGGCGGGCAGCGCGCGTTGCGCCGCGCAACAACGCGCGTTGCAGACAGGGCCGGGGCCAGCAATTGCTGGCCCTGAGGCTGCACAACCCATGCACAAGCCGTACACCGGCTGTACACAGCCTGTACACAGATCGCACAACGGTCTGGGCTGCGGAGGGCTGGCCTTAACTTTTCGGCGACGGCGCCGTGCGACCGCGCAAAGAGGCGTATCTGGACAAACAGAACCCCGCGGCGCCGGTTGTCGTTTCAGCCGCAGGTCGTCGGTGCGCCCTTGCTGACCGTCTGTTGCCAGTTGTCGCCCAGTTGTTCGCGGGCCGACAGGGCGTTGCGCGCCTCGGGGCTGGATTCGGGGATGACCCGCACCACCATGTCCTGACCGTGATTGCCCGACCAGAAGTTTTCATTGTGGCTGTCGCCGACGATGACGAATTTGTCGTGCCCGCGCCGGATCACCTCGACCGAGGCGGTTTTGAACGCGACATTGCGCGCGCCATTTGGACCACAGGCCGGGGCCGCCACCGTCGCGACCTTGAAGGTGTCTTTCGCCATCGGCTGGATCGAGGATTGCGCGCAACCCGCCAGACCGATTCCGGCAGCAACCATAAGAACAGAGATACGATACATGAGAACGCTTCCTTTCATTTCACTGCCGCGTGAAATACCGGAAAGCGCCGCTCAAATCTCTATTTTCAAACGTAAAAATTGATCCAACATCGTTCTATTGCCGCCGCATCAACCGGAAGGCCGCCGATGCGCCCCAGCCGGCGACGACGGCGACGGCCAGCGACATCAGCCCGTAAAGCAGCGGCTGATCGAAGGCCATGCGGTAAAGCCAGCGTTCCAGACCGACCTTGCGCACTTCGATGGGCGCGCGGTGGACGTCGATGACGCGACCGTCACGCAGCAGAAAGATGCGGGTGCGGTATTCGCCTTCGATCAGGTTGGCGGGCAGGCGCACATCGGCGCGAAACAGGGTCTGGTCAACCACATGGACCGCGCCTTGGTCCAGACGATAGATGCCGTCGGCCTCGCGCAGGCGGATCAGGGCTTCGGTAAAGGCCACGGCATCCTCGACCTCGACCGGCCCGGCGAAGGCGCGCAGGGCCAGCGGAACCGAGATGCGATAGCGGGTGTCGTAATCGGGCAGCAACGTCTGCGCCAGCGGGGCCGATGTCGCCACGACGTAAAAGCTGGGCACCGCGCCGACATGCAGGGATTCGGTGTTCACCCAGATGCCCAGCCTGCGCGCCTTGCGCCGGATGGTCAGCACCTGCCCCGGCCCCTCGACCGTGACGATCACCTGCAACGGCGGGCCGTCGGGGATCGGGGTTTCACGCTTGATCGCGCCATAGATCAGGATGTCGGACCCGTCAAAGCTGGCAGTGATCGCCACCGCATCGCTGGACAGGCCTGCGACGACCCGTTCCGCGGGTGGCGTGCCATCGCCGGGTTCCGCGACCTCGGCCGGGCGGCCGAAATCGGGATAGGTCGGATAGGTATCGCCCGTCTGCTGCGCCAGGGCGGCGGGCGCAGCGAACAGCAGCGCAGCCAGCAGCAGCCCCCTCATGTCCGGCCCGGAGCGATGGAATAGAGATCGTCGGGCCGCAGGAACAGGTCCAGCGCGAGCCGGCCGCAGACCAGCAGCACCAGCAGCGCCAGAAGGATGCGCAACTGTTCGGCCCGCAGCTTTGCCCCCAGATGGGTGCCGAACTGCGCCCCCGTCACCCCGCCGATAATCAGCAGCACTGCCAGCATGATATCGACGGTATTATAGCTGATCGAATGCATCAGCGTGGTAAAGGCGGTGACGAAGGTGATCTGGAACAGCGACGTGCCGACGACGACCTTGGTCGGCATCCCCAGCAGATAGATCATCGCGGGCACCATGATGAACCCGCCGCCGACCCCCATGATCGCCGCCAGCACCCCGACCAGCACCCCCACGATCAGCGGTGGAATGACGCTGATATACAGTCCCGAGGCGCGGAATTTCACCTTGAGCGGCAGGCGATGCACCCAGTTGTGTTCATGCAGCCGCTTGCGCGTCGCGGTGCGGTTGCGGGCCGTCAGGGCGCGGACACTTTCCTGAAGCATCATCACGCCGATCAGGCCCAGAAACACCACATAGCACAGTTGCACCACCAGATCGACCTGCCCCAGCCGCTGCAACAGCGTGAACACCCAGACGCCCAGCCAAGACCCGACCATCCCCCCGGCCAGCAACACCCCGCCCATGCGGAAATCGACGGTCTTGCGCCGCAGATGCGCCAGAACCCCGCTGACCGACGACGCGACGACCTGATTGGCGCCGGTCGCCACGGCAATGGCGGGCGGGATGCCGATGAAGAACAGCAGCGGCGTTATCAGAAAGCCGCCGCCGACGCCGAAAAGCCCGCTCATCAGGCCGACGATGCCGCCCAGACCGATCAACGTGAAGGCGTTGACCGACACTTCGGCAATGGGAAGGTAAATCTGCATCGTCCGCCTGTTCTGCCCTGCCGCCATCCTGCCCGTGCCGCGTCGCGGCGTCAAAGGGCTTTGCGCCGCTTGTCCTTGATGGAAAGGTGATGCACCGTTAATCAGGCGTAAAGGGACAGCAAGCGGGGCCGGAATGCGTATTCTCATCACCAATGACGACGGGATCAACGCGCCGGGGCTGGCCGCGCTGGCCGAGATCGCGGCCGAGATCGCCGGGCCGCAGGGCGAGGTCTGGACCGTCGCCCCCGCGTTCGAGCAATCGGGCGTCGGCCATTGCATCAGCTATTCCCGCCCGACCATGGTGGCCAAACTGGCCGAGCGCCGCTTTGCCGCCGAGGGCAGCCCGGCCGATTGCGTCATGGCCGCCATTTCCGACGTGATGGCGGGCGCGCCGCCCGATCTGGTGCTGTCGGGGGTGAACCGGGGCAATAACGCCGGCGAGAACGTCATGTATTCCGGCACCATCGGCGGCGCGATGGAGGCGGCCTTGCAGGATGTGCCGGCCATCGCGCTGTCGCAATATCTTGGCCCCGAAACCATGGCGCTGGACGATCCCTTCGAGGCCGCGCGCCAGCACGGCGCCCGCGTGATCCGGGCCATTCTGGATCACGGCGACTGGGAATCCGAGGCGGATTTTCCGCTGTTCTACAACGTGAACTTTCCGCCCCTGTCGGCCGCCGCCGTGCGCGGGGTGCGGGTTGCGCCGCAGGGCCGGCGGGGCGGGTCACGCTTTGCCATGCAGCCCTTCGACGCGCCGAACGGGCGGCGCTATCTGTGGATTTCGGGCGGGCCGCAGAATTCGCCCGCGACACCGGGCAGCGACGTGGCCGCGAACCTCGACGGCTATATCGCGGTGACGCCGATGCGCGCCGACCTGACCTGCCGCGATTCCCTGCCGGCGCTGGCGCTTACGCTGGACGAAGGCTGAGCGGATGGAGCACGACGCCTCGGAACGCAAGATGCGGTTCCTGTTCCAGCTTCGCTCGCGCGGGGTGACGGACCCGCGCGTTCTGGCCGCGATGGAACGAATCGACCGGGGCGCCTTTGTCCGGGGCCAGTTCGCCGATCGGGCCTATGACGACATGCCGCTGCCCATTCCCTGCGGGCAGACGATTTCCCAGCCCTCGGTCGTGGGGTTGATGACGCAGGCTCTGGAAACCGGGCCGCGCGATACGGTTCTGGAGGTCGGAACCGGCTCGGGCTATCAGGCCGCGGTCCTGTCGGGGCTGGTGCGCCGCGTCTATACCGTCGACCGCCACCGCCGCCTGGTGACCGAGGCGCAGGCGCTGTTCGACGAACTGGGGCTGACCAACATCACCGCGCAGGTGGCCGACGGATCGCGCGGGCTGCCCGATCAGGCACCCTTCGACCGCATTCTTGTGACCGCCGCCGCCGAAGATCCACCGGGGCCTCTGTTGGCACAGCTCAAGATCGGGGGTATCATGGTTGTCCCCGTCGGCCAATCGGATGCGGTGCAGACGCTGATCCGTGTGCGGCGCGGGGAAAACGGTTTCGATTACGACGAACTGCGCCAGGTGCGGTTCGTCCCGCTGGTCGAGGGGTTGGGCCAGACATGACCCCCGGCCGCGATACAGGCGGAAAGGGCGGATATATGTCATTTAGTTTCAGGGCCTTGGCCGGATCGGTCGGGCTGGCGGTTCTGGCTTCCTGCACCGGGCAGGGCCCCGGCGGGATGGACATCGACCTGCGCGGGATGATCCCCGGCGCGCTGAACACCGCACCGGCGGCCCAGACCGCGACACCGCGCCCTGCACCCGATGCGCAGGGCGTCATCACCTTTCAGAACAGCCGCGTCGCCGTGGCGCGGCAGGGCGATACGGTCGCCAGCATCGCGGCCCGGCTGGGCCTGAACGCGGCCGCGCTGGCCAGCTATAACGCCATTGCCGCCAATGCGCCGCTGAACGCGGGCGCGGTTGTGGCGCTGCCGGGGCAACCGGCGACGCGCCCGGCCGGATATGGCGCGCGCCCGGCGGCCACGGCGGCGTCACCGGCACAGGCAGCCGCGGCACAGCCGCCGGCCCCGGCTACCACCACCGCCCCGCGCCAGCATGTGGTGAGCGCGGGTGAAACCGCCTGGTCCATCGCGCGGCGTTATTCCGTCAGCGTGGCCGATCTGGCGGCCTGGAACGGCCTGCCCTCGGACATGAGCCTGCGCCCCGGCCAACGATTGCTGATCCCGGTGGCGGGACAAAATCCGCCCGCCGGCAATGCCACCCCACCCGCCACGGTCACCGCCCCCGGCACCGGCAGCCCGACGCCCGAACCGCCCTCGGCCTCGCGCGCGCTTCCGTCCGAGGAAACGCCGGTGGCGGCTACCCCGGTCACGCCGCCCTCTGGCCCCGATCTTGGGGCGACGCGGACGGCGGCAACCACGACCGGACGGTTCACCATGCCGGTGAATGGCGCCATCGTCCGCCCCTATGCCAAGGGCCGCAACGAAGGAATCGACATTGCCGCGCCTGCCGGAACGCCGGTCAACGCCGCCGCGAGCGGGCGCGTGGCGGCGATCACCCGCGATACCGAGGGCACGCCCATCGTGGTGGTGCGGCACGAAAACGATCTGCTGTCGGTCTATGCCGGGCTGGACGATCTGAACATCAAGCAGGGCGACGGGGTCAGCCGTGGGCAGCCGATCGGCAAATCCACCTCGTCCGGGGTTCTGCATTTCGAAATCCGGCGCGGTTTCGACAGCATCGACCCCGAAGGGATGTTCTGACCAAAAGAAAAAACTCCGCGACACCGCCCGCGGGGTTTACTTTTCGGTCTTCGGTCTGCCCGAGGATCACATCCGGTCGTCAATCGCGGCCAGCACCTCGCGCCGGATCACCGCCCGCAGGTTGCGGGAAAACCGCTGGCCCAGCTCGCCATGCAGTTCTTCCTGAATCATCTCGCGGATCAGGGCGCGCAGGGCCTGCGGCACATCGGCATTCGTCGCGGCCGGTTCCGGGGCAACCGCAACCGGCGCGGCTTCGACGGGGGGCGGGACGGGCATGTCCTCGACCGGCGGCAGGTCCGCCGCGATGTCGGCCACCATGTCGGCCACCGGAATATCTGCCACAGCTTCGATCATCGGGGTATTTTCCGCGGCGAACGACGTCGGCTCCTCGCCAATGGCGGCGGGCTGGGGTTCAGCTGGTTGGCTGGTCTGACGCCGGTAGGTCGGAATCCCGATCCGCGCCCAGCGGCTGCGGCGGCGGGGGGCGGCCATCTGTTCATTCTCGGCGTCAGAGGGAATGACCCGATCCGCCTCGCTCAACCGCAGGGGGGTCGATTCGGCGGGCGCATCATCTTCGGCATCGTCCTGAATGGCCAGAACCGCAGCCTCGAACGGATGCATCGCCGTTTCGTCAGCGAATTCCAGAATCTCGTCGGGCGCGACCCGCGTTTCAGCCGCATCCGGTTCGGCACCCGAATGGGACGACAGCACCATCTGCCGCGCCAGCGCCGCATTGCCGCCATAGCGCCGGGCCAGAACATCGCCGCCAACGGCCAGTTTCAGCGGTTCGTCCTGCGCGGCATCATCGCCCATCGCCTCGTCCTCGGCGATCAGGCGGCGGATGGCGGACAGAACGTCGCCGATATCGTCCGAGATACGGGCGGCAGTGTTGGGATGGGTCATGTCATTCATGGCCCACCCCCGCGTCAAAAGCGTCAGTTTCGCCCGATCGCGCGCAGAACGCGATCAAGGTTTTCGCCCTGCCGGCTGGTATAGGGCGCTTCGCGCACGGCCTTGTAATATTCGGATGGGTCATATGTCGGAATCCCTAGCTTGAGGTTTTCTACCGTCAAAAGACCCATAGCGGCCAAAAGTTGATAATGTGCTAATTGCAGATTGGCCTGCGCAGAAATTCTGTCGGCCCGCGCCGACAGCAGCGATTGTTCGGCATCCAGCACGTCCAGCGTGGTGCGCGCGCCCAGCATCGCCTCTTCGCGCACGCCGTCATAGGCCTGCTGCGCGGCGAGGATCTGCTGGTCGATCGCGCGAATCTGGGCCTTGACCACCTCGATATAGGACCAGGTGGTGCCCACCGACTGACTGACCGAACGCGCCGAATTCAACAGCGCGGCGCGCACCTGATCGCGCTGAGCCATCGCCTTGCGATGCGCCGAGGGCAGGCGGCCACCGGAATAGATCGTCTGCGACATTTCGACGCCGACCGTGGCGCCGCTGGTCGTGGTGTTGAAACCAAAGCCCGTCGGCCCGTCCTGCGACGACAGCCCGACCGAGCCGGTCACGGTCGGATTGCGTTCCGCCGCAGCCGCCGCGACGCCCAGTTCGGCCGCCGCCGCCTGCCGCTGAAGCTGGCGGATCGAAGGATGGGTGCGCTGCGCAACCCCGCGCGCGGCCTCGACCGATTCGGGCAGGCGCGGCGAGGCGGGCGGGGCGCCGAACCTGCCGGGGCGACGACCCGTCGCGGCAAGATAGCGTTCCTCGGCTGTGGCCAGATCGCCTTCGGCCGAGGCAAGCCGGGCGCGCGTTGCGGCCAGCTGCGCATCGGCCAGAGACACGTCGGTCACGGTGATCTCGCCCACGTCGAAACGATCCTGCGCGGCCTGCCGTTCCTGCGCCAGAACCCGGACCGAGTTGGCTTGCAGGGCAACCTGTTCGCGCGCGGCCCAGACGTTGAAATAGGCCTCGGTCGCACCCAGAATCACGTCCTGTTCGATGCCGACCAGCGCCTCACGCGTGGCCAGCACGGTTTCCTTGGCGATGTCGATGGCAAGCTGACTGCGCCCGAAATCGAACAGGGTCATCTGCGCCGAGAGGCTGAGGGTCGAAGTGTTCTGTTCGGTCCCGCCCTCGATGTAACGATAGGTATGGCCCGCAACCCATTGAATAACCGGGCGAAGCGCTGCTGCGGCGGCGGCAACATCTTCGTCGGCGGCGCGCAGGACGGCGCGGTTCTGATCCATCAGGGCCGAATGCCGATAGGCGGCGACCATGGCGTCGGCCAGCGTTTCGGCCCGCGCCGGAACGGTTGCGGCAAGGGCGATCATCCCGGCGACGGCCACGCCTGCAAAGTGACGAATGCGGATCACAGGGCAAATCCCCGCGACAATTCGAAGCCGGGCAAAAGCGGCGCATGGGCGTTGAACGCAAAGCGCCAGTTGATGCGGCCGTTCAGCCGATAGCCGATGCGGACGACGCCCAGATTGCCTTCGGCGAACACGGCGACGATACGCCCGCCTTCCTTGAGCTGTTCGTTCAGGGTCTCGGGAACCTCTTCGACGGCGCCGCCGATGAAGATGGCGTCATAGGGCGCCTGCCCCGGCCAGCCTGTGGTCAAGCCGCCGTGGACCACGGCGGCGTTATCGACACCTGCCTGCGACAGCCGGACCTCGGCCTCGCGCGCCATTTCCTCGTCTTGCTCGACGGCGACGACGGCCTGCGCCATGCGCGCCAGAACGGCGGTGGAATAGCCATAGCCGCAGCCCAGATCCAGCACCAGATCGCCCGGCTGCACGTCCAGCGCATCGGCCATCTTGCCCAGCGTCCGCGGCTCAAGCAGGACGCGACCCCCGCCGATATCCACGTTTTCGCCGGAATAGGCGACATCGCGACGGGAATCCGGCACGAAATCCTCGCGCGGGATGGTCAGCATCGCTTCGATCACGGGGAATTTCGTGACATCATTGGGGCGGACCTGCGTGTCCACCATCATCAAGCGGCGCGCGGCGAAATCGGGCATCGCGGGAACCTTTCTGCGGCATGTCGATTGGTTATTGCCACGAATTGCCGGCACGGGCAACGCCGGTTCGGCCCGGCGCCCGCGGCGAAAGTCGGCTTGCAGGTTGCGCCGCGATCCTTTATCGGTGCGGAACCTCGTCAGGCGGTGGGTTGGCGGAGAGGTTACGCACCGGATTGCAAATCCGTGAAGACCGGTTCGATTCCGGTACCCACCTCCAGAACTTTCCGGGCCTGCGATGATTTATGCCGCGACAACACGCCTGGCCGAGGCCGCGCTGCGCCTGCGGGCGCTGGCCGGCAACGCGGTCTGGCGCGAACGGCTGATGCTGGATGCGCCCCCTGCCCCGGCGACGATCTGGATTCATGCGGCATCGGTGGGCGAGTTGAACTCGGCACGGGTGCTGACCGAACGGCTGGCGGCGGATCATCGCGTGATCGTGACCACGAACAGCACCACGGGCCGCGATCTGGCGCGCGGGCGCGGCCTGGCGGCGCGGCTGGCGCCGTTCGATTCCCCCGGCGCAACGGGACGGTTTCTGGATGCCGTGCGCCCGGCGGTGCAACTGACCATCGAGGGCGAGTTCTGGCCCGTGCGATCCGCCCTGCTGGCGCGGCGCGGCGTGCCGCAGATCATGGCCGGGGCGCGGATTTCCGCGCGGTCGGCGGCGCGGTGGGC
>JAUNUO010000043.1:10994-18459 GCA_030538135.1 Paracoccus sp. (in: a-proteobacteria)
TGCCGCAGATCATGGCCGGGGCGCGGATTTCCGCGCGGTCGGCGGCGCGGTGGGCGCGCCTGCCGGGGCTGATCGGGCCAGTGCTGGCACGGCTGAACGGGCTGTCGGCGCAAGATGCGGGCAGTCAGGATCGGCTGCTGACGCTTGGCCTGCCCCGGGCCGCGCTGTTGCCGTGTCTGGACCTGAAATTGCTGGGTCCGGCGGCGGTCACCGCGCCCACGCCCTCAGAAATCCGTGACCTGACCTTCCTGGCGGCATCCACCCATGAGGGCGAGGACGGCGCGGTTCTAGATGCCTTTCTGGCGGCACGGTCGCAGGAACCGGCGCTGCGGCTGATTCTGGCACCGCGCCACCCCGACCGCGCCGATGCCATCGCCGCGCAGGCAGAGACGCGCGGGCTGTCCCTGGCGCGACGGTCGGCGGGTGCGGATAACGAACCGCTGATTCTGGCTGATACCCTGGGCGAGATGGCACGGTGGTATGACCGCGCGGGGATCGTGTTCACCGGCGGATCGCTGATCGACCGGGGCGGGCATACGCCGTGGGAACCCGCCGCCCATGGCTGCGCGATCCTGCACGGGCCGCATGTGTCGAACTTTGCCGATGCCTATGCGGCGCTGGATGGCGCGGGCGCGGCGCAATCCGTGGCCGACCTGCCTGCGGCGCTGACGGCGCTGGTCCGCGACCCGGCGCGCGCCCGCGATATGGGTGCTGCGGCGCGCGCCCTGCTGACGGAAAATGCGGGCGATCCCGGCCCCTTGCTGGCGCGGGTCGCCGCGCTTGCACAAGGGGCGGCCAACGCCGATATATGAAGGAAAGGAGACGCCGCCCCGATGATCCGCTATGACCTGCGCTGCGACAAGGGCCATGATTTCGATGGCTGGTTCCGCTCGTCCGAGGGGTTCGACGGGCTGCGCGCGGCGGGTCAGGTGGCCTGCACGATCTGCGGATCGGTGGCGGTGGACAAGGCGCTGATGGCGCCCGCCGTGCCCTCGGACAAGGCGCGCAAGACCGGCGAAGCCTCGCCCCTGGAAAAGCTGCGCCGCCATGTCGAGGCCAATTCGGATTACGTCGGCCCCAAATTCGCCGATCAGGCGCGCGCCATGCATGACGGCGACATTCCGCAGCGCGCGATCCACGGTGAAGCCAGCCTGCACGACGCCCGCGCCCTGATCGAGGACGGTGTGCCCGTCGCCCCCCTGCCCTTCGTTCCGCGCCAGAAGGCGAACTGACGACGGGGGCTTGCGCCTTTCCCCCTTGCCCTTTCGACACCCCGCACATAAAAGCCGCGCGATAATCGAAACGCGCTGGCGGGGGGCCGTTGAATGCCGCTTCTGGTGATGAAATTCGGCGGCACCTCTGTCGCCGATCTGGACCGCATCAAGAACGTTGCCCATAAGGTGCAGCGCGAGGTGGACCGCGGCTATGACGTGATCGTCATCGTCTCGGCCATGGCGGGCAAGACGAATGAGCTGGTCGGTTGGGTCGAAAAGACCTCGCCCATGTTCGACGCCCGCGAATATGACGCGGTGGTCAGCAGCGGCGAAAACGTGACCGCCGGCCTGCTGGCGCTGACCTTGCAGGAAATCGGTGTGCCGGCGCGGTCGTGGCAGGGATGGCAGGTGCCGATCCAGACCACCTCGCAGCATTCGGCGGCGCGGTTCGTGGACATTCCGCGCGCCAATATCGACCAGAAATTCGCCGAAGGATTCCGCGTTGCCGTGGTCGCGGGCTTTCAGGGGCTTGGGCCGGATGGCCGGATCACCACGCTGGGCCGGGGTGGGTCTGATACCACCGCCGTCGCCTTTGCCGCCGCTTTCGATGCCGAACGCTGCGACATCTATACCGATGTGGACGGGGTCTATACCACCGATCCGCGCATCAGCCGCAAGGCGCGCAAGCTGAACAAGATCGCGTTCGAGGAAATGCTTGAACTGGCCAGCCTCGGCGCGAAAGTGCTGCAAACCCGCTCGGTCGAGCTGGCGATGCGCTTTAACGTGAAACTGCGGGTGCTGTCGTCGTTCGAAGATAACGACGAGACTTCGGGCACGCTGGTCTGCGCAGAGGATGAGATCATGGAATCGAAAATCGTCAACGGCGTCGCCTATTCGCGGGACGAAGCCAAGATCACGCTGGTCACGGTCGAGGACCGGCCCGGTATTTCCGCCGCCATCTTCGCGCCGCTGGCCGATGCGGGCGTGAACGTGGACATGATCGTGCAGAACATTTCCGAGCGCGATTACGAAGACCACCCCGGCGCCGTCACCGACATGACCTTTTCCGTGCCGATCAATCAGGTCGAACGCGCCAAGCGCGCCATGGAAGAAGCCAAGGCCGCCGACAAGATCGCCTATGACGAACTGATCGTCGATACCGACGTGGCCAAGGTTTCGGTGGTGGGCATCGGGATGCGCAGCCATTCCGGCGTGGCCGCGCGCGCGTTCAAGGCACTGGCTGATGAAAATATCAACATCAAGGTCATCGCCACCAGCGAGATCAAGATTTCCGTCCTGATCGACCGCAAATATATGGAACTGGCCGTGCAGGCGCTGCATGATGCGTTTGAACTGGAACGGGCCTGAACGGACCCACGCTGCGGCGTGATCGCGCCGCAGACTTTCGGGTGCGATTGGGGGAAGTATGTCGGAGCGCAAGGACAGCGATTCCCGCAAGCTGCTGGCGCGGCTGCGTGACACCCTTTCGGCCCGCCGCGATGGTCAGGGCCGTCTGGATCAGATCACCCATGACATCGCGGATTCGATGCGGTGTCAGGTCTGTTCGATCTATCTGTTCCGCGATGCCGAAACGCTGGAGCTTTGCGCCACGCGCGGGCTGCGGGCCGAAGCGGTCCACAAGACCCGGATGCGCCTTGGCGAAGGTCTGGTCGGGCGCGTCGCACGCACCGGGCGGCATGTGAACACGGCGAACGCGCCGTCGGAACCCGGTTTCCGCTATATGCCCGAAACGGGCGAGGAAGTGTTCCCCAGCTTTCTGGGCGTCCCGATTCAGCGGCTTGGGGAAAAGCTGGGGGTTCTGGTCGTGCAATCGCGCGAGGCCCGGCAGTTTTCCGAGGACGACATCTATGGTCTCGAAGTCGTGGCCATGGTGCTGGCCGAGATGACCGAACTGGGCGCCTTTCAGGGCAGCAGCGCCGATTCCCTGCCCGCCAGCCATCACTTTCCGCAGATGTTCCGCGGCACCGGCGTTCAGGAAGGCGCCGCCGAAGGCCGCGTCTGGCTGCATGAACCGCGCGTTGTCATTTCCAATCCGGTGGGCGACGATCCGCAGCGGGAAAAGGCGCGGCTTCTGGATGCCGTGGCCACGCTGCGCGCCACCGTCGATTCCCTTTTGGCCGAGGCCGATATGGAGGGCGAGGGGGATCATGCGCAGGTGATCGAAACCTATCGCATGTTCGCGCATTCGCGGTCATGGCTGCGGCGCATGGAAGAGGATATCGACCTTGGCCTGTCGGCCGAGGCCGCCGTGGAAAAGGAACAAAGTCAGGCCCGCGCCCGGCTGGAAAGCGTGGCCGACCCCTATCTGCGCGACCGGCTGCACGATCTCGACGATCTGGCCCACCGGTTGTTGCGCATCCTGACCGGGCAGGGCCGCGACACCGGCGCGGCGATGCCCGAAAATCCGATCCTGATTGCCCGCAACATCGGCCCGGCCGAACTGCTGGAATACGGGCGGCGGTTGAAGGGCGTGGTGCTTGAGGAAGGTTCGGTTGGCAGCCATGCGGCCATCGTCGCCCGTGCCCTGGCGATTCCGCTGGTCATTCACGCCGCGCGGATCGGCGCCGAGGCGCTGAACGGCGATCAGATCCTTGTCGATGGCGATATCGGCACGGTGCATCTGCGCCCCGAGGAAGCCGTCGCCGCCGCCTTTCGCGACAAGATCGCGATGCAGGCCGAGGCGCAGAAACGCTATGCCGGGCTGCGCGATCTGCCCGCCACCGACACCGACGGCACCAAGGTTCAGCTTTTCATGAACGCCGGGCTGATGGCCGATCTTCCCTCGCTGAACGGATCGGGGGCCGAAGGCGTCGGCCTGTTCCGCACCGAATTGCAGTTCCTGATCCGAAGCCGGGTGCCGCAGCGGGGCGAGCTGGCCGCGCTTTACGCCCGCGTGATGGACAACGCGCAGGGCAAGCCGGTGATGTTCCGCACGCTGGACATCGGCTCGGACAAGGTGCTGCCCTATATGAAGCCGCATGACGAACCCAACCCTGCGATGGGTTGGCGCGCGATCCGCGTCGGGCTGGACAAGCGCGGCGTTCTGCGGATGCAGTTGCAGGCGCTGATCCGCGCGGCGGTCGGGCGGCCCCTGCACGTCATGTTCCCCTTTATCGCGGAAATCGGCGAATACGAGACCGCCTACAAGATGCTGATGGAGGAACTGGCCCGCGAACAGCGGCTGGATCGTCCGGTGCCGTCGGACATCCGCGTCGGCGCGATGCTGGAAACACCGTCGATGGCCTTTGCCCCGCGCCGGTTCTTTGAAATGTGCGATTTCGTCTCGATCGGCGGCAACGATCTGAAGCAGTTCTTCTTTGCCGCCGACCGCGAGAACGAACGGGTGCGGCGGCGCTATGACACATTGTCCACCGCCTTTCTGGACCTTGTAAGCCAGATCGTGACCCGCTGCGACGAGGCGCGGGTGCCGCTGTCCTTCTGCGGCGAGGATGCCGGACGCCCGATCGAGGCGCTGACACTGGCCGCGCTTGGCATCCGGCGGCTGTCGATGCGCCCGGCCTCGATCGGGCCGGTCAAGCATCTGATCCGGCGCGTCTCGCTTGGCGGGTTGCGCGCAGAAATCGACCGGGGCCGCGCGGCGGGGGAAACCAACCTGCGCCCGCGCATCATCGAATGGCTGGGACAGCAAGGCTGACCGGGATGGGCGGGGTTCCGCCGCCCCGACCCGCATTGCCGCAACAGGCGGCCTTTGTGTAATGAAAGTGTCTTGCTGCGATGCAGCGCCAAACCTATGATTAACCGGTTTTTTCCAGTGAGGGCGGAAACCTTGGATCGTCGCGAATTCCTGTCAACGGCCGGTGCGCTGGCCGCCGCAACCGCCGCTGCCACCCTTGCCGCCGCACCCGCCGCCCATGCCGACGAGGCGGAAGGTTCGGGCGCCGCCGCCGCCCTGTTCGATTTCGACGCGCTGGCCGCGCTGACGGCCGAACGCGCCGCCGCCCCCTATGCGCAGCCGGTCGCCGATCAGGTGGGCAGTTTCGCCAACCTGAATTACGATCAGTATCGCGGCATCCGGTTCCAGCGCGAGGCGGACCCGCTGGCCGGTCATACACGGTTCGGCGTCGATCTGTTGCCGCCCGGTTCGATCTTTTACGAACCGATCCAGATCAGCCTGGTGCGGCAGGGCGTTGTCGTTCCGCTGCCCTTCGATCCGCATCAGCTTGACTTCGACCCCTCGCAATTCCCCGATGGTGCCGATCTGGACACGGTGGGCAAGATGGGCTGGTCCGGCTTTCGGATGCGCTGCCCGCTGAACCGGCCCGATGTGCGCGACGAATTTCTGGTGTTTCAAGGCGCGTCCTATTTCCGCGCGGTCGCGCGGGGCACGCTTTATGGCCTGTCGGCGCGCGGCCTTGCCATCGACACCGGCAGCCCGCGCGGCGAGGAATTTCCCCTGTTCACCGATTTCTGGATCGACGAACCCGCCGAGGATGCGGAATCGGTGCGCATCTATGCGATGCTGGACAGCAAGTCCCTTGCCGGGGCCTATCAGTTCGACGTGACGCCCGGCGCGGAAACCGTGGTGCGGGTGCGCATGGCGCTGTTTCCGCGCGCGGATGTGGCGGGGGCGGGCATCGCGCCGCTGACCTCGATGTTCTGGTTCGGGCCAGCCAGCCGCGCGGGCGTGGACGATTACCGCCCCGCCGTGCATGACAGCGACGGTCTGGCCATGCGCACCGGGGCCGGGCAGGATCTGTGGCGGGCGCTGTCCAGCCACAAGAATTTGCAGATCTCGTCCTTCGTGGACCGTAACCCCAGCGGTTTTGGCCTGCTGCAACGGACCCGGCAGTTCATCGACTTCGAGGATGCCGAGGCGAATTATCACCTGCGCCCCTCGGCCTGGATCGAGCCGGTCGGCGACTGGGGCGAGGGCGAGGTGCGGCTGATCGAAATTCCGGTCGAGAATGAATTCAACGACAATATCGTGTCCTATTGGCTGCCCAAGGCGCCGCTCAAGGCCGGGCAGCGGGCCGACTGGTCCTATCGGCTGATCTTTGCCCCGCTGGCGCAGACCTCCGGGCCGGTGGCGCAGGTGCGGGCGACGCGGGCGGGCAAGTCGATCAACAGCCCAACCGGGCGCAGCTTTATCATCGACTATGATCTGACGCTGTTTCAGGAGCAGTTGCCGCAGATCGCCGTCAACGCCTCGGCCGGGGAAATCGTCCACGCCTATCTCAAGCCGATCCCGTCGCAGGGCGTGCTGCGTCTGGCCTTCGAGTTCGAGCCGCGCGAGGCCCGGCTGGCCGATCTGCGCGCCGCCCTGACCAGCGAAGGCGGCGCCGCATTGTCGGAAACATGGATGGCGCGCTGGTCGATATGACGGGTCTCGCCCCTGATATGACCACCACCGATCTGCGCCACCTGCCGCCGGTGCCGCCGGAATCGCCGCTGCACATGCCGGTGCAGGATTTCCGCGCCCGCCCGGTGCGCAGCGCGCCGGGCCGCTGGCGCGAAAGCTGGCGCACATGGGCGGCGCGGCTGCTGACCTTTGGCGGCACTGCGGCGATCACATGGATCGGCTTTGCCGTCATGCTGGATGCGTTCGGCGATCAGCCGCTGGCCTTGCAGATCGCGCTGCTGGCGCTGTTCACGCCGACCTTTGCCTGGGTCGGAATGTCGTTCTGTTCGATGCTGGCCGGGCTGTTTGCCGCTCGCCCGCGCGACCCGGCCGACGTTCCGGGCCGGGCGCGGCTTGCCGTGGTGATGCCGGTCTATCACGAAAACGCCGCCGTCAGCATCAGTCTGCTGGTCGCGCTGGCCCGCGATCTGGACCGGCTTGGCTTTGGCGACCGGGCGGAAATCTTTGTGCTGTCCGACAGCCGCGACCCCGAGGTGGCGGTGAACGAAACGCTGGCCGTCTCCGCCGCCCGCGAATTGTCGCCGCTGCCGGTCTGGTATCGCCGCCGGGACGACAACACCGACCGAAAATCGGGCAACCTGGCCGAATTCTGGCGTCGCTGGGCCGGGCGCTACGATCAGATCGTGGTGCTGGACGCCGACAGCGTAATGACCGGCGACACCGTGGCCCGCCTGTC
Source organism: Paracoccus sp. (in: a-proteobacteria) (assembly GCA_030538135.1). GTDB lineage: Bacteria > Pseudomonadota > Alphaproteobacteria > Rhodobacterales > Rhodobacteraceae > Paracoccus. Next base: position 18,286 of record JAUNUO010000043.1, read on the forward strand.
CGCGCGGATGGAGGCCGACCCGCAGATCGGCCTGATCCAGACCATGCCGATGCTGGTCGGCGGCGAGACGATCTTTGCCCGCGTGGTGCAGTTCGCGGGCCGCGTCTATGGGCCAATGATCGCGCGCGGCGTGGCGGCATGGTCGGGGCAGACCGGCAATTACTGGGGCCATAA
>JAUNUO010000043.1:18559-21466 GCA_030538135.1 Paracoccus sp. (in: a-proteobacteria)
GGGTTGCGCGGCATCAGCCGGGTGCATTTCATCATCGGCGTGCTGGGGTTCCTGATGTCGCCGATGTGGCTGGGGCTGATCCTTGTCGGGCTGACCCTTTCGGCCTGGGTGTTGCTGTCCACACCGGCCTATTTCCCCGATTACTATCAGCTTTTCCCCAACTGGCCGGTGTTCGACAGCCGCCGGATGCTGTGGCTTTTCGTCGCCGCGATGGGTTTTCTGCTGGTGCCAAAGCTCATCGCCACTTTTCGCGCATGGCGGCGTCCTCTGGCGCGCGATGCGGGCGGGCGGCGGCGCCTTCTGGCCAGCGCGCTGTTCGAAATCCTGCTGTCGGCCCTGATCGCGCCGGTGCAGATGCTGATCCAGACCCGGCAGATCTGGGACATCCTGCGCGGCCGCGATTCCGGGTGGGAGGCACAGCACCGCGCCGGGCATATGCCGGCCTGGGGGTCGGTGCTGCGCCATCACTGGGCACATGTGGCCCTGGGCGCGGGCACACTGGTCGTGCTGGCGTGGTTTTCGCCGGCACAGCTGATCTGGCTGTCGCCGATCATCGCCGGGCTGATCCTGTCACCTTTCACCTCGCGCTATTCCGCCAGCCCGCTGTTCGGCCGGTGGGCGCGGAGGCGCGGGCTTCTGGTTACGCCCGAGGAACACGACCCGCCCGCCATCCTGTCCGAGGCCACCACCATCGCCCGCAGCCTGCCCCGCCCCATCGCTGGCCCCGAATCCATCCTGCGCCTTGGCAGCGATGCCGACGCCCTTGCCCGCCACCTTGCCCTGTTGTCCCCACCCCAGCCAGCCCAGGCCGCCACGCGCCTGCCCGCCATCACGGCCGGGGCCAAGATCGCCCATGCCGCGACCCGGACCGAGGCGCTGTCCTTTCTGGACCGCCCCGAAACCACCGCGCTGATCGGTGATCCGGCCCTGCTGACCGGCTGGAGCCGCCTGCCGGAGTAACCCACCCATGAAGCGGCTGATTGCCCTCGATATGCTGCGCGGCTATGCGCTGGTCTGCATCATGCTGGACCATATGCCGGTATCGCCCCTGCGCGGGCTGACGCTGGCGAATTTTTCCATCTTCGACGCCGCAGAACTGTTCGTGCTGCTGTCGGGTTTTCTGGTCGGGCTGGTCTGGTTGTCGGTCGAGACGAAACAGGGACGGGCGGCGGCACAGTGGCGTTTCGCCCGGCGCTCGTTTCAGGTCTGGCGGGCGCTGGTCGTGGGCGGGGTCGTCATGGCGCTGTTGTCGGCCTTTCTGCTGCATGTCGGCCTGCCGCATACGGCGATCTGGAACGCCTATGCGGAATGGGTGATCGAAAAGCCGCTGGGCTATGTCGGCGTGCTGGCGACAATGTGGCTGCAACCGAACCTGCTGGATGTGCTGGCCGTCTACGTCCTGCTGCTGGCGACGGCGCCGTTGCTTGTGCCGGTGCTGCTGCGCTGGCCACTGTCCTTTGCCGCCGGGTCGGTGCTGCTGTGGTGGTTCGCGCCGGTGCTGAACCCGCTGATCCCCAACCATAACAATGGCGGGCTGCTGTTCAACCCGTTCGGCTGGCAGATGCTGTTCTATTCGGGCGTGGCAATGGGGCTGTTCCGCACCCGGCTGATGCCGGTGCTGATGCCGCATGCGCGGCTGCTGACGACGCTGTCGGCGATCATGTTCACCTTTGGCGCGACGATCATTCTGGCGCTGAAGGTCGGCGAAGCCGCCCTGCCCCTGCGCGAGGCGATGAAGCTGATCTATGGCGAAATCAACAAATGGCCGCTGGACGGCACCCGCTATCTGGCGATCATGGGCGCAAGCTGGCTTGTCACCGTGCCGCTGGCGCCGCTGTTCGCGCGGATGGCCGATACCGGCATCGGACGGGCCTTGCAGACCATCGGGCGCGGCGGGCTGTGGTCCTTTGTCATCTGCGTTCTGTTGTCGGTCTTGGGCGATGCGTTTCAGGTGACGCCGGCGGATCAGACATTGGCGCAGCGTCTGGTCATCGACCTGTGGGTCATGGCCGCGCTGTGGTGGATGTCGTGGTGGTGGCTGACCCACGCCGCCCCGCGCTGGAACGGCGACTGGTCGTTGCCGTGGCGGCGCGGTTAATCCGCCACCTTTTTCACGAACTGCGATTTCAGCCCCATCTGGCCGATGCCGGGAATCTTGCAGTCGATGTCGTGATCGCCATCGACAAGGCGGATGCCGCGCACCTTGGTGCCGACCTTGACCACCTGAGACGAACCCTTGACCTTGAGATCCTTGATGACCGTCACGGTATCGCCATCGGCCAGCACATTGCCGACGCTGTCGCGGATCTGCGGCGCGTCCTCATCCGCCGCGCCCGGTTGCCATTCATGGCCGCATTCCGGGCAGGTCAGCAGGGTGTCCACCTGATAGGTATAATCCGAGGCGCAGGCGGGGCATGGGGGCAGGGTATCGCTCATGCCCGGACCATAGCGCCGGGCCGGAGGCATGGCCAGCGCGATCTGACCCCTGCCCCGGCGTGGTTAACGGCTGGCCCCGTCCACCGCCTGCGATGCCAGCGCGCGGGCGTCCACATCGTCCAGACAGTTGACGTTGATCGCCACCAGAGGCTGCCCCTCGCGTTCGCCATAGGCATAGGACTGCACCCCGCAGACCGGACAGAACCGGTGCGAGATGGCGTGTTTGTTGAACTGGTATTCGGTCGTCGGACCGTCGGCCGTCAGGTGAAAGGCCGCGCGCGGCACAAATGTCAGGACAAAGCCCATGCGCCGACAGCGCGAGCAGTTGCAGGTAAAGGTTCGGTCCAGATCAGCATCGACCTGAAAGGCGACGGCGCCGCACTGACAGCTTCCGGTATAGGTCTGGGTGGCCATGTCATCCCTCCTGTTCGGCGGCAGGGTGCGACGGGATCGGCCGTTCGTCAACGGATT
>JAUNUO010000264.1 GCA_030538135.1 Paracoccus sp. (in: a-proteobacteria)
CCAAGGTGTCGGACAAAGAGGTCAGCAAGGAAGATCTGGAAAAGGCCGTCGAGGCATTGGACACGCTGTGATCCGCGATTGACCGGAACCGTGAAAGCCGCGACCCTCGGGTTGCGGCTTTTTCATTTGGAGGAGCCGATGCGCGTTATTCCTGCGGCTTGTCTGTTACTTGCGGCCTGCACGACCAGCCCCGAATTTCTGGCAGCGGAACGGCTTAACGAAAACCCCGCTCCGGTTCACGCGATGCTGGCGGCAACGACCGTCAAATCATATTCCCGCGCCCATGGCACCCAGATCGAATATCTGGCCCCGGATGGGCGCAGTTTTTTGCTCTATCCCGGCAATCGAATGATCCTGCCCGGCGAATGGCAGATCAGGGGCAGCGGGCCGATCAAGGGCGAGATGTGTTTCCGCTATGGCGCGAACACCTATAATCCCGTCACCGGCGCACGCGGCAGCGCGTGGGAATGCGGGTTCCTGACCGATTATCTGGTCTATAATGATGAAATCCGCGACGGCGACATTCTGAACCTGTCGCGCCGGACCCAGCCGCCCGCACGGTTGCCCAAGGGCGTCAACCTGACCATCGCGCAGGTGCAGGCGATGTGGGGTCTGCCGCCGACGGATGCGCCGAACAAATCCATCGCGCCGCGCTGATGTCCCTGATCCGCGATTTCTGGACCGCGATGAACGGTAACGACTGGCAGGCGGTGGCCGATGCGTTTTTGGCAGATGACTTCATCGGACTGTGGCCGCAATCATCGGAGGTGATCCGAGCCCTGGCATCCGTATCGTGACCGCATGACCTGTCAGACCGAACACGGCCCAGTCCTGCAAGGCCGCTTGCTGTTTGCCCAGATACGCAGCTTGGGGCAGGGCCGTGCCGCTTTCGCCGCGTTGCGTCCCGTTCGACCCCGCGCTATGGCAAAGCATGAACAAATGCGGGGGCAGCATGGACAAGCCGGTCGGTATCATCATGGGCAGCCAGTCCGACTGGCCGACGATGCGCGAGGCGGCGGCCATTCTGGACGAGCTTGGCATCGGGTATGAGGCGCGGATCGTCAGCGCCCACCGCACCCCCGACCGGCTGTGGGATTATGGCAGGACCGCCGTGGATCGCGGTTTGCGGGTCATCATCGCGGGCGCGGGCGGGGCGGCGCATCTGCCGGGTATGATGGCCTCGAAAACCCGTGTGCCGGTGATCGGCGTGCCGGTGCAGACCAAGGCCCTGTCGGGGGTCGATTCGCTTTATTCCATCGTGCAGATGCCCAAGGGATACCCGGTCGCGACCATGGCCATCGGCGCGGCGGGGGCGGCGAATGCCGGGCTGATGGCGGCGGGGATTCTGGCGATCAGCGACCCGGCGCTGGCGCAGCGGCTGGATGCATGGCGCGCCGCCCTGTCCGATTCCATCCCGCAGGAGCCGTCGGATGACTGAGAGCATCGGTATTCTGGGCGGCGGCCAGCTTGGCCGTATGCTGTCGGTCGCGGCCAGCCGTCTGGGTCTGCGCTGCCATATCTATGAACCCGGCGCCGCACCGGCGGGCGATGTAGCCCATGCGGTGACGACCGCGCCCTATGACGATCACGAGGCGCTGCGCCGCTTTGCCGGGTCGGTCGATGTCGTCACCTATGAATTCGAGAACGTCCCGACCTCGGCCCTCGATCTGATCGAAAGCATCGTGCCGATCCGTCCGAACCGCCGCGCGTTGGCGATCAGTCAGGACCGGCTTACCGAAAAGACCTTTCTGCGCGATCTGGGTCTGCGGGTCGCGCCCTTTGCCGCCGTGGACAGCGAGGCCGATCTGCCCGCCGCGCTGACGCAGATCGGTGCGCCCTCGATTCTGAAGACGCGGCGCATGGGCTATGATGGCAAGGGGCAGGTGCGGATCACCGATCCGGCCGCCGCTGAATGGACCGGCGCGCCCTCGGTTCTGGAAGGTTTCGTCGATTTCAGCGCCGAGATCAGCGTGATCGTGGCGCGCGGGGCGGATGGCCGGGTGGCGGCCTATGACCCCGGCCTGAACGTCCATCGCGAAGGCATCCTGCGCAGCACCACCGTTCCCTGCGGATTGCCGGCGCGGGTGACGACCGATGCGGTTCTGCTGGCCGGGCGGATCGTGACGGCGCTGGATTACGTCGGCGTCATGGGGGTGGAACTGTTCGTGACCGATGGCGGGCTGATCGTGAACGAGATCGCGCCGCGGGTGCACAACAGCGGCCATTGGACTCAGGCGGGCTGTGCCGTCGATCAGTTCGAACAGCATATCCGCGCCGTGGCGGGCCTGCCCCTGGGCGACGGGTCGCGCTATGCCGATGTGGTGATGGAAAACCTGATCGGCGATGATCTGGACCGGGTGCCGGACCTGCTGGCGCAGCCGGGGGTGCAGATGCATCTTTATGGCAAGGGCGAGGCCCGGCCCGGCCGCA
>JAUNUO010000044.1:0-2772 GCA_030538135.1 Paracoccus sp. (in: a-proteobacteria)
GCTTGTCGCGGCGGCCTCGGTTCAGCAAATCCCCGCCAACAGCAACGATCCACGACATTTCACCATCCGCCGCGGTCAGGCTTGCCCTGCCCGCCAATGATCACACAACGCCGATCGGGAACATGACGATGCAACACGACAGGTCCAACAAGATGCGCATCTCCTTTGCCCTGACCGGCGCGGCACTCCTGCTTGCCGGTTGTGTTCAGACCGTGGCGCCGCCGGTGATCGCACCCGCCCCCGTGGCACCCGCGCCGCGTCCGGCGCCCGTAGTGGTCGCGCCGCCCGCACCGGTCGTCGTGGCCCCCGTCGTGGCGACGCCCGCGCCCGATCCGGCCCGTCCCGCCGCCGTGGCCACCGGCCCGCGCGATGGCCGCACCGGTCTGCCGCAAGCGTCGGTGGTGTCGGTCGCCGGCGATTCCAGCCGCTATACCGTCCTGTTCCGCCCCAATCAGGCCGATGCCGCCAGCATTGCCGCCGCGCCCGCCCGCCTGTGCGGGGCCGCACCCGTCGCCAATACCCGGACGCAGCCCCCCCGCGCGGGCAGTGCCATGCCGGGCGTCCAGATCCTCGTCGTCGAATGCGGTGCCGTCTAGGGCACCACTCTTTCCGCCGGTCCAAGGGAGGCCGTAACTGACATGACCGAACAACCAAAAAATTCCGAATTCCACGATTCCTCGTTCCTTCAGGGCCAGAACGCAGCCTGGGTCGAGGATCTCTATGCCCGCTGGTCGCGCGATCCCGCCGCCGTGGACGAGGCATGGAACCGCTATTTTGCAGCCTGGGGCGAGGACGAGGCCGGGGCCGCTGAACAGGCCGCCGGTGGGCCAAGCTGGAAACGCACCGACTGGCCGCCCGTGCCCGGCGATGAAATGACCGCCGCGCTGACCGGCGAATGGCCGATGGCGAAACCCGCCGAGGCCAAGGCCGCGATGCAGAAGATCGCCGCAAAGGCCGAGGAAAAGGGCGTCACCCTGACCGCCGATGCCATGCGTCAGGCGGTGCTGGACAGCATCCGCGCGCTGATGCTGATCCGCGCCTATCGTATCCGGGGCCATCTGCACGCCGATCTTGACCCGCTGGGGATGCGCGACATGCCCAGCCATGGCGAGCTGAACCCGGCCACCTACGGCTTCAGCGCCGGCGATCTGGACCGCCCGGTCTTTATCGACAACGTGCTGGGTCTGGAAATCGCCACCATCCGCGAAATCACCGCCCTGATGGAGCGGACCTATTGCGGCACCTTCGCCCTGCAATTCATGCACATCTCGGACCCGGATCAGTCCTCGTGGCTGAAGGAACGGATCGAGGGTTACGGCAAGGAAATCCAGTTCACCCGCGAAGGTCGCCGCGCCATCCTGAACAAGCTGGTCGAGGCCGAGGGCTTCGAAAAGTTCCTGCATGTCAAATACATGGGGACCAAGCGTTTCGGCCTTGACGGCGGCGAGGCACTGATCCCCGCGATGGAACAGATCATCAAGCGCGGCGGCGCGCTTGGCGTCAAGGAAGTCGTCGTCGGCATGCCGCACCGTGGCCGCCTGTCGGTGCTGGCCAACGTGATGAACAAGCCCTACCGCGCCATCTTCCACGAATTCCAGGGCGGCAGCTTCAAGCCCGATGACGTGGACGGGTCCGGCGACGTGAAATATCACCTTGGCGCGTCCAGCGACCGCGAATTCGACGGCAATTCGGTTCACCTGTCGCTGACCGCGAACCCCTCGCATCTCGAAGCGGTGAACCCCGTCGTGCTGGGCAAGGTCCGCGCCAAGCAGGATCAGTTGAACGATCAGGCGAACCGCACCGCCGTTCTGCCGATCCTGCTGCATGGCGACGCCGCCTTTGCCGGTCAGGGCGTGGTGGCCGAATGTTTCCAGCTGTCGGGGATCAAGGGTCACCGCACCGGAGGCACGATCCATATCGTGGTGAACAACCAGATCGGCTTTACCACCGCGCCGCATTTCAGCCGGTCTTCGCCCTATCCGACCGACATCGCCCTGATGGTCGAGGCGCCGATCTTCCACGTCAACGGCGACGACCCCGAAGCGGTGGTCCACGCCGCCCGCGTCGCGACCGAGTTCCGCCAGAAATTCCACAAGGACGTCGTGCTGGACATCTTCTGTTATCGCCGCTTTGGCCATAACGAAGGTGACGAGCCGATGTTCACCAACCCGGCGATGTATACCCGCATCAAGGGGCACAAGACCACGCTGCAACTTTATACCGAACGTCTCGTGGCCGACGGGCTGATCCCCGAAGGCGAGATCGAGGATATGAAGGCCGCCTTCCAGGCCCACCTGAACGAAGAGTTCGAGGTCGGCAAGAACTTCAAGCCGAACAAGGCCGACTGGCTGGACGGCAAATGGGCCGGTCTGGCGCGCGAAGGCGCAGAATATGTGGCCGGCGAAACCGGCATCTCGCCGGAAGTCATGGCCACCGTCGGCCGCGCGCTGACCACCGGGCCTGACGATCTGGCGATGCACAAGACCGTCGGCCGCCTGCTCGAGGCCAAGCGCGCCATGTTCGAAACCGGCCAGGGCTTCGACTGGGCCACGGGCGAGGCGCTGGCCTTTGGCTCGCTGCTGATGGAAGGGCACGGCGTTCGCCTGTCGGGTCAGGACTGCACGCGCGGCACCTTCAGCCAGCGGCATTCGGCCTTTGTCGATCAGAAAACGGAACAGCGTTACTATCCGCTGAACAACATCACCAAGGATCAGGCACATTACGAAGTCATCGATTCGATGCTGTCGGAATATGCGGTGCTGGGTTTCGAAT
>JAUNUO010000044.1:2872-8319 GCA_030538135.1 Paracoccus sp. (in: a-proteobacteria)
CATTACGAAGTCATCGATTCGATGCTGTCGGAATATGCGGTGCTGGGTTTCGAATACGGCTATTCTCTGGCCGAACCGAACACCCTGACCCTGTGGGAAGCGCAGTTCGGCGATTTTGCCAACGGCGCGCAGATCATGTTCGACCAGTTCATTTCGTCCGGCGAAAAGAAATGGCTGCGCATGTCGGGTCTGGTCATGCTGCTGCCCCACGGGTTCGAGGGTCAGGGGCCGGAACATTCCTCGGGTCGCCTAGAACGGTTCCTGCAAGGCTGTGCCGAGGATAACTGGATCGTCGCCAACTGCACGACTCCGGCGAACTATTTCCACATCCTGCGCCGCCAGATTCACCGCCGGTTCCGCAAGCCTCTGGTGCTGATGACGCCGAAATCCCTGCTGCGTCATCCGATGGCGATCAGCACGGCGGACGAATTCCAGACCGGCAGCAGCTTCCATCGGGTGCTGTGGGACGACGCCCAGACCAGCCGGTCGCCGACGCAACTGGTCGCCGACGACAAGATCCGCCGCGTGGTGATCTGTTCGGGCAAGGTCTATTACGACCTGCTCAAGGCGCGGGACGAGGCTGGGATCGACGACATCTATCTGATGCGGCTGGAACAGTTCTATCCGTTCCCGGCGCAGACCCTGTCGCGCGAACTGGGCCGTTTCCCGCAGGCGGAAATGGTCTGGTGCCAGGAGGAACCCAAGAACCAAGGCGCATGGACCTTTGTCGAACCCAACCTGGAATGGGTGCTGAGCCGTATCAGCGCGAAACATCCCCGTGCCCGCTATGTCGGGCGTGCGGCCGCTGCATCGGTCGCGACCGGTCTGGCCAGCCGCCACAAGGCCGAACAGGACGCCTTGGTGAACGAAGCCCTGTCCGCCGACTGACATCGCCGCTGCCAGCCTCGCCCGGATCGGTGCGAGGCTGGCGGCGAACCAAACCAAATGCCGCAGTTGCGGGACAAGACTGCCTGAGGAGGGCGCAACGAAAATGAGCGGAAAATCCGTGGATGTGATGGTGCCCACCCTGGGCGAATCGGTGACCGAAGCGACGGTCGCCACCTGGTTCAAGAAGGTCGGCGATACCGTCGCCGTCGATGAAATGCTGTGCGAGCTGGAAACCGACAAGGTCTCGGTCGAGGTGCCTTCGCCCGTCGCCGGCGTTCTGGCCGAAATCATCGCCAACGAAGGCGATACGGTCGATGCCAAGGCCCGTCTGGCCGTCGTGACCGAAGGCGCCGCCGGCGGCGCCCCCGCCAAGCAGCCCTCGGCCACCGAACAGGAACGCGCCGACAGCGCCGCTGCGGCCAAGACCCGCGCCGAGGAAAAATCCGCCGCCGTCGGCTCGCCCGGCGCCGGCCCGGAACAGATGCGCGAACGCACCGATGTCGAGGATGCGCCCTCGGCGAAAAAGGCGATGGCCGAACAGGGCATCAGCCGCGACGCCGTTCAGGGTTCGGGCCGCGATGGCCGCGCCATGAAGGAAGACGTGGCCCGCGCCGCAGCCGCACCGGCCGCCGCCCCCCGCGCCCCCGCCGCCCAACAGGACAGCGCGCGCGAAGAACGCGTCCGCATGACCCGTCTGCGCCAGACCATCGCCCGCCGCCTGAAGGACGCGCAGAACACCGCCGCCATGCTGACCACCTATAACGAGGTGGACATGTCCGGCATCATGTCGCTGCGCAACGAATACAAGGATGCCTTTGAAAAGAAACACAAAGTCAAACTTGGTTTCATGTCCTTCTTCGTCAAGGCCTGCTGCCATGCCCTGAAGGAAGTGCCCGAGGTCAACGCCGAGATCGACGGCACCGACGTGGTTTACAAGAACTACGTCAACATGGGTGTCGCCGTCGGCACGCCTTCGGGTCTGGTGGTGCCGGTCGTGCGCGATGCCGACCAGAAATCCTTTGCCGCCATCGAAAAGGAAATCGGCGAACTGGGCGCGAAAGGCCGCGACGGCAAGCTGACGATGGACGAGATGCAGGGCGGCACCTTCACCATCTCGAACGGCGGGGTCTATGGCTCGCTGATGTCCTCGCCGATCCTGAACCCGCCGCAGTCGGGCATCCTCGGCATGCACAAGATCCAGGACCGCCCGGTCGTCGTCGGCGGCCAGATCGTGATCCGCCCGATGATGTATCTGGCACTGTCCTATGACCACCGCATCGTCGATGGCAAAGGCGCCGTGACCTTCCTCGTCCGCGTGAAAGAGGCGCTGGAAGACCCGCGCCGCCTGCTGATGGATCTGTGATCCGGTCCGGGGGCGCGTCGGATGATGCGCCCCCGATCCCGCGCAACACGGCGCCGATCTGTGTACAGGCTGTGTACAGCCGGTGTATGTCCGGTGGACAGGTTGAACAGCTCCAGACCCAGCAAATGCAGGGTTTTGCGCATCGGGAACCACCGAACGTTGCTTTCCGCCCATGGGACGTTGCTTTGCCCCGTCCCGCAACAGCAAAGGATACGTCATGCAACTGCTCGCTCACTACACCGTCACGGATTACGCCGCCTTCAAATCCACCTTTGACGAGGCCGCCGAAAACCGCGGCGCGGCCAGCCTGAACCTGCTGCAACTGTGGCGCGAAAATGCGACCTCGGCCTGGGCGCTCTACAGCGTGGGCGATGCCAAGCGCGCGCGCGAATATCTCGACGGCGCGGCAGGTGCATTCAACAGCCGCGCCGGCGTCACGGCCACGGCCTTTCATTTTGTCGAAACGGCATGACCCCTGAACTGATCGCCCTCGCCCTTGCCGCCATCTTGCAGGCCATCCAGATCGGACTGGCCGGCGCGGCGATGAACCGCGATGCCGGTGTGGACTGGAACGCCGGGCCACGCGATCAGCAACCGCAGTTCTCCCCGATGACAGGGCGGCTGCGACGGGCGGTCGATAACCATTTCGAAGGTCTGATCTTCTTCACCATCGCCGTGGTCACCGTCACGCTGGGAAATGCTGCCAACGGCTTTACCGCCCTGTGCGCATGGACCTATCTGGCCGCGCGTATCCTGTATATTCCGGCCTACGCCTTCGGCTGGTCGCCTTGGCGATCGGTCATCTGGGGCGTCGGATTTCTGGCCACGATGGCGATGATCGTCAGCGCGCTCGTGTCATCTTCTGTTTGAAAATATCCCGCGGGGGTCCGGGGGCGCGAAGCCCCCGGCCGCGGCACTGAAAGGGAACTTGCAATGTATGATCTGATCGTGATTGGCGCTGGCCCCGGCGGATATGTCTGCGCCATCCGCGCCGCGCAGCTTGGTCTGAAAACCGCCGTGGTCGAGGGGCGCGACACCCTGGGCGGCACCTGCCTGAACGTCGGCTGCATCCCGTCCAAGGCGCTGCTGCACGCAAGCCACATGCTGCACGAAACCCATGAAAATTTTGAGAAAATGGGCCTGATGGGCGCCGCACCCACGGTCGATTGGGGCAAGATGCTGGCCTACAAGGCCGATACCGTCGGCACCAACACCAAGGGTATCGAATTTCTGTTCAAGAAGAACAAGATCGACTGGATCAAGGGCTGGGGCAGCATCGAGGCCCCCGGCAAGGTCAAGGTCGGCGATACCGTGCATGAGACGAAAAACATCGTCATCGCCACCGGCTCGGCCCCGGCCAGCCTGCCCGGCGTCACCGTCGATAACGACGCCGGCGTGATCGTCGATTCCACCGGCGCGCTGACCCTGCCCAAGACCCCGAAATCCATGATCGTCATCGGTGCGGGCGTCATCGGGCTGGAGCTGGGTTCGGTCTATGCCCGCCTCGGCGCCGAGGTCACCGTGATCGAATATCTGGACGCCATCACCCCCGGCATGGACGGCGAGGTGCAAAAGCAGTTCCAGAAAATCCTGACCAAACAGGGCCTTAAATTCATCCTCGGCGCGGCGGTCAAAGGGGCCGAGGTCAAGGATGGCGCGGCCACCATCACCTATGCGTCGAAGAACGGCGGCGAGGATCAGACCTTGCAAGCCGATGTCGTTCTGGTCGCCACCGGTCGCCGCCCCTATATTGAGGGGCTGGGGCTGGATACGGCAGGCGTCAGCCTGACCGACCGCGGCTTTGTCGCGGTGAACGATCACTGGGCCACCAATGTCCCCGGCATCTATGCGATCGGCGATGCGGTGCCCGGCCCGATGCTGGCGCACAAGGCCGAGGACGAGGGCATGGCCGTCGCGGAAACCATCGCGGGCAAGCATGGCCACGTCAATTACGACGTGATCCCCGGCGTGATCTATACCACGCCCGAAGTCGCCAACGTCGGCCTGACCGAAGAAGCAGCCAAGGCCACCGGCCGCAAGATCAAGGTGGGCAAGTTCCCGTTCCTGGGCAATGCCCGCGCCAAGGCGATGTTCCAGGGCGAAGGTTTCGTCAAGATGATCGTGGACGCCGAAACCGACCGCATTCTGGGCTGCCATATCATCGGTCCCAACGCGGGCGAGATGATCCACGAAATCTGCGTCGCGATGGAATTCGGCGCCGCCGCGCAAGACGTTGCCCTGACCTGCCACGCCCATCCCACCACTTCGGAGGCCGTTCGCGAAGCCGCTCTGGCCTGTGGCGACGGGGCGATCCACGTCTGATAGATCGGCGGAAATCCGCCAATGGCCGGGGCGCGTATCATCGCGTCCCGGCTTTTTGATTTTGGCGCGCCGGGGCACGGGGTTATACGCGACAACATAACAACCAAAAAACCCCTGAGGCAGTGATGTTCACCCCCCTTCGCCTGCTGGCCGCGACCGGCCTGATCGCGCTGACCGCCTGTGGCGGCGGAAATGATCGCATGTATCTGACCGATCCCGCGATCACACAATCCGCGCTGCATCCGAATGAAACGCCGGAATTGCGTCGCCTGATCGTGCAATATTCCCGCGAATACGACGTGCCGGTGTCGCTGGTTCAACGGGTCATCATCCGCGAATCCAGCCACCGCCCCGGCGCGCGCAACGGCCCCTATTACGGTCTGATGCAGATCCTGCCGCAGACCGCCCGCACCATGGGCTATCGTGGTGCGCCCGAAGGCTTGCTGGATGCCGACACCAACCTGAAATATGCGGTCAAATACCTGCGCGGCGCATGGCTGGTATCAGGCGGCAACCATGACCGCGCCGTCATGTGGTATGCGCGCGGCTATTACTACGAAGCCAAGCGGCTTGGCCTGTTGCAGGAAACCGGCCTACGCGGCTAAAGCCTGTGTGCGGCGGGGCGTTACTGCCCTGCCGCCGCGCCGCTGAACCGCGACAGGGCGTTTGCCAGCGGCGCGATCTCCGCGTCGTCATCAATGCCGTCCAGATCGTCCAGCCGGTCCGCGATATCCTCGTGCGCGACCCAGACCTTGCCGGCCTCATCCTCGTAAACCAGAATTTTCAGCGGCAGCATCAGCCCGGCCAGTCGGTCCTTGACCATGACCGGCGTTCCGGCGGCGGGATTGCCAAAGATCACCACGGTGGAATCGCC
>JAUNUO010000044.1:8419-11445 GCA_030538135.1 Paracoccus sp. (in: a-proteobacteria)
TTGAAGGCCACCTGCGGCAGCACCACCTGCGCGGCCAGCCCCGGAAAGGGATCGGTCGCATGGGGGATGGCGTTCGCGGCAACGAAATGTTCCTGAAACCTTGGCGCGATGGCGGTTTCAATCCGGGTGATACGGCGCACCTCGTCCTCGATCTCGGTGCGGGCGGCGCGGGAACACAGCGCGATCCGCGCGCCTGTCCCGGCGGCATTGCCCGCGCTGGTCACGCGATCCGGCGCACAATCGGGGATCATCCCCAGCACAAGGGCGTGCAAGGGCGAGATATGCGCCCCGAACGCGCCGGCCAGAATCACCCGGTCCAGCGTCTCGATGCCGAATTCGTCCATCAGCAACCGCGCCCCGGCATAAAGCGCCGATTTCGCAAGCTGGATCGCACGGATATCGCCCTGCGTCACCATGATGACCGTTCCGCCCGTCGCACTGCCGTCATGCAGAAGATAGGAATGCGTCCGCCCCTGCGGCACGCAGCGCGCCGTGCCGGTCTGTTCCGCACTGCCGATCAGCCCGCCCGGATCGACCAGCCCGGCCATGCGCATCTCGGCCACCGCCTCAATGATTCCCGATCCGCAGATGCCGGTGATGCCGGTCGCGCCCGCCGCCTCGGCAAAGCCGGGTTCGTCCGACCACAGATCGTTGCCGATGATCCGAAAGCGCGGTTCCTTCGTGACCGGGTCGATCCGCACCCGCTCGATAGCACCCGGCGCGGCCCGCTGACCGGATGAAATCTGCGCCCCCTCGAAGGCCGGGCCGGTGGGCGAGGAACAGGCCAGCACCCGCCGTCGGTCGCCCAATACGATTTCCGCATTGGTGCCGACGTCGACGATCAGCACCGGCTGTTCCGATTTCTGCGGTTGTTCTGACAGGACCACGGCGGCGGCATCCGCCCCCACATGGCCGGCGATGATCGGCAGGATATAGGCCCGCCCCGCCTGCGCGATCCCCAGCCCGATTTCCGCCGCGCCGACCGTGATCGCATCCGATGTGGCGGGGGCAAAAGGCGCCTGCCCCAGTTCCACCGGGTCGATGCCCAGCAACAGGTGATGCATGACCGGGTTGCAGACCACCACCGCATCAACGATGCGCGCCCGGTCCACCGCGGCCTCGTCGGCCAGCGCGACGGCCAGAGACCCAAGCCCCTCGCGCACCGCCGCCGTCATCTCGGCATCACCGCCGGGATTCATCATGGCATAGCTGACCCGGCTCATCAGATCCTCGCCAAAGCGGATCTGCGGGTTCATCAGCCCGCTCGACGCCAGCACGCGCCCGTCGTCCAGCGCCACCAGATGCCCGGCGATGGTCGTGGACCCCAGATCGATCGCCAGCCCATACAGCGGCCCGTCCAGCAGACCGGGCAGCAGATCGACCAGTTCGGGCGTGGTGCGGCCATCATCGCGCACCACCGCCGTCACCTGCCAGTCGCCCTTGCGCAGCACCTGCTGAATCCGGGCCAGAACCGGCAGATCGGCGCGCAGGCCCCTGATCTGCCACTGCTGCTCCAGCGCCTCGGCCAGCCGCTGAAAATCGCCGGTCGGATCGTCCAGATCGGGTGGTACTACCTCGACAAAGAACGGCCGCACCGCCGGGTCCATCTCCATCACGCGTTCGGTCGCGGATTTGCGGATCACCTGCCGGTGCAACTGGCTTTCAGGCGGCACGTCGATGACAATATCGCCCATAACCCGCGCCTGACAGCCCAGCCTGCGCCCCGGCTTCAACCCGCGCACCTGGTCATAGCGTTCCTCGACCGCATTCACCGGCGACAGCGCGTCGGGCGAAACCGTCACGCCATGTTTCGGAAACGCGCCTTCACCCGGCGAGACCTGACATTTCGAACAGATACCGCGCCCGCCGCAGACGGAATCCAGATCCACGCCCAAGCGCCGCGCGGCCTCAAGCACCGGAGTGCCGGCGGGCACCCGCCCCCGCTTGCCCGAAGGGGTAAAGATCACCAGCGGATCGTCCGTCATCTGCGTCTCCTGTTCAGCCGCCATGGGGTAACGCGACAACCCATCCGCCGCAATGCCAAGACGCGCCGCTTTCCGTTGGAAACCGACGCGCCTTCATCATCTGTGCAGAAATATCCTCGGGGGTCCGGGGGTGGAAAACCCCCGGAGTCCGTCGCATCACTTGCCTTTGTAGATATCCACCAGCTTTTGCAGCATCTCCAGCGCATCGTTGCGCGAACGCTGGAAGCTGTTGCGACCGATGATCGAGCCGTTGCCGCCGCCGTCGCGGATGGCGATGGCATCGTCATAGACGGCATCGGCGCCCTTGGCCGCACCACCCGAGAATACCACCAGACGGCGCCCCGCAAAGCTGGCGTCCATGCAGTGCTTCACACGCTCGGCCTGCGATGCAATGGCGATCTTCTTGTCCTCATAGACCTTCTTCGCCTCGCCCAGTTCCAGATGGTCGGTGGACAGCTTGATCTTGATGATATGCGCCCCAAGCAGCGCCGCGATATGGGCGGCATAGGCGGCGATGTCGATGGCCGTTTCGCCGTCCTTCGACACGGCCTCGCCGCGCGGATAGGACCAGATCACGGTGGCCACACCCTTGGCGGCGGCTTCCTGCCGCATGGCGCTGATTTCCTCGAACATGTCCAGCGCCATGTCAGAACCCGGATAGACGGTAAAACCGATCGCCGCACATCCCAGACGCAGCGCGTCATCGACCGTGGCGGTGATGGCCTGGTTCTTGCCGGCGGTGCCCGACATCAGGCTGTTGGCGCTGTTGACCTTGAGGATGGTCGGGATCTGGCCGGCAAAGGTATCGGCCCCGGCTTCCAGCGCGCCAAGCGGCGCGGCATAGGCGTTCAGCCCGGCGTCGATGGCCAGTTGATAATGATAATGCGGATCATAGCCCGCCGGGTTGGGCGCAAACGACCGCGCCGGGCCATGTTCGAAACCCTGATCGACAGGCAGAATGATCATCTTGCCGGTGCCGGCCAGCTGGCCCGTCATCAGAATCCGCGCAAGCTGTCCTTTGACGCCGGGGGTTTCCCCTTC
>JAUNUO010000044.1:11545-12629 GCA_030538135.1 Paracoccus sp. (in: a-proteobacteria)
CGCGCACCCCGTCCAACGGCGAAACCGCCGCCCCCGCGACAAGAACTGGCCGGGAAAAACCCTTTGCAGGATCATCACGCCCGACAGGCCGGAATGTCCGTCGGCGCGCTGAAAGGAGGTAATCATGTTGGCCGTCACTTCGACCAGCCCGACCTATTCGCCGTCACCGGCCACGACCAGCACCACGGCCGTCACCCCGGTCACGGCCAGCGAATCCACCGCCAGCACCACCAGCGATGGCGCCTCGGCCAAATCCGGCGACGGATCATCGACGACCACGGCGGCGACGAAATCGACCGCCGCGACGGGCGCCGCCAGATCAGGCCCCTCGGTCGGCAGCAACGAATGGGTCCGCACAAGTTTCAACCGCCAGCAATACCTTGACTGGCTGCGTGGCGCGAACACCTACAAGGAGGCCGCCCAATCCGCGACCGCCGCCAAGGACGCCTCATCCGACACGTCCGCCGAAACCGCCGAAGCCTCGGCCAAGGAAACCGCCAAGGCCGCCGGGTCCACCGTCGGCAGCGATGAATGGGTTCGCAAAAGTTTCAACCGTCAGCAATATCTTGACTGGCTGATCGGGCTGACGAAATCCTCGGCCAAGGCGGCGGCGCAACCCGAAACGCCCAAGGCCGACGACCCCGCACCCGTGGCGGATGATCCCGTCGCGCCCGCCGTAAGCGCCGATCCGGTGGAATCCGTCGCAACCGATCCGGTCGCCGGGCCTGATGCAGACATCGCAACGCCCGTCGCCCCGGCAGCAACCGAGGCACCGCCGACGACAGGCACCACGACCGAGCCGGAACCGCCCGCCGACGAGGCCGCGCCTGCCCCGGTCACTGATCCCGCCCCTGCGCCCCAGCCCGAACCAGAGCCTGGGACATTCCCGGGCAAGGGGCTGTTTGGCTGGCTGTTGGGCCGCTGATCTGAACCGGAAATGGCGGCCTTTGCGGGCCGCCCTTGTTCTTTGTGATGTGAAACCGGATCAGGCCGCAGATGCCGCAAGCGCCGCAACGCCGGGCAAAGCCTTGCCTTCCATCCATTCCAGAAACGCGCCGCCCGCGGTCGAAATGAAGGTGAAATC
>JAUNUO010000044.1:12729-14816 GCA_030538135.1 Paracoccus sp. (in: a-proteobacteria)
TTTCGCTGTCCGCACCCGCCTTGAATTCCCGCGCGACCACCACATCGACCGGCAGATGGATGGTGCAGCCGCCGGACGCCGCTTTGTCCAGAATGGTGCGGGCGGTGTCGGCCATGTCGCGTTCCGCCAGCGATTTTCCGACTTCGACACCCTTGGCGACCAGGAACGTATTCGCCATGCCGCCGCCGATGACAAGATGATCGACCTTTTCGATCAGGTTGCCCAGCAGGTCCAGCTTGGTCGAGACCTTGGCCCCGCCGACGACCGCGACCACCGGGCGATCAGGGTTGCCAAGCGCCGCGTCCAGCGCGTTCAGTTCCGCCTCCATCAGACGACCGGCACCCGAAGGCATCAGCCGCGCCAGCCCTTCTGTCGAGGCGTGGGCGCGGTGCGCCGCCGAAAAGGCATCGTTGATATAGGCCGACCCAAGCGCCGCCAGCGACGCCGCAAAGGTGGCATCGTTCTTTTCCTCGCCCTCGTGGAAACGGGTATTTTCCAACAGGGCCACGTCGCCCTGTTTCAGCGCCGCTACCACCCGTTTCGCCGCGCCGCCGATGCAGTCATCAGCGAAGGCGACCGGCTGGCCCAGTGCGGCCTCAAGCGCGGGCACGATCTGTTTCAGGCTCATGCTGTCCACGCGCTTGCCCTTGGGGCGGTCGAAATGGGCCAGCAGAACCGGGATACCGCCGCGCGCCTGAATATCCTTGACCGTGGGCACGATCTTGTCGATGCGAGTGCTGTCGGTGACCTTGCCATCCGCGACGGGCACGTTGATGTCCACGCGGGTCAACACCACCTTGTCATCCATTTCCAGATCGTCGATTGTCTTGAATTTTGCCATGCGTGCCATCCTTTCCGACGGTTTTATGGGCTTGTCCCCCATGATGACGATCCCGTCAACTCATCCGGGGGGTTGAACGCGGCGGGGTTTTGCGCGTTGCGTCTGCGTGGGTCACGCCCTATCTGGAAAGTTAAGGATAACCAAAAGGAGGCCCTGATGGCCGAGATCAAGGATCCCGAGAACACGATCATCATCGAGTTGAAAGACGGCCCGGTCGTGATCGAACTGCTGACGGACATCGCCCCCAAACATGCCGAACGCATGAAGGAACTGGCCCGGCGCGGTGCCTATGACAACGTGGCGTTTCACCGCGTGATCGACGGGTTCATGGCCCAGACCGGCGATGTGCAGCATGCCAACATGGAAAAGGACTATAACCCCGGCCGCGCCGGCACCGGCGGATCCGACCTGCCCGACCTGCCCGCCGAATTTTCCGGCATCCCGCATGATCGCGGCACCCTGGGCGCGGCGCGCTCGCAGAACCCGAACAGCGCCAACAGCCAGTTCTTCATCAACTTCAAGGACAACCATTTCCTGAACCGGCAATATACCGTCTATGGCCGGGTGATTTCAGGGATGGAGCATGTGGACAAGATCGTCCGGGGCGAACCGCCGGCCAATCCCGACCGGATGATCTCGGTCAAGGTGGCTGCCGATGCGTAAGTTCCTGCTGATCCCCGCTTTCGCTTTCATGTCCACCGCCGCCATCGCGCAACAGGCGGCAGACGGCCCCGGCCCGAACATGGTGATCGAAGTCGCCGCCCATGACGGCACCTCGAAGGGCCGCATCGTTCTGGACCTGCTGCCCGATGTGGCGCCGAACCATGTCGAACGTCTGGTCACGCTGGCCCGCGACGGCAAATATGACGGCGTGGTGTTTCATCGCGTCATCGACGGCTTCATGGCGCAGACCGGCGATGTGCAATATGGCCGACATGACGGCGACACGTCGCGCGCGGGGATGGGCGGGTCCGACCTGCCCGACCTGAAGTCCGAGTTCAGCGACCTGTCGTTTCAGGCCGGCACCGTCGGCATGGCCCGGTCGCAAAGCCCGGACAGCGCCAACAGCCAGTTCTTCATCGATCTTGCGCCCGCCACCTTCCTTGACGGGCAATATACCATCGTCGGTCAGTTGATCGAAGGCGCGGATGTTCTGAACAGCATCAAAAAGGGCGACGCGACCGCCAATGGCGCGGTGTCGCAGCCTGATTACATGTCGCGCGTCACCATCGAGGAATGATCCTCA
>JAUNUO010000044.1:14916-17655 GCA_030538135.1 Paracoccus sp. (in: a-proteobacteria)
GCGGCATCGGCCAGAACCTCGCCGCGACGGCGCGCCTCGGTCACGGCATTCGCGCGCGCCTCGTCGGCAGAGGCGCGGGAATCCTCGCGCTGAAACGAAATGCCCTGCACCTCGTTCGCGCCCGCCTGAACGATGGCGTCCAGCACCTCACCCAGCCGCGCCAGATCGCGCGCCCGCGCCGTCACCATGTTCTGCGCCTGATAGCCGGTTATGGCGGGCGCGCGGCCCTCGCCGTAATCCATCATTGCGGACAGGTTCAGCCCCGAGGTCTGAATGTCGCGCGGCTCTATTCCCTGCTCTTGCAGGGCCTCGATCACAGCCCGCTGCTGATCCGAATTGGCCGCCATCGCCGCCGCCGCCGTCTGCGCCTGCGAGGTGACGCCAAGGGAAAGCACCGCCAGATCGGGCTGCGCGGTCGCCTGCCCCTCGCCCGTCACCGTCAGCCGCGCGGCGTGATGGGCCATCATCCCGTGTTTCGCGCGCGTCATCTGCCCGTCTCCGTGCTGCATTGGCTGTGCCTGCGCCACCACCGGCAAGGCAGCGATCAACATCGCCGGAACGATCCGG
Organism: Paracoccus sp. (in: a-proteobacteria); assembly: GCA_030538135.1. Taxonomy (GTDB): domain Bacteria; phylum Pseudomonadota; class Alphaproteobacteria; order Rhodobacterales; family Rhodobacteraceae; genus Paracoccus. The sequence continues at coordinate 15,484 of JAUNUO010000044.1, forward strand.
CCGACCCGCAGAATCATGGTTTCGGTCCTTTCCTGAAAACCCTTTGCCCCGACAATACCCGACGGGGCAACTTCGTTCACTGTATTGCGTTCACAAATCCGCGCCCGCAGGGCACGGATTTGCTTTGCCCACACCGCAATTTGCGGTAGGGGTTTAAAAACACCACCACAAATCGCGGCAGACAAAACGACCGCGACGGCGAAGGCACGGCAGGCACATGACAAGACCAGCGGCACCCCGCTTTGCGATGAGCTTTACCCAGGATGCGGTCATCCTGGAACGGCATGGACCCGAAGGATGGGTGCCCTTGGGGCATGCCCGTTTCGATCACGGCGATCTGCACCGACGGCTGGCGGCCCTGCGGGACGAGGCGCGGGAAACCGACGGTCTGCCCGACAGCGGCGGCCCCGACACGATTCTGGTCATCCCCGAAGATCAGATCCTTTACACCACGCTGACCGTGCCTCCGGGGTCAGACCCAGCGATTGCGGTCGCCCGCGCCCTTGACGGGATGACCCCTTACCCGGTCGAGGATCTGGCCTTCGACTGGGCCGGTGCAGATAATGGCGACGATGCGCTGCGCGTCGCGGCGGTCGCCCGGCAGACATTGGACGAGGCCGAGGATTTTGCCACCGCGCAGGGGTTCCGCCCGTCGCGTTTCATCGCCCGCCCCGAAGGCGATCGTTTCCCCGGCCAACCCGACTTCGGCGCCTCCGCCATGGCGCGCGAGGCAGAAACCGAACATGCCGCGCGCACGGCCCCCGATCTGGCCAGCGCCGGAATCACCGCGCCTGACATCGCCTTACCCAAGGACGAGCCGCTCCCGGCCCCTGTCTTGATGGTGTCGCGGATCGTGCCGCATGTCGTCGCCGTGACTGCCGAGGCAGACGAACCTGCCCCGGCCCCCGAAGTTGCGCCCGCGCAGCCGGTGGAGTCCCTGATTGCCGAACCTGTCGAGGCAGAGTCAACGGAAAAGCCCGCGTCTCATCCGACGGTCGGTCCGGCCACGGTGATCCGCCATGCGCCCCATGGCGCGGCGCGGCCGCTGAACCCGCGTGCGCAGGCGCTGCGCGAACGCGCGGCCGAGGCGCGCGCACGGCGGGTCGAACCCGCCGTCGCCGCGCCCACGCGGACGGGGCTACTGACCCGGCTGTTTCCGGGCGGGTCTTCGGCGCCCCGGCCCATCGGCGCCGCCTCGCGTCTACCCGATCTGACCACCCTGCCCGCCATGCTTGGCCTGCTGGCCGTGGGGCTGATCGTGGCGTTGTGGCTGTTCGGCGGTTCGGGTTCGGATTCGCCGCAACCGCAACAGGTCGCAGAGCCGCAGGTGCAGGAACCAGCGACCGAAACCGCCGCCGCGCCGGTCGAACCGACGCCCGCCCCTGCCCCGGCCCCGGTCGAAACCGCGATCGCGCCCGAAGTCATCGCACCTGCGCCGGACGACGCGCTGACCGCCGCGCTGATCGAGGCGATGGACACCCCCGCCTTCGAGGACACGACCGAACCCGGCGTCGAGCCGGATCAACCTGCGGATACGCAGATCGCCGCCGCACCGCAGGCAATTCCGCCGGCACCGCTGACTCCGGCGGCGGGAAATACGGCGGCCGCGGTGGATCAAGCCTTTGCCACGCCACTGCCCGAATCGGAACAGCCCCCCGCCGCGGCGACGGACCGCGAACCGCAGACCGCCCCCGCGGGCGCCACCGCACCCGCTCCGGCCAGCCGTCCGGCGCGCCCGGTGACGCCGACCCCGACCCCGGAAACGACAGCCGCCGTGCCCGCCGCACCGCCGCGCCTGTCGCTGTCGCGTTCGGCGCGTCCGCAGACGCCACCCAGCCGCGCAGCAGCGCCGACGGCGGACCCTGCGCCGGCGGTTCCCACGAATCCGCAGCCGTTCGCGCAGCGATCAGAACCCGCACCCGCGCGTGTGACCGGCGCACGTCCGGCACAGCGCCCCGCGCGGCCCGCTGTCACCCGCGCTGCGGCACCGGCACCGGCGGCACAGCCCGCAGCCGCCCCCGCGCCTGCGCCTGCGCCCACGGCGCGCCCCGCCGCCACACCGACCACGACAGCCGCCCGCCCCCCACGCAAGCCCGGAGGTCAGGGCGAAACGCGCGAGGAAGGTTCGGCCCCGGAACCTGACGGGCAGTTGACGCTGACCGCCGACGAACA
>JAUNUO010000044.1:17755-21067 GCA_030538135.1 Paracoccus sp. (in: a-proteobacteria)
CTGCGGTCGCCCAAACCGCTGCGCCGCCCGGCCCGGCTGGCGGGCGCGATCCCGGCGGCGCCGGTTCAACAGATGGCCTCGGCGCTGGCCGCCGCACCGTCGGCGGCAACGCCCCTGCCGCAGGCCGCCGCACAGCAGGGGGCAGCCGCCGCACAGGCCGCCGATGCCGCCCGGATCGCGGCGCAACGGCGCGAGGACGAACAGCTTCAGGCGCAGGCCGAGGCACGCGCCCGTGCCCGTGCCCAAGCCGATGCGCAGGCCGAAGCACAGGCCCGCGCGCAGGCCGAGGCGCGCGCCCGCGCCCAAGCCGAGGCCGAGGCGCGCGCCGCCACCGCCCGCCGACAGACCTATCGCCCCCCCGAAGCCGAAAACGAACCCGAGGTCGCGGCCCCCGCCCGTGGCGGTAATACGCCGACCAACGTTGCCAGCGCCGCCACGGTCAAAGGCGGTATCACACTGAATCGCACGCAGATCATCGGCACGATCGGCGCGGGCCGGGGCAGCCGTGCCCTTGTGCGGCTGTCGAATGGCCGGGTCATCACCCTGCGCATCGGCGACCGGATCAACAACGGCACCATCACCGCCATCGGCGACGGCAAGATCACCTACAACCGCAATGGGCGGCAGGAACAGCTTGCCGTTCTGGACGGTCGCTGACGGCGGGCGACCCTCGCCGTTTCCCGCTTCGGCGCCAGCATTCTCCGGCATAAGCGCGTGCTTATGCCGGCCCGAATAAGCCTTGGATCAATGGATGGCCCGGACGAAAGGGCGCATCCGGTGGGCAGCCGAGGATGAACCGGCCGCAACCCAACCAGAAGGACAATCCAATGCGCATTCTTATCCTGACCGTCGCCCTGATCGCCTCGCCGCTGCTGGCCTTGGCCCGCGACGATGCCTGCAAGGCGATGGTCGATCCCACGGTCGCCCTGGGCAGGACCGGCGAGGAAGTCGCCGCCAGCCTGACCGCCACCGGGTTCGAGGTTCGCAAGACCGACACCGAGGACGGTGAGATCGAGGTCTATGACGTCAAGAACAAGGTCATGGCCGAAATCTATGTCTCGCCCGAAACCGGCCTGCCGACCAAAGTGAAATTTGAGGATTGACCATGAACCGGACAGCCACGACGGGCGGGCGCGACAGCGTCCGCATCGTCCGGGTCTGGGCTCCGCTGGTTCGGCTGATCCACTGGTCGCTGGCGCTGTGCATCCTGCTGAAGGGCGCGCTGACCGACCCCGAGGGCAAGCCGCATGAAATGATCGGCTATGTCGCGCTGGCGCTGGTGGGGATCAGGCTGATGTGGGGGCTGATCGGTCCGGCACCCGCACGGCTGTGGGCCGTTCCGCCCTCGCCCGGTCGCGCGATCCGGCATCTGCGCGCGGTTATCGCCGGTGACAAGACCGTGCATCTGACCCATAACCCCTTGGGTGCGCTGATGGACTGGAATATCTGGACCACGGTCGCGGTGATCGGGGCAACCGGAATCATGATGGGACCGCGGGCATATTTCGGCGTCGGGTGGGCCGAAGAGGCGCATGAGATGCTGTTCAACTGGCTGCTGGTCTCGGTCGCGCTGCATGTTGCCGGGGTGGCAGTCGATTCGATCCGGTCGCGCGTCAATCTGGTGCACTCGATGGTGACGGGCGGCATCGTTCTTTTGATGATCGAACTGCGCGAGCTTCTGCGCCGGACCGAGGCCATGGATCGCGGCATCCGCGCTGCCCGCGGCGAGATGGACACCCTCATCGACAGCTTTTTCACCCGCTGGGGTCTGACCCCATCGGAACGCGATGCCGCGCTTCTGATCCTCAAGGGGTTCGACAATGATGCCATTACCGGGCTGCGCGGCACGGCCCCGGCACCGTCCGCGCACAGACCGCCCGCATCTATGCCAAGGCCGGTGTCGAAGGCCGGGCGCAACTGTTCAGCGTGTTCATGGAAGAACTGCTTGCCTCGCCCGACGCGGGCTAAAGCCGCGCCGCCTGCGTTTCCAGCCACAGCGCCAGCAGCGCCAGCGGGCCATTGGTGATCTGCCCCTCGATCACCATGCGGGTCAGATCGGCACGCGGCACCAGATAACTGCGGATGTCCTCGGCCTCGCCCGCGTCGCCATGAACGCCGGTGATCCCGTCGGGCAGATCGCAGGGCGCGACATACATATACAGGTATTCGCCCAGCATTCCGGGACTTGGGTAATGATGCACCGCCGGGATCAGATCGTGCAGCGTCAGCCGCGCCTCTTCCTGCGCCTCGCGTCGGGCGGCCTGTTCGGGGGTTTCGCCGGCATCGACCCGGCCCGCGATGGTTTCCAGAAGCCACGGCTGCGGGTCCGCGCGAAACGCGGGCGCCATGCGGAACTGTTCGATCAGCATGACCCGGTCGCGCGCCCGGTCCCACGGCAACACCACCACGGCGTCGCCCGACAGAAACCCCGCCCGCTTGACCACGGGCGAGGTGCCGCCGTCATGGGTCTGATGCGTCAGGTGCCATTCCTCGGCGGCGAAATAATCCGCATAGGGCTGTTCGCGGCGGATCAGGTGCCAGCCAGCCGGACCGCGCGCCCGCACCAGCCCGCGCCCGCCCGCAGGCGTGGCACGGCCGCGCAACCGGCTGGCGGCCCATCCCGCGATCATCGGCAGACGCGCGGCGACCTTGGCCGCCGGGCGATCCGGCGGGGCGGCCAGCACCTCGCGCGCGATTTCGGCCGCAAGATCGGCGTCCCAGGCATCGGCGACCCAGTCGGGGCCGTCCGACTGCGGCGCGATACCCAGAAGGGGCTGGCTGCCACCGTGCTGCGGGTGCAGCCCCATCACCTCGGCATAGCGGGTCAGTCGTGCCGTCATCTGCACCCGCACCGCCGGCAGTTCTGCATCATCCGGCACAAGCGCAGGCCAGCCACCCTGCCCCAGCCCCGCGCGCGCCCCGCCCGTCAGCCGCCCGCGCAAGGGCACCGCGCGCCCCTCGACCGTCAGCGCCGCCATCATCACCGGATGGGCCAGCGGTCCCGTCAGCAGAACCGTTCCCGTCACAGCGATTGCCCCGCCAATTGTCCAGCCGCAGCCAGCCCCATTTCATGCGCGGTCTGCGTGAACAGCGTGTCAAAGCCCGAAAACAGCACCGCGGCCAGCGCGCGCCCCTCCTCGGTCGCGGCAAAGGCGGCATATTCGGCCAGTTCCTCGTCGCTGAGGCCGGAATAGGCCAGCAAGAGATAGCTTTCGACCCAGATCACCGTCTCCGACCGGACCTCGGGTTCCTGCATCGCCACTTGCGCCAGCAATTCGGCATCATCGACCGGTCCGGGATAGCCGCCGCCAT
>JAUNUO010000045.1:0-2959 GCA_030538135.1 Paracoccus sp. (in: a-proteobacteria)
TCGTCCAGCAGGTCGCGGGCGCGGCGGGCCGGGTCGATGCCCTGCGCCAAGGGATCGCCGGTGGCGATATTGCGCCCGCCGCTGGACAGGTTGCGGCCCAATGGGTCGGTCTGCTGGCGTCCGTCATAGGGCATCGCGCCGCGCTGTTCACCGGGTCGGGTGCCGGCTGGGCCGTCGGGTTGCTGGCCTTCGGCCCCCTCGCCCTGCTGGCCGTTCTGGGCTTGTTGCCCCTCGGGGCGCATCAGATTGCCAAGGGCGCGCATCCCCTCGCGCATGGACTGGATCGCGTCGGCCTGCCGTTCCATTGCCCCGGACATGTCGCCACGCCGCAGCGCCTGTTCGGCCTCGTCCATCGCGCGGCCCGCCTGATCCAGCGCATCGCGCGCGGCATCGCCCTGAGGCGAGCCTTGCCCCGGCATCAATCCCTGTTGCTGACCCAGTTCCTCGCGCAGTTCGCGCTGGCGGTCGGCCATGTCGCCGCCGGATTGCCCGTCCTGACCGCCGAACTGCCGCTGCATTTCGCGGAAGGCCTGATCCGACAGGTCCTGCTGTTGTCGCAGCGTGTCGGCCAGCCGGTTCATCGGCTGGCTGCCGGGCTGGCCGTCCTGCCCTTCGCCGCCCTGCGACTGGCGGACCTGCAAATTTTCCATCATCCGGTTGAACTGTTCCAGCAGTTGCTGCGCCTCGGCCATGCGGCCTTCGTTCATCAGCCGCTGAATTTCGTCCATCATCTGCTGGATCTGGTCGCCGGTGATCTGCTGACCCTGCTGCGGGCTGCGGTCGAACCGCTGCGCCGGGTCCTCGCCCTGTTCGGCCAGCATCTGCGTATAAGCATCGGTCGCGGCCTTCAACTCATCCATCAGCCGCTGAATTTCGTCGGGGCTGGCACCTTGGCGGATGGCTTCGGACAGACGTTCCTGCGCGCGGCGCATCCGGTCCAGCGCATCGGCCAGCCCGCCATCCTCAAGCTGAACGGCGGCTTCCCACAGGGCCTCGGCCAGACGGTCGCGCGCCTCGGGCGACAGGGGGCCGCTGTCCAGCAGGCCCGCCGCGCCGCGCAGTTCACGATACAGGACATCTTCGACAAAACCGTCGGGCTGCCACGTCACCGCGCGCAGGATTTCCGCGCTGCGCCCAGCATTGTCGCGCGACCACAGCAGATCGCGCCGGGTCTCGATCAGGGCGGCGGCCAAGGGGTCAAAGAATCTCCTCCCCGGCAGGATCACCGCGGCCGGGGTGCTGTCGCCCGTCTGGCCGATTCCGTCGGTCGCGCGCAGCGTGACGGTGACGGGCAGGTTGGCCCAGGGATGCCGGGCCAGATCCTCGGTCAGGGTGCCAGTGATGCGGCGGGTGTCGCCACGCGGCACCGGCAGGATCAGTGACAGCGGATCGCGGGGTTCGGGATCGGCGGTCAGCCCATAGCGGCGCGGCACCGCCGCCAGGTCAAGGGCGATCTCTGCCGCGCCTTCGGTGATGCCGAAATCGTCCTCGCCCTCGAATTCCTGCACCATGCGGCCATCCGCGCGGCGGACGGGTGCCGCGCCCGCGCGGATCAGCGGCGCATCGTCGGGCTGAACCGTCACATCAAAGCGGCGGGCGCCGATGCTGATCGCGCCCGATTCTTCTGCTCGGAAGGCCGGGGCAAGCGGGTCGTCGCCGCTGGTGGGGCCGATGTCCTGTTCTACGGCAATACCGCTGCCATAGAGGCGGAAGGTGATCGTGCTGCCTTTGGGCAGGGTCAGCGGGTCGCCCTCGGGCAACGCATTCAGATAGATAGTCGGGCGGCGGGTATAGGCGGGCGGTTCGGCCCAGCCTTCCCATGACGGCGCGGCGGGGGCGGTATCGCCGGGGCGCGTGTCGGGCAGGCGCAGGGTCGCCGCAATCGCCGTCAGCCCCTGACCGAACTGCCCGGCGCCACCGAACAGCGCCGCCACGACCAAGGCCACCAGTGCCGCAAGCCGCAGCGCCGTCGGATCGCGGTGACGCAATCCGGCATCCGGGCTTACTGCGCGAGCCTGCGCCGCCCGTGCGGCCATCTGCGCCAGATGCGCCCGCCACAGGGCACCCTCGCCGCCCAGGGCGGCATGATCGGCCAGCGCCGTCAGCGGCCGCCCCGGCAGGGTGGCATCGACACGCGCCATCGCCTCGGCGTCCGAGACATGACGGTATCGCAACCCGCCACGCACCGCCGCCGCGATCGCCGCTATCATTGCCGCACCGAACAACCAAGGCAGAACCGGCCCCGGCACAGCCGTAACCACCCCAAGCGCAAGGAAAGCCACGATCAGCGAAAGAATCACGAACAGCGGCCAGAATGCCTGCGCCGCCCGTTCCCAGATCATCCCCCAGCGGGTCAGGGTCAGCACCCGACCGATCTTTGGTGTGGAAATATCCTCGGAGGTCCGGGGATTGAAAACCCCCGGTTCTGACTGCGCAGACCGGAACCGCCCTATAACCATTCCGGAATGGTATCGCGCGACAGGATTTCATCAACCGTCGGTCGTGCCCGGATGACGGCGAAGTGATCGCCTTCGACCAGAACCTCGGGCACCAGCGGCCTCGTGTTGTATTCCGATGCCATCACCGCGCCATAGGCGCCGGCCGACCGGAAGGCGACCAGATCGCCCGGCCCCATATCCGGCAGGTCGGCGCCCTTCTGGAAGGTGTCGCCGGTCTCGCAGACCGGGCCGACCACATCGAAGGGGCGCACATCCGCGCCCGACAAAGGCTGAATGACCGGCACGATGTCGTGATGCGCGCCATACATGGCCGGGCGCAACAGATCGTTCATCGCGGCATCGACGATCAGGAAATCGCGGCCCTCACCCTCTTTCACATAGATCACCGAAGCCAGCAGGATACCGGCATTGCCGGTGATGTTCCGCCCCGGCTCGATCTCGATCTCGCAGCCCAGATCGCCCACGGTGTCGCGGATCACCTGCCCGTATTCGATCGGCAG
>JAUNUO010000045.1:3059-20536 GCA_030538135.1 Paracoccus sp. (in: a-proteobacteria)
CGCAGCCCAGATCGCCCACGGTGTCGCGGATCACCTGCCCGTATTCGATCGGCAGAGGCGGGGCGTTGTTGCCGCGCCGATAGGGGATGCCAAGGCCCCCGCCCATATCCAGCCGGGTGATCTGATGGCCATCGGCGCGCAGTGCCCGAACCAGTTCGGCCATTTTCGTATAGGCCTGCCGATAGGGTTCCAGATCGGTCAGTTGGCTGCCGATATGCATATCGACACCCACGACCCGGATGCCGGGCAGGAGCGCGGCCTCGGCATAGACGTCGCGCGCGCGGGCGATTGGGATGCCGAACTTGTTTTCCGATTTGCCCGTGGCGATCTTTTCATGGGTTTTCGCATCGACATCGGGGTTCACGCGGATGGCGATGGGGGCTTGGGTGCCCATGGAATCGGCCAGTTGCGACAGGGCGCGCAGTTCGGGTTCCGATTCGACGTTGAATTGCCGGATGCCGCCTTCCAGCGCCTGCCGCATCTCGGCCATGGTCTTGCCGACGCCAGAAAACACGATCCTTTCGCCCGGCACGCCGGCAGCCCGCGCGCGCGCATATTCGCCGCCCGAGACCACATCCATGCCCGCGCCCATATCGGCCATCAGTTTCAGCACGGCCAGATTGCTGTTCGATTTGACGGCAAAGCAGATGAGATGATCCGTCCAGTCCAGCGCCTGCCGGAACAGCCCGAAATGGCGTCGCAGCGTGGCGGCGGAATAGACATAGACCGGCGTTCCGACCTCGGCGGCGATGCGGGTCAGGGGCACGTCCTCGGCGCAAAGCTGGCTGCTTTGGTAGTTGAAATGGTCCATCAGGCCCCCGTGGCAATACCGATCCGTGCCTCGCCATCCACATGCAGGCCCGGCGCGGGCCGTTCGGGCGCGCCATCAATGCCGCAGGCGGACAGGATCAGGGCGGTGGTCAGGATCAGGAATAGGCGTTTCATGTGAACCTCGTCAGGTTGGCACGACTATGGGCAAACTGCCCCGTGCCCGCAATACGCCCGGCTTGTGCGCCGTGCGCCGAATACGCATGCGGTCGCGCGCCGTCAGCCGGCCAGCGCCTTTTTCCACCGCGCGATCTGTTCGCGCACCCGGACGGGCGCCGTGCCGCCATAGCTGATGCGCGAGGCGACCGAGTTATGCACGCCCAGCACGCCATAAATCTCCTGCGTGATCGCCGGGTTGACCGATTGCATCTCGGCCAGCGTCAGGTCGGGCAGATCGACGCCCGCCTTTTCGGCCTTCGCGACCAGCGCGCCGGTGACATGATGCGCCTCGCGGAAGGGGAGGCCCGCCTCACGCACCAGCCAGTCGGCCAGATCCGTGGCGGTGGAAAAGCCGCTGGATGCGGCGGCTTCCAACACCTCGGGGCGGGCGGACAGATCGCGCATCATGCCCTCCATCGCGGCCAAGGCCAGCATCAGGCTGTCGGCGGCATCAAAGACCTGCTCTTTATCTTCCTGCATGTCCTTGGAATAGGCCAAGGGCAGGCCCTTCATCACCGTGAACAGGGCCACCGTCGCGCCAAGGATGCGGCCGATCTTGGCGCGGATCAGTTCAGCCGCATCGGGGTTTTTCTTTTGCGGCATGATCGACGACCCGGTGGAAAACCGGTCCGACATGGCGACGAAACGGAACTGCGCGCTGGACCAGATCACCAGTTCCTCGGCCAGCCGCGACAGATGGACGGCGCAGATCGCGGCCGCCGACAGGAATTCCAGCGCGAAATCCCGGTCGCTGACGGCATCCAGCGAATTGGCCATCGGGCGGTCGAAATCCAGCGCATGTGCCGTCGCCTCGCGGTCGATGGCAAAGCCCGTGCCGGCCAGCGCGGCCGCACCAAGTGGTGATTCGTTCATCCGCCGGCGCGCATCGGCAAAGCGGCCCAGATCACGCCCGAACATTTCCACATAGGCCATCATGTGATGACCCCATGTCACCGGCTGGGCTGTTTGCAGATGGGTGAAGCCCGGCATCACCCAATCGGCCCCGGCGTCGGCCTGCATCAGCAGCGCGCCGATCAGCGCGCGCAGCCCGCCATCCGCCGCATCGCATTGATCGCGCACCCAAAGCCGGAAATCGGTCGCCACCTGATCGTTGCGGCTGCGCGCCGTGTGCAGACGGCCGGCCGGTTCGCCGATGATCTCTTTCAGCCGCGCCTCGACATTCATGTGAATGTCCTCAAGATCGGTGCGAAAGGTGAAATTCCCGCCCTCGATTTCTGACAATACCGTCAGCAGCCCTTCCCGGATCGCCTCGGCATCGTTAGTGCTGATGATGCCTTGTGCGGCCAGCATGGCGGCATGGGCCCGGCTGCCCCGGATGTCCTGGGCGTAAAGCCGCCGGTCGAAGCCGATCGAGGCGTTGATCGCCTCCATGATCGCGTCCGGCCCGGCGGCGAAACGCCCGCCCCACATGGTGTTGGCGGATTTGGGCTGGTCGGTCATCGGTGTTTTCCTGCGGAGGATTTCATGCTGCGACCCCTTTATCTGGCCCTTTCCATTGGTGCAATCGCGCTGCCCGCCGCCGCCGAGGACGTCAACCCCGTCGATGTGCCCGCCGCGCAGGCCGCGGGGCTGGTGCGGCTGGCCGATACCTTTCCGGGCGAGATCGCCGATGCCGCCTTTGGCGATCTGGACGGGGGCGAACATCGTCTGTCCGACTGGCAGGGGCAGGCGGTTCTGGTGAATTTCTGGGCCACATGGTGTGCCCCCTGCCGCGAGGAAATGCCCTCGCTGGATGCCTTGCAGCAGGCCGAAGGGGGTGAGGGCTTTCAGGTTTTGACGGTCGCCGCCGGCCGCAATCCGCCCGAGGCGATGCGCAAGTTCTTTACCGAAAACGGCATCGAAAACCTGCCGCTGCTGACCGATCCGCGCATGGAACTGGCGCGGTCCATGGGGGTTGTCGGCCTGCCGGTGACGGTGCTGATCGACAGGCAGGGGCGCGAGGTCGCGCGCCTGAACGGCGAGGCCGACTGGGCGTCGGACGCGGCGCTGGATCTGGTCAGGGCGCTGAAAGCCGACTGACGGGCCCGTGGCGGTGGCAGGTGGTGACATGATCATTCACCATCCCCACCGCCTGCATGAACGCATAGCAGATCACCGGCCCGCAAAATCCGAAGCCACGCTTTTTCAGCCCCTTGGACATGGCCTGAGATTGCGCGGTCTGTGCCGGCACCTCGGCCAGGGTGGTCCATCGGTTGCGGATTACCTGCCCATCGGTAAAGCCCCAGATGAAGGGGGTGAACCCTTCGGTCGATTCGATGTCCAGAAAGGCGCGGGCGCCGCGGACGGTGGCCTCGATCTTGCCGCGATGCCGGATGATGCCCGGATTTTGCAACGCGCGCTTGACCCTTGCCTCGTCCCAAAGGGCGATGCGTTGGGGGTCGAACCCCTCGAATTCCTCGCGGAAGAAATCGCGTTTGCGCAGGATGGTGATCCAGCTCAGCCCGGCCTGAAAACCGTCAAGAATCAGCTTTTCCCACAGCGCGCGCGGGTCGTGTTCGGGCACGCCCCATTCCGTGTCGTGATAGGCCAGATACAGCGGATCAGAGCCGCACCAGCCGCAGCGTTCGATATGTTCCATTAACCGGGAATCCAGAATGCAGTCAACTTTTACGGCAAATTAGGCAATCATGGCGAGAGTGCAAAGGAAACCGTGCAAGAGGTGAAATCGTGTCCGCCGGAACTCAGCAAAGCGCATCGCCGCTCGATTACGCCATTGACCAGCAAAGCCGGATCACGCTGCCTGCGGTCCGGCTTGCCGTTGAACGCGGGAACGGTGTCCTCGCCTTTCAGCCTGTGGTGCAGGCCGGGCGCACTGACCGCCCCGCCTTTTACGAGGGGCTGATCCGTATCATCGACGAATATGGGCGCATCGTGCCGCTGCGCGATTTCATGCCGGTGGCGGAAACCACCGAACTGGGAAGGCTGATCGACTGCATGTCGCTGTCGCTGGGATTGAATTCCCTGCGCGAAGATCCGTCGCTGCGGCTTTCGATCAACATGTCCGCGCGCTCGATCGGCTATCCCGACTGGATCACGACGCTGCGCGACGGGCTGATCGCTGATCCGCAGGTGGCCGAACGGCTGATTCTGGAAATCACCGAAAGCAGCGCGATAGAAATGCCCGATACGGTGCATCAGTTCATGCGCGAGGTGCATGGATATGGCGTCAGCCTTGCGCTGGACGATTTCGGGGCGGGCTATACCTCGTTCCGTTATCTGCGCGATTTCTGCTTCGACATGATAAAGATCGACGGGCAATTCATCCGTAATATCGCCAGCCACCCCGATAATCAGGTGCTGACCCGCGCCCTGCAATCCATCGCCCATCACTTCGACATGTTCACCATCGCGGAATCCGTGGAAACCGCCGATGACGCGGCTTTCCTGATCGAGATGGGGATTGATTGCATGCAGGGTTATTATTTCGGCGCGCCGACCATCGCCCCACCGTGGAAACCGCCGCCGACCATGGCGCAGCGGTAACAGGGTACGGTCATATGACCGGCGGGGCGAAAAATACCCGTCTGGCGGGTGTCAAGACTTGACGCCCGCTGGACAACCCGCGACCTTCCCTCAAATCCGGGCCGGATCACCCCTTGCGGCCGTTCTTCAGCGAGAAGGCGCAGGGAACAGATATGGCACGGTCGGCCTGGGTGCGCGAAATCATATTGCGCACCAAGGACCGTTTCGGTAGCAAGATTTCAATACCATGACCTAAAGGGGGGATATCATGTCGAAAGTTGCACTCGTCACCGGCGGTTCTCGCGGGATCGGCGCCGCCATTTCCAAGGCGCTGAAGGATGCAGGCTATACCGTCGCAGCCAACTATGCGGGAAATGATGACGCGGCAGCGGCCTTTACCGAGGAAACCGGGATCAAGACCTATAAATGGTCGGTTGCCGATTACGATGCCTGCGCCGAAGGCATCAAGAAGGTCGAGGAAGAGCTTGGCCCCATCGCCGTTCTGGTCAACAACGCCGGGATCACGCGCGATTCCATGTTCCACAAGATGACCGCCCAGCAGTGGAAAGAGGTGATCGACACCAACCTGACCGGGCTGTTCAACATGACCCACCCGGTCTGGAACGGAATGCGCGACCGCAAATTCGGCCGCATCGTCAACATCTCGTCGGTAAACGGGCAAAAGGGGCAGGCGGGGCAGGCCAACTATTCCGCCGCCAAGGCCGGTGACATCGGCTTTACCCGCGCGCTGGCGCAGGAAGGCGCACGGGCGGGCATCACGGTGAACGCCATCGCGCCCGGCTATATCGGCACCGAAATGGTCCGCGCCATCGACGAAAAGGTGCTGAACGAACGGATCATCCCGCAGATCCCGGTGGGCCGTCTGGGCGAACCCGAAGAAATCGCCCGCGCCGTGGTGTTCCTTGCCTCGGACGAGGCGGGCTTCATCACCGGCTCGACCATCTCGGCCAATGGTGGACAGTTCTTCGGCTGATCGCCGCTGTCCGATTCAGACAGAAAGGCCCGCCGCGAGGCGGGTCTTTTTCGTTGCCGGGATAACGGGGATTGCGCCCACGCCTTGCGGCGGTCGGCCCGTCCCTGTGGCCCGGTCAGTTCAATATGCCGCGCAGCGCATCGGCAAGCGCGTCGTCGACCGGCACCTCGGGGGTGCTGCCGGCGGTTGCGCTGCTGCCCGGTGTCCGGGGGGCGGCCCCGACCGGGGCCGGGGCCTCGGTCATCGTGGCGGTGCTGGCCTCGGGGGCGATCGCCTGTGCCAGCGCAGCGGCCAGCGGGTCGTTCGCGCTGCCCGAGGTGACAACGGTCGGCATCCCCTCGCCCTGCACGATAATCAGCCCGCCGCCATCCGGCGACACGGCCAGCAGGGGTTCAACGGGCAGGCCGTCGTGGATTTCAGCCATCACCGCCTGCCAGATCTCGGCCGGCAGGCCGCCGCCGGTGACATCGTTCAGCGGCGTGTTGTCGTCATAGCCCATCCAGACGCCGGTCACATATTGTTGGGTAAAGCCGATGAACCAGGCGTCCCGATAGGACGAGGTGGTGCCGGTCTTGCCTGCCGCAGGACGGTTTCCGGGCAGCTTTGCCCGCGTCCCGGTGCCGTTCTGGATCACCTGTTCCATCATCGCGATCAACTGTCCCGCCGCGCGGTTTGATATGACCTGCTGGCCCAGACCACCCGCTTGACCCATCAATGGCGCGCCATCGCCCTTGATGCGCAGTTCGATCAGCCCATAGGGATGCACGGCGGTGCCGCCATTACGGATACCGGCATAGGCGCCGGTCATTTCCAGCAGCGTCGATTCGGAAACGCCCAGACCCAGCGACGGGCTGGTGGTCAGATCGCTGGCGACGCCAAAGCCCTGCGCCACGCGGCGCACCTCGGCTCGGCCTACGGCCTCTTGCAGGCGGATGGTGGCGGTGTTGAGCGAACTGGACAGGGCGGTCGTCAGGCTGACCTCGCCGCGGTGGCGGCGGGAATAGTTCTGCGGCGTCCAGGGGCCGGAACCGCGGATGTTGATCGTCAGGGGCGCGTCCAGAACCCGGCTGTCGGGGGAATAGCCCGCGTTCAGCGCGGCGGCAAAGACAAAGGGCTTGAACGACGATCCGGTCTGCCGCTTGGCCTGAGTGGCGCGGTTGAAGGTGCCGGCCGTGGTCGTGTCGCGCCCGCCGATCATCGCGCGGACGGCGCCATCCGCGCTCATCACCACGACGGCGGCCTGCGCCTTGGACCCGTCCTTGACCTTTTCGTTGAACACACGGGCCAGGGCGCGTTCGGCGGCGCGCTGAATTCCCTGATCGAAGGTGGTGCGGATGGTCACGTCCTCGGTCGTTTCGCTGGTCAGGAAGCCGGGGCCGGAATCCATCACCCAATCGGCGAAGTAACCGCCCGCCCGCGCCGCCGCCGCCCGCGACAGCGTGGCCGGGTTGGCCCGTGCCTGCGCCAGTTCGGCATCGTTCAGGTAACCTTCTTCGTTCATCAGGCCCAGGATCACATTGGCCCGGTCCTGAGCGCGTTGTAGGTTCGCGGTCGGGGCGTAACGGCTGGGTGCACGTAACGCCCCGGCCAGCATCGCTGCCTCGGGGGCCGTTACATCGCTGGCGGGTTTGTTGAAATACCGTTGCGAGGCGGCCTCGAATCCGCGCGCACCGGCGCCCAGATAGGACCGGTTCATATAGATGTTGAGAATTTCATCCTTGGAATACTTTGCCTCCAGCGCGAAGGCGAAGGGCACTTCCTTGATCTTGCGCCACAGGCTGCTGACGCGGCAGTCCTGTTCGAATTCGGCCTCGTCCTTCCAGCGGGTCGGATCGAAGGTCTGGCCAAGACACAGCAGTTTCGCCACCTGCACGGTAATGGTGGACCCGCCCGCACCCTCGAACGCGCCGCGCCCGGCCTGCATGTTGTTGCGCATGGCGCCGGCGATGCCGCGCGGATCAATGCCCAGATGCTGATAGAACCGCCGGTCCTCGGTGGCGATGACCGCGTTTTTCAGCACCGGGGCGATCTTGTCGGACGATACCGTGCCAAAGGTTTCGCCGCGCCAGGCAAAGACCCGGCCATCGCGGTCCAGCATCGTCACTGACCCGCGTGCGCGGCCGTCGAACAGGGCCGACGCTTCGGGCAGGCCATTGTAATAAAAGGCGGTTGCGCCAAACAGGATCAGCGCCACCACCAGGGCCATCCGCCATGCGCTGCCCCAGACGATGCGCCAGACCAGCGTAATCAGCCCCGCCACGCTTCGCGTTACCACATTGCCGCGCCGGGCCGTCTTGCGCGGGGTGTGGCGTTTGGGCTTTGCGGGTTCGGCAAAGCTGCGCTTGTCGGCGACGGGGCTTTTGCCAGCCCGTCTGGGTGTCCCGGTGGGTCGTTTCATCGGCTGTGCCTGTATCTGCTGCCCGCCGGTTTTCCGGCCTGTTGACGGTGCAGCATAGCGCAAGAATCACGGCAAGAAAACTCGGCTGACCAATCCGTGATCTGCGGCGGCTTTGTGCAGGGCTGCCGATGGCTGCCCGTTTTCTGCGCAGCCGCGGTTTCCGCGGTGCCGCGCCGCGGCGCGCTCTTGTGCGGAACTGCCCCGGCTGACGATCACAGGGCCATGACGCGGCCTTTCCGGCTGCCCGCTTCAAGACAGGTGAGACGATGAACAAAGCCCTGCTGACATCCATGCCGATCACGGCGCTGATGACCCTGCCCGCGCTGGCGCAAGAGGTGACGTCCATGACCGAAGCCATCCCGGTCGCTGATACCGGCAACGTGACCTGGGTCATGGTTTCGGCGATTCTGGTCATGCTGATGAGCGTGCCGGGGCTGGCGCTGTTCTATGGCGGGCTGGCACGCGGCAAGAACATGCTGTCGGTGCTGATGCAGGTCTTGGCCGTGTTCTGCATGATCGCGATCCTGTGGGTGATCTTCGGATATTCGCTGGCCTTTACCGGCGGCGAGGGCGGCGGCATCAGTGCCTTTATCGGCGATCTGTCCAAGATTTTTCTTGCCGGGATCACCGTGGACACACTGTCGGGCGACATCTACGAATACAACTTTGTCGTGTTCCAGCTTGCCTTTGCCTGCATTGCCACGGCGCTGATCGTCGGCGCCACGGCCGAGCGGATGAAGTTCAGCGCCGTTCTGCTGTTCTGCCTGATCTGGTTCGTGTTTTCCTATCTGCCGATCTGCCACATGGTCTGGCAACCGGGAGGCTATCTGTTCGAACATGGCGCGCTGGATTTCGCAGGGGGCACGGTGATCCACATCAACGCCGGTGTGGCGGGGATGGTGGCGGCCCATGTCGCCGGTCCGAGGATCGGCTACGGCCGCGAGCTGATGGCGCCGCATAACCTGACCTTTACCTTCCTCGGGGGCGCACTGCTGTGGATGGGCTGGTTCGGGTTCAACGCCGGATCGGCGCTGGCGGCGAATGGTATCGCTGCGCTGGCCATCGTGAACACCGTGGTCGCCACTGCCGCCGCTGCGCTGGCCTGGTCCTTTGGCGAATGGGCGCTGCGCGGTCATCCATCGCTGCTGGGCGGGGTGTCGGGTGCGATTGCCGGGCTGGTCGGCATCACGCCTGCGGCCGGGTTCGTCGGGCCGATTGGGGCGATTGCCATCGGTCTTATCGCCGGCCTGTTGTGCATGTGGTTCGTCAACACGATGAAATCCCGGATCGGCATCGACGACAGCTTTGACGTGTTCGGCATCCATGGTGTCGGTGGGATCATCGGCGCCGTGCTGACCGGGGTCTTTGTCTTGCCGGCCCTTGGCGGTCAGGGCGTGGAGGTGTCGATGGGTGAACAGTTGTATGTTCAGATCCTTGGCGTGGTCATCGCGATGGTCTGGTCGGCTGTTGTGTCGGTTGTCGCCATTCAGATCGTCAAGGCCGTGACCGGCCTGCGCGTGTCCCAAAACGACGAACGTCAGGGCCTTGACCTGACCACCCACGGCGAGAACGCCTATAATTCCTGAACCCGACCGCAATCTGAAACGGCAAAGGCCCCGCTGGGGCCTTTCGCCATCGTGGCAAGGATCAGGCCACGCGGGCCACGACGTAATCGGCCAGATCGCCCAGCATGTCGCGAATGCCGCTTGCGGGCAGCGGGGCCAGTGCGGCGCGCGCCCGCGCGGCCCACGCCAGCGCATCCTTGCGCGCCGATTCCAGTGCGCCATGCGCCGCCATGATCCGCAGCGCCTGTTCCAGATCGCTGTCGCGCTGATCGCCCTTTTCAATGGTGCGCTGCCAGAAGGCGCGCTCCTCGTCGCTGGCGCGGGCCACGGCCTTGATGACCGGCAGGGTCAGCTTGCGTTCGCGGAAATCGTCGCCCACGTTCTTGCCGATGGTCTCGGTCGCGCCGCCGTAATCCAGCAGATCGTCGGCGATCTGGAAGGCGATGCCCAGGGCGTCGCCATAGTCGCGCAGCGCCGTCACCTGATCGTCGGGCGCGCCCGCCACCACCGCCCCGGCCTCGGTCGCGGCGGAAAACAGCGCGGCGGTCTTGCCGCGCACGATTTGCAGATAGACGGATTCATCCGTGCGCAGATCCTGCGCGGCGGTCAGTTGCAGCACTTCGCCTTCGGAAATCACCGCGGCGGCATTGGCCAGAATGTCCAGTACGCGGATGCTGCCGGTTTCGACCATCAGTTGAAACGACCGCCCGAACAGGTAATCTCCCACCAGAACGCTGGATTTGTTGTCCCACAGCAGGTTCGCCGTAGGCCGCCCGCGGCGCTGGCGGCTTTCGTCCACCACATCGTCGTGCAAAAGGGTCGCCGTGTGGATGAACTCCACCGCCGTGGCCAGAAGGACATGGGCATTCCCCTGATAACCCAGCATTTTCGCCGCAGCCAGGGTCAGCAGCGGGCGCAGCCTCTTGCCCCCGGCGCCTACCAGATGGGCGGTGACCTCGGGGATGCGGGCGGCGTGCTGGCTGGCCATGCGGTCGCGGATCAGCGCATCGACGGCCGCCATCTCGGCGCTCAGCGTTGCGATCAGGTGGTCCAGCGGTTTCAGGACGGTATCGTTCACACCCATGCCTCTTTGCCTTTAGGGCAACCCATTGCCACGGCATCGACAATAGCGCAACCACGGCCTAACGTCGCAGCCATGATCGAACTGCTGCGCACAACCGATCCGGTGCTGCTGTCCCATGCGCAGGCCCTGCTGGAATCCGAGGAAATCCCCTGCTTCGAGCTGGACCGGCACATGAGCGTTCTGGATGGATCCATCGGCATCCTGCCAAGGCGGCTGATGGTGGCCGACCGCGATGCCTTCATGGCGCGCGCAATCTTGCGCGACGCCGGGCTGATCGCGTGACGACGCTGCGCGAGGACGGCTTTCTGGGCGGGCGGCTGCGGATCGTTCAGCCCGCGCAGGGCTATCGCGCGGGGGCGGATGCGGTGATGCTGGCCGCGGCCTGTCCGGCGCGGGCGGGTGACAGAGTGCTGGAACTGGGTTGCGGGGCGGGTGTGGCCAGCCTGTGCATCGGCGCGCGCGTGCCCGGCGTTCACCTGACCGGGATCGAGCGGCAGTCTGATTATGCCGCGCTGGCACGCCGCAATGCCGAGGCGAACCGGATCGCGATGCGGGTCGTCACCGGCGATCTTGCCGCCATGCCCGCCGATCTGCGCGGGCCGGGCTTCGATCAGGTCATCGCCAACCCGCCCTATTTTGCCGCCGGAACCCGCGCGCCGGATGCCGGCCGTGCGGATGCCCGGCACGAGGATACGCCGCTGCCCCTGTGGGTTCAGGCCGGATTGCGGCGGTTGCGTCCCGGCGGGCGGATGGTGGTGATTCTGCGCGCCGACCGGCTGGCCCAGGTTCTGGCCGCCACCGGCGACCGCGCCGGCGATCTGGTGATCCTGCCCCTTGCGCCTCGCGTGGATCGTGATGCGGGGCGGGTCATCGTCGGGATGCGCAAGGGCGCGCGCGGCCCTCTGCGTCTGCGCGCACCGCTGATTCTGCACGCCGCCGCCGCGCATCTGGCCGATGGCGAAGATTTGACCGATCTGGCCGCCGCCGTGCTGCGTGATTCCGCTGAGATCAACCTGTGGTAGTGTAAATGTCTGGTGACAGAATCAAACTTTTATGTTCGACTATGTTTACCGAAAAACAGCCAAGGAGGATGGAATGTCGGTTGCTTCTCATGTCGAGGAACTGCGCAAAAAACATCAGGCTCTTTCCGAAGCGGTTGAAAAGGAACAAAAACGACCCGGCTCTGACGATTTCAACGTTGCCCAGATGAAGCGTGAAAAATTGCGACTCAAGGAAGAAATCAGCCGACTGACCCATTAAGATTTTCCCGATGACAAATGACGCCGCGGCCATGTTGCCGCGGCGTTTTGCTGTCGGGCGTACTGCGTCCCGTTGTGCCACGCGGGTGCGACATCGCGCGAAGCGTGTGAAACTCTTAACCTTTTTGGCTTAAATCTGCGTTTTGACTGCCGAATCGACGCCTGGTCACTGTTGCCCGTCGTCGCTATCGGCTATCTCGTGGCGGGATGACGATTCCACCCGTGGAACAAGGCAGGGCAGACAGGCATGGCGCGCGCACCGGGCAGTTATGACGGCGGCAAAGAACTCAGGCAGGCGCGGTCCGAGGGCTGGTCACTGCTGTTTTTCGTGGCCATTTTCTCGGTCGCGGTGAACCTGCTGATGCTGACCGGCCCGCTGTTCATGATGCAGGTCTATGACCGCGTGCTGGGGTCGCGGTCGGTGGAAACGCTGACGGCGCTGTTCGCCTTGGTTGTCTTTCTTTTCATTCTCATGGGCTTGCTTGATGTCGCGCGCAGCCGGGTGATGAACCGGCTGGCGACCCGTTTTCAGGCGCGGATGGAATCGCGGGTTTTTGCCGCCTCGTTGCAGGACGGTATCGCCACGGGCAGCGAGGCGGTGGCCAAAGGCGGCCCACGCGACCTGCAATCGGTGCATCAACTGATCGCCTCGCCGGTGTTGATGGCGCTGTTTGACCTGCCCTGGGCGCCGATCTTCATGGGCGCCGTATTCATTTTCCATCCCCTTATGGGCGTGGTGGCGATGATCGGCTGCGTCATTCTGGTCGTCGCGACCTTTCTGAACCAATGGATGAACCGGGAACCGCTTCAACGGGGGGCGGCTTCGGCGCAGGCGGCGGAACGCATGTCCGACCTCTATCGGGACGAAGGCGAACTGATCGGTTCGCTTGGAATGCGCGGCGCGGCGTTTCAGCGCTGGCGCACCGCGCGGGACGAGGCGACGGCCCATTCCCTGCGCGGCACCGACCGCGCCACCGCATTTACCGTCTTTTCCCGCACTTTCCGCCTGTTTCTGCAAAGCGCGATGCTGGCCGCCGGGGCCTGGCTGGTGCTGCGGCAGGAACTGACGCCGGGCGCGATGATCGCCAGTTCGATCCTGATGGGCCGCGCCCTGGCCCCGATCGAACAGGTCGTCGGCGGCTGGGCTTTGGTTCAGCGCGCGCAGGATGGCTGGGGGCGGCTGGAAAAGCTGCTCAGCCGCCGCCCTCCCGAACCACAGCGCACACCGCTGCCGCGCCCGCCGGCGCAGATCGACGTGCGCAACCTGACGGTCGTGCCGCCGGGCCAGAACCAGCCGACCCTGCGCGGTGTCAGCTTTTCGGTCGGGCCGGGGCAGGCAATCGGCGTGATCGGGCCTTCGGGCGCGGGCAAGACGACGCTGGCGCGGGCGCTGATCGGGGCCTGGCCGATCGCCGGCGGCTCGATCCGTCTGGGTGGGGCGACGCTGGATCAATACGACCCGGACGTTCTGGGCAATCTGATCGGCTATCTGCCGCAGCAGGTGACACTGTTCGATGGCACGATCGCCGAAAACATCGCCCGCCTTGCGCCGCAGCCGGATGGTCAGCGCGTGGTCGCCGCGGCACAGGCCGCCGCTGCGCATCAGATGATTCTGGACCTGCCGAGCGGCTATGACACCCAAGTGACGCAGGCTGGCGGGCGGCTGTCGGGCGGGCAGATTCAGCGGGTCGGGCTGGCCCGCGCCCTGTATCCCGACCCGATGCTGTTCGTTCTGGATGAGCCGAACTCGAACCTCGACAACCAGGGGTCCGAGGCGCTGAATCAGGCGATCCGCTCGATCAAGGCGCGGGGCGGCGCGGTCATCATCATGGCCCATCGTCCGGCGGCGATTTCGGAATGTGAACTGTTGCTGGTTCTGGATCATGGCACCCGGCGCGCCTTTGGCCCGCGAGACGAGGTGCTTCGGTCTATGGTCAAGAATGCCGACCAGATCCGGCAGGCGCAGGAAGGCGGCCAAAGCGGAGGCGTGACATGAGCGATCCGGAAAGCAAACGCCCTGCGGCGGATTACCTGTCCCGACTGGCACCATTGCGCGACGCGGGCGGGGCGGCAAAATCCGATACGCCGCCCTCCGATACCAGCGCGGCGCAGCCTGCCAGTGCCGAGGCCGCTGCGCCGCAGCCCGACGATGGTCCGACCGTCACGGTGCCGCGCGCATCCGCCCCGGCACAGCGGCCTGCCGCCCCCCCCGGCCCGCCGGCGATCCCGGCCGGCGCCGCGCCCAAGCCCGATTCGCGCGAGGCGGTGGCGAAACGCTGGCCGATCCGCGGGCCGCTGATGCTGGGCATCATCTCCATTCTGGTTCTGTTCGCGGGTTTTGGCGGATGGGCCGCGCTGTCGCGCATTTCAGGGGCCGTCGTCGCCTCGGGTCAGGTCGAGGTGCAAAGCAGCCGGCAGGTGGTGCAGCATCTGGACGGCGGCATCGTCGATGAAATTCTTGTGACCGACGGCGAAACCGTCGCGGCCGGCGATCCGCTGATCCGACTGGACGGCGCGCTTCTGGAAACCGAACTGGCCATCGTCGAGGGGCAGTATTTCGAACTGCTGGCCCGCCGCGGCCGGTTGGAGGCCGAGCGTGCGGATGCGACCGAGATCAGCTTTCCGGCCGATCTGATAACTGCTGCCGATACCAGCCCCGAGGTGCAGGCCCTGAAAGAAGGGCAGCAAAGCCTGTTCCACGCCCGCACTGACACCATCACCCAATCGCTGGACCAGTTGACCAAGCAATCCGAACAGGTAGCTGCGCAGATCGACGGTTTGGATGCGCAAGAGGCCGCCCTGACCCGGCAGCGGGAATTGCTGGAACAGGAACTGGTCGATCAGCGGTCCTTGCTGCAAAAGGGTCTGGCACAGGCGCCGCGTGTTCTGGCTCTTGAACGCGAGGCTGCACGGCTGGACGGGCAGATCGGCGAAATCGACGCGAACCGCGCGCAGGCGGAGACGCGACGCACCGAAATCGGCATCGAAAGCTTGCGCATCACCGCCGCCCGGCGCGAGACCGCCGAAACGGAACTGCGCGATCAGGGTTACCGCGAACTGGAACTGGCCGAACGCCGCCGGGGTCTGACCGAACAGATCGCCCGGCTGGAAATCCGCGCGCCGGTGTCAGGGGTGATCCACGAATTGCAGGTCCGCACGCCGCGTTCCGTCATTCGCCCGGCCGAGCCGCTGATGTATCTGGTCCCGCAGGATCGCCCGCTGATCATTGGTGCCCGCGTCGCCCCCATCAACGTGGACGAGGTGCATCCGGGGCAGCAGGTCAAGCTGGTGTTTTCGGCCTTCAGTTCACGCACGACGCCCGAAATCGACGGCAAGATCATCCGCGTGTCACCCGATGCGATGATGGATGAGGTCACGCGGATGCCCTATTACCGCGCCGAAGTCACCATTCCGCCCGGTGAAATGACCAAACTGGGGAGTTTGGCCCTGATTCCGGGGATGCCGGTCGAGGTGTTCATCCAGACAGGCGAGCGCAGCCCGATCAGCTATCTGGTGAAACCGCTGGCGGATTATTTCAACCGGGCGTTCCGCGAAAACTGACGTCGCGCGACGCTGGACGGCACACTGCCTTGCGGTGTGCCGCGCCGCTGCAAGGCGATCTCAGAACAGGTCCGCCAGCCAATGCCGCGCCTGATCTGCCAGTCCGCGCCACTGGCCCAGAACTTGCCCTGCCGCCGTATCCTGGGGAACAAGCGGCGCGGCAAGATAGAGCGCCAGTGCAAGTGCCGCGATCAGCAGACCCAGAACCAAGCCGCGCCGATCCCGACGGATGACCTTGGCGGGGGGCTGTCGATCCATGACCGGCGCGGATTGCGGCGACGATGCCGGAACGGGCGGCGTGATGGTTTGCGCGCCGCTATCGGCGGGGGGGGTAATTGTTTCTGGTGCAGGGGCGGTGGTTGCTGGTGTTTCGTGCGGCTGTGACGAAAGGGACGATGGCGTCGCCGTGACCGTCGTCGCGGGCCAATCCGGCGTCGGCGGGACCGGCACAACCGGCCCGTCCGCCGCACGGGCTGCGCGCTCGCGCTCGGCTTCTTCGGTCAGGATCGACAGCACGCCTGCGGGCAGGGGCCGGCTCAGCCGGGGTGCCGTGTCTTGCCGGACCGGCGGCATGGTCCGATCACGGTCGGGATGGTTGCGCGACAGCACAAAGTCGATCGGATCGCGCCGCTGTCCAGGCGGCGGGGCCGGAACGACAGGGGAAACCGGCCGCGCCTGCCTTGCCGCATCCGCGCCCGGCTGATGCCAGACCCTGGCGCAGGCCGAACATTCGACCTCGCGCCCCTGTGCGGGAATCATCCCGTCGTCCAGCCGGTATTCGGCACCACAACCGGGGCAGATCAACCGTATTTCACCCATCCGACCCTCGCATTCATCGTGGGGCTGTTCTATCAAGCGCGGGCCTGTCTTCCAAGCGGGCCGAAGGAGGTGCGGTTTGATCGAGATGCAAGAGGCCGGTTTCGGCTATCCCGGAAAGGGTGAGCTGCTGTCGGGCATGACGCTGAGCCTTGCGCCCGGATCGTTCCATTTCCTGACCGGGCCGTCCGGTTCGGGGAAAACCACCTTTCTGCGGCTGTGCTATGCCGATCTGCTGCCGACTTCGGGGAAGATGACGGCCTTCGGGCAGGATATGCGCGGCCTGTCGCGGGACGGCATCGCAGCGCTGCGCCGTCGTGTGGGCGTGGTGCATCAGGACCCGCAGTTTCTGGACCACCTGCCTTTGGCCGAAAATGTCGCCCTGCCGCTGACCGTTTCGGGGCAGGCGGTGGATATGCAGGCGATGAAGGATCTTCTGGGCTGGGTGCAGCTTGGGCCGCAGGCGCGTGCCTTTCCGCCGTCACTGTCGGGGGGCGAACGGCAACGGGCGGCGCTGGCCCGTGCGGTGATCCTGTCGCCCGATCTGGTGCTGGCCGATGAGCCGACGGGAAATCTTGACTGGGATATGTCGATGCGCCTACTGCAATTGCTGATCGAGCTGAACCATTCTGGCAAGGCCGTGATGGTGGCGACCCATGATCTGAACCTGATCCGCGCCGCCAAGGCACAGGTGGCGGCGCGCGTGCTGCGCATTGCCGGCGGGCGCGTCATGCAGGCGGGGGCGGATCTGTGAAAAACCTTCTGTCCCGCCCCGAACTGCGCAACGTCAACCTGCGCGCCCTGTGGCAGACGATGACGCGAGGAGAGGGCGGCGTTTCGGCCCGCATCGTGCCGCCGACCGGGTTCACCGCACAACTGACCGTATTTTCCGCCGGGGCGATGGCGTTTCTGGCGGTGTTCGCGCTGGCCCTTGCGCTGGCCACCGGGCGGCTGGCCGACCGCTGGTCGTCGGAACTGGCGGAATCGGTGACGGTCCGCATCTCGGCCTCGGCCGCCGAGGTCGAGCCCCGCACCGCCGCCGCACTTGAGGTGCTGCGCCAGACCCCCGGTCTTGGCGAGCCGCGCATTCTGCCAGATGATGAGGTTGCCGCCCTGCTGACGCCGTGGTTCGGCCCCGATATGCCGGTCGATGCGCTGCCGGTGCCGCGGCTGATCGACGTGCCGGTGACGCCCGGCTTTGACGCAGCGGGTCTGCGCCTTCGGCTTGAGGCCGAGGCGCCTGAGGCCGTGCTGGACGATCACAGCGAATGGCGCCGCCCTCTGGTCAGTGCGGCCAACCGGCTGAACATGCTGGGCATCCTGTCGCTTG
>JAUNUO010000265.1 GCA_030538135.1 Paracoccus sp. (in: a-proteobacteria)
CGGTCTGGCCGTCGCCGTGTCGAACGTCGATGAGGTCGTGGCCACCATCCGCGCCTCTGCCGATGCCGCCGAGGCGCGCGAGCGGCTGATGGAACGCCGCTGGCCAGCGCATGAGATCGTCGAATATCTGCGCCTGATCGACGATCCGCTGCACCCGGTCAATGATGACGGCACCTATAACCTGTCCGAAACGCAGGCCCGCGCCATTCTGGACCTGCGCCTGCAACGCCTGACCCAGCTTGGCGTGCAAGAGGTCACGGACGAATTGAAGTCGCTGGCCGATGCGATCCGAGACTATCTGGCGATCCTTGCCAGCCGCGACCGGATCATGGCGATCATTGCGGGCGAGCTACGCGAGGTGAAAGACCTGTTCGCCGTCCCCCGCCGCACCGAGATCACCGAATGGTCCGGCGATATGGACGACGAAGACCTGATCGAACGCGAGGACATGGTCGTCACCATCACGTCGGGCGGCTATATCAAGCGCACGGCGCTGGCCGAGTTCCGCGCACAACGCCGCGGCGGCAAGGGCCTGTCGGGCATGGCGACGAAAGAGGACGACGTGGTGACGACCCTGTTCGTCGCCAATACCCACACCGAACTGCTGTTCTTTACCACCGATGGCATGGCCTACCGGCTGAAAACATGGCGCCTTCCGGTCGGCGGGCGCACCGCCAAGGGCAAGGCCATCGTCAATATCCTGCCGATCCTGCCCGGTGTCTCCATCGCCGCGCTGATGCCGGTGGACGCGCCAGAGGCCGAATGGGACAATTATCAGGTGGTCTTTGCCACCTCGGACGGCGATGTGCGCCGCAACGCTTTGTCAGATTTCGCGCAGGTCAAGTCCAACGGCAAGATCGCGATGAAACTGCCCGAAGGCACCAGCCTGATCGGCGTGCGCATGGCCACGGCGGATGATGACGTGATGCTGGTCACCGCAATGGGCCGGGCGATCCGGTTCCCGTCCACCGATGTGCGGGTGTTCAAGGGCCGCGATTCGACCGGGGTGCGCGGCATCCGTCTGGCCGCCGGCGATACCGTCGTCAGCATGGCCGTGATCCGCCATTTCGAGGCCACGCCCGAGGAACGCGCGACCTATATCCGTATGCGCCGCGCGGTCGAGGGGGCGCTGGACGATGGCGCCGAACCGGACGAGGACGAAATCGTGGCCGAGGGCGATCTGAGCCAGGAACGCTATGCCGAGATGTCGGCGGCCGAGGATCTGATCCTGACCATCACCGCCCGCGGCTCGGGCAAGCTGTCCTCGGCGCATGACTATCCGGTGCGCGGGCGCGGCGGTCAGGGTGTGATGGCGATGGACAAGGCAATGCGCGGCGGCGACCTTGTCGCCAGCTTCCCGGTCGAGGTCGGCGATCAGATCATGCTGGCCACGTCGACCGGCCAGTCGATCCGTGTGCCGGTCGATGGCATCAGCTTCCGTTCGCGCAGCGCAGGCGGGGTGCGGGTGTTCAACACCGCACCGGGCGAGGTCGTCGTTTCAGTTGCACGCATCGCCGAACAGGGCGAGGATGAAGCAACGGACGAAGTCGAAAGCTGACCGAGACGGGCCGGGATCAACCCGGCCCATTTCTGCGCCAACGGGGGAAACTTGAAAGAATCGCGCGAATCTATTCTGCGGCAACGGCTGCAAACCGGGTTTCTTGGAATCATCGCTTTTGCCCTGCTGCTGTTTCTGATGGTGCAGGCGCGGTTCATGCTGATTTCACTGGCCATTGCGATCATCCTGTTTTCACTGACGTCCGACGCGATCAACGCCATCGCCCGGCAGGGTGTCGCGCGCTGGCTGGCGACCATTCTGGCCTTGGTGGCGATTGCCGCAGGACTGTTCTGGATTTCGATCAGCATCGTGGCGCAGGTGAACGCCGTGGTGCAGACCACCGTATCCTATACCGAACGCGCGCAGGCCGCCCTGCCCGACCTGACCGAATGGCTGGGACCGAACATGCAGGAATCGCTGAGCGCGGCGCTGCGCAACGTCAATATCGCCGGATGGATACGGTCGTTGGCCGGACAGGCGGGCGACCTTTTGTCGGGCAGCATTCTGATTATGCTGTTCGTCGGTTTCATGTTTGCGGAACGGATGTTCTTTCCGCTCAAGATCGAACGACTGGCCGGGGATGCCCGGCAGGCCCATCAGGTCGGCAAGATCATCTCGACCATCATGCACAAGGTGAACCGCTATCTGGTGGTGAAAACCGTCGTCAGCGCCGTGACCGGGTTGTGCGTCTGGGGCGTGTTCAAACTGGCCGGGCTGGACCTTGCGGTGCCGATCGCAATTCTGACCTTTGTGTTCAACTTCATCCCCTCGGTCGGGTCGATCGTGGCGACGGTGATCGCCTTTC
>JAUNUO010000046.1:0-12945 GCA_030538135.1 Paracoccus sp. (in: a-proteobacteria)
ACCGGCGCGAACAGGCCTATCGCCGCGCCTCGCGCGGGGAACATATCGACCTTGCCGCACCGGGAGTCGAGGTCTGGACCGCCGCCTCGATCAGCGGCGCGCGCCCGCAGACCGGCACGTCTTTCGCCGCCCCCTTCGTCACCGCCGCCGCCGCGCTGCTGTTGCAGGAAAACCCCGACCTGACGCCCGCCGACCTGCGCGAGCAACTGCGCGTCAGCGCCCGCGATCTGGGGGCCGAGGGACAGGACGACATCTATGGTCACGGCCTTCTGACCGTGCCGGAGGTGTGTCAGGAATAGGGGGGCATGGGGGGCGTGGCTGGTCTGCGATGAAGGTCGTCCCCGTCAAATGGTGACCCCGACAGGACTTGAACCTGTAACCTGCCCCTTAGGAGGGGGCTGCTCTATCCAGTTGAGCCACGGGGCCATCGGGGTTCTTTTTGGCGCGACCCCACAGGAATGGCAAGCTGGACGGCAGGGATGTTGTTCGCTAACAATAGCGAACCACAGTTCCATCATGGCCGCTCATGTCCCGTTCTCGCCGCACCCTGACCCTTCGTGACGTCTCGGAAGCCTCCGGGGTCAGTGAGATGACGGTCAGTCGCGTGCTGCGCAATCGCGGCGACGTGTCGGCGGCGACGCGGGAAAAGGTGCTGACGGCGGCCAAGACACTGGGCTATGTGCCCAACAAGATCGCCGGCGGGCTGGCCAGTCAGCGGGTTAATCTGGTGGCCATCGTCATCCCCTCGCTGTCAAATCTGGTGTTTCCTGATGTGCTGGGCGGGATTTCGGCGGAACTGGACGATACCGGGCTGCAACCCGTGATCGGCGTCACCAACTATTCCCCCGCGCGCGAGGAAATGGTGCTGTATGACATGCTGTCCTGGCGGCCCTCCGGGGTGATCCTGGCGGGGCTGGAACACAGCAAGGCATCGCGCGCCATGCTGAAAAGCGCGGGCATTCCCATCGTCGAGATCATGGATACCGACGGCGAGGCGATCGACACCATCGTCGGCATTTCGCATGTCCGCGCCGGGCGCGAGATGGCGGCGCAGATTCTGGCCGCAGGATATCGCCGCATCGGTTTCGTTGGCACTCACATGCCCGAGGATCACCGTGCCCGCAAACGGCTGGCCGGGTTCGAGGAAAGGCTGGCCGAGGCGGGCGTGACCCTTGAGGCGCGGGAATATTATCAGGGCAATTCGTCCCTGCTGAAGGGGCGCGAATTGACGCAACGCATCCTGTCGCGCGCGCCGGATCTGGATTTTCTCTATTATTCTAACGACATGATCGGCGCGGGCGGACTGCTGCACTGTCTGAATCAGGGCTATGACATTCCGGGCCGGATCGGGCTGGCGGGGTTCAACGGGGTCGATCTGCTGCATGGGCTGCCGGTGCGGCTGACCACCACCGATGCCAGGCGGGTGGAAATCGGCCGTCGCGCGGCGCGCATCGTGGCGGGCAAGGATGCGCCGCCGCCGGATCGCGTGGTATCGTTGACGCCCACGTTTATTCCGGGCGAGACGTTGCGCACGGTCTGATCCGTCTTGTCTCGCCGGGGACGCGTCCCTATCTGTCGGGCCATGCGTATCCCGTTTCTTACCCCTCGCCCGCCTCGTGTCGCCGTTGTCAGGATGCAGGGCGTCATCGGTTCGGCCGGGCGTGGCGCGCCGGGCCTGTCGGATGCGGTGCTGGCGCCGGTGCTGACCCGCGCCTTTACCAGAGGGCGGCCCAAGGCGGTGGCGCTGGTCATCAATTCGCCCGGCGGCTCGCCCGTGCAATCGTCGCTGATCGCGGCGCGGGTGCGATGGCTGGCCGAAAAGCACGAATTGCCGGTTCATGCCTTTGTCGAGGATGTGGCGGCGTCGGGCGGATATTGGCTGGCGACGGCGGCGGATGATATCTGGGCGGACGACAGTTCCGTTCTGGGGTCCATCGGCGTCATCTCGGCCGGGTTCGGCTTTCAGGACCTGATCGCGAAATGGGGGATCGAACGGCGCGTCCATACCGCCGGGCAGTCCAAATCGACGCTGGACCCGTTTCGCCCCCAAAAGCCCGAGGACGTGGCCCGGCTGCACGCGATTCTCGAACCGATCCATGCCGCGTTCAAAGCGCAGGTGACCGCCCGTCGTGGCGCGCGCCTGATGGCCGGGACCGACCTGTTCACCGGCGAATTCTGGGCCGGACAGCGCGCGGTTGAACTGGGCCTTGCCGATGGCATCGCGCATCTGGAACCCAAGCTGCGCGCGCTTTACGGCGATGACGTGCGGTTCCTGCGCTATGGCCTGCGGCAGCCGTGGTTCCGCCGGATCGGCCTGTCGGCGGATGCCGTGATCGACGCGGCCGAGGAACGCGCGATCTGGGCGCGCTTTGGTCTGGGCGGCTGACGGATGGTGCGCACGACGATCCTGTTTTTGTTGTTCATTATTGCGCTGGCGCTGATCGCCGGGCCGGGGCCGCGGGCATTCGTTCTGAAATTGTTAAGGAAACTGGGCCTTGTTCGTTGATCTGTTGCTGATTGCCGCCGGGCTTGTGATTCTTGTCGTCGGTGGTGAGTTTCTGGTGCGCGGTGCCGTCGCGCTGGCACTGCGGCTGGGGATCGCGCCGCTGGTGGTGGGGCTGACGGTGGTGGCCTTTGGCACTTCCGCGCCGGAGATGATCGTGTCCCTGTCCGCCGCGCTGCGGGGGGCGACCGATCTGGCGATGGGTAATGTCGTCGGGTCGAACATTGCCAACGTCTTGGTCATTCTGGGGATTTCCGCGCTGATCGCGCCGATCGGCACCCGCGCCCACGACCTGCGCGAAAGCTGGTGGATGATGGTGGCGGCCTCGGTTTTGCTGATTGCGCTGGCGCTGATCGGGCCGCTTGGGCCGGGGCAGGGGGTGCTGCTGCTGGCGGCGATGGGGCTGACCCTGTGGCGGCAACTGTCCACCGCTGGCGCCGGTGATGCCGATCTGCCCACAGGCGTCGCGCCGTGGCGCAATGTGCTGATCTGGCTGGCGGCGGGTCTCGTCGCGCTGCCCATCGGGGCGCATCTTCTGGTTACCGGGGCAACCGACATCGCCCGCGATCTGGGCGTCAGCGAGGCGGTGATCGGTCTGACTCTGGTCGCCATCGGCACCTCTCTGCCCGAGATGGCGGCCAGCGTGATGGCGGCGTTGCGCGGCCGATCCGATCTGGCGCTGGGCAACGTGGTTGGATCCAATATCTTCAACATACTGTCGATTCTCGGGATCACCGCGATCATCAAGCCGCTGCCGATTCCCGAACAGATGATGCGGCTGGATCTGTGGGTGATGTTGGGTGCGGCGCTGATTATGTGGCCGTTCCTGTTCCGGGGCATCACCATCGGGCGCGCGACAGGGGCGGCGATGGTCGCCGCCTATGCCGCCTATGTCTGGGTGCTGCTGTGACGGCGGGTAACGGGTTTTCGCAGAAAAATCGGGGTGCGGCTCTGGTGACGGGTGCGGCGCGGCGGTTGGGTCGGGCGATGGCGCTGTATCTGGCGGGGCGTGGCCATGCGGTGGCGATCCACTATGACCAGTCCGCCGACGAGGCCGAATCCGTCGCGGCCGAGGCCCGCGCCATGGGCGTGCCCGCGCAGGCTTTTCAGGCCGATCTGCTGGACGAGGCTACGGTGCGCGGGCTGATCCCGGCCGTCACGGCGGCGCTTGGGCCGCTGTCGGTGCTGGTCAACAATGCCTCGATCTTCGAATATGACACGATCCGCACCGCCACGCCCGAAGGCTGGGAACGGCACATGCGGTCGAACCTGAGCGCGCCGTTCTGGCTGATGCAGGATTTTGCGGCGCAGGTCGCGCCCGCCGACCGTTCCGGCAGCGAACCCCGCGCCAGCGGCCTGATCGTCAACATGGTCGATCAGCGCGTGCTGAAACCCACGCCCGAATTCATGACCTATTCGCTGGCCAAGGCGGCGCTGTGGTCGTTGACCCGCACGGCGGCGCAGGCTCTGGCCCCGGACATCCGCGTGAATGCCATCGGCCCCGGCCCCACGTTGCGCGGCTCGCGTCAGTCGCAGGCGCATTTCGACCGACAGCGTACGGCGACCATTCTGGAACGCGGCGCCGACGCGCAGGATGTGACCGCCGCACTGGGATATTTTCTGGGTGCCGATTCCGTGACGGGACAGTTGATCTGCGTTGATGGCGGTCAGCATCTGGGCTGGCGCACGCCCGATGTGCTGGGTGTCGAATGACCGGGGCATGAGGTCGCTGCGTCAACTTGTCCACTCTGGCGACTATGTTAACAAAACCGTCATGAATCCTGCTTGTTTATCAGTCCCTTGGGGTGCGGATCAAAAAAATCATTGAAAAACAACCCGCTGATTTTGCGCCTAAAATTTAGGCAGTGTTGCGAAGCCTTAACAATAGCAGGTAAATTCCGCGTTGCCGAAATCTCGCCCACAGAGTTATCCACAGATTCCGTGGACAGGTTCGGCCTTGATCTTTGTGCCCCGAACTTGCAGCCCGGCCCAAGAATCACACATGTGACCCCATGACCGACGCACCGCCCACCAAGACCGGACAGCCGCTGATCCAGGATTACCTGCGCACGCTGGATTCCAGCCCCGGCGTTTACCGGATGCTGGATGGGCAGGGGGCGGTTCTGTATGTCGGCAAGGCGCGTGATCTGCGGGCGCGGGTGTCGAATTACGCGCGCGGCCACGGCCATTCGGCGCGCATTGCGCGGATGATCCGCGAAACCTGCTCGATGATGTTCCTGACCACGCGCACCGAGACCGAGGCGCTGTTGCTGGAACAGAATCTCATCAAGCAGCTCAAGCCGCGCTATAACGTGCTGCTGCGCGACGACAAATCCTTTCCGAATATCCTTGTGGCGAAATCCCACCCCTTTGCGCAGATCAAGAAACATCGTGGCGCGAAATCGGAAAAGGGCGACTATTACGGCCCCTTCGCCAGCGGTATGGCGGTGAACCGCACCCTGAACCAGCTTCAGCGAGTGTTTTTGCTGCGCAACTGCACCGATTCCGTGTTCGAGTCGCGCACGCGCCCCTGTCTGATGTATCAGATCAAACGGTGCAGCGCGCCTTGCGTCGGCAAGATCACGGAAACCGAATATGCCGCGCTGGTCGCCGATGCCGAACTGTTCCTGCAAGGCAAATCGACCCGTGTTCAGGCCGATCTCGCTGCGCAGATGGCCGAGGCCGCCGAGGCGATGGAATACGAACGCGCTGCCGCCCTGCGTGACCGGATCAAGGCGCTAACCGCCGTGCAATCGGTGCAGGCGATCAACCCCCGTTCGGTCCCCGAGGCGGATATCGTCGCCCTGCACATGGACAGCGGGCAGGCCTGCGTGCAGGTGTTCTTCATCCGCGCCAACCAAAGCTGGGGCAACCGCGATTTTTATCCCCGTCTGGGGGGCGCGGAAGCGCCGGACGAGGTGATGCAGGCCTTTCTGCTGCAATTCTATGACGACAAGCCGCCGCCGCGTCAGATCCTGCTGTCGCACCCGCCCGAAGACCCCGACCTTGCGGCCGAAGTTCTGTCGGAACGCGCCGGCCGCAAGGTCGAACTGATGACCCCGCAGCGCGGCGAGAAACTCGAACTGGTCACCAACGCCCTGCGCAACGCCCGCGAATCCCTGGCCCGCCGCATGTCCGAAAGCGCGACGCAGCTGCGCCTGCTGGCCGGTCTGGCCGAGGCGTTCGACCTGCCCGGCCCGCCGCAGCGGATCGAGGTTTACGACAACAGTCACATCATGGGCAGCGCGCCCGTGGGCGGCATGATCGTCGCCGGGCCGGACGGCTGGATGAAGAACCAGTATCGCAAGTTCAACATCAAGGGCACCGAGATCACCCCCGGCGACGATTTCGGCATGATGCGCGAGGTGCTGACCCGCCGCTTTGCCCGCCTGCTGAAGGACGACCCCGACCGCCAGACCGAGGCATGGCCTGACCTTCTGCTGATCGACGGCGGGGCGGGGCAGGTGTCCGCCGTCGAAGGCATCCTGACGGAAATGGGCGTGAACGACATTCCCATCATCGGCGTCGCCAAGGGTGTGGACCGCGACCACGGCAAAGAGGAATTCCACCGCCCGGGCGCGCGTCCGATGGCGCTGCGCATGAACGATCCGGTGCTGTATTTCATCCAGCGCCTGCGGGACGAGGCACACCGCTGGGCCATCGGCACCCACCGCGCGCGACGCACGAAACAGGCGCTGGCCAACCCGCTGGATGACATCCCCGGCGTCGGCGCCACCCGCAAGCGCGCCCTGCTGGCCCATTTCGGATCGGCCAAGGCGGTGCGCGGGGCGGGACTTGCCGATCTTCAGGCCGTGCCGGGCATCAGCGCGGCGATGGCTCAGGTGATCCACGATTTTTTCAATCCGGGCCGCTGATGTCAGGCAGGTTCGAGGTTGCTCGCCCGTTTCTTGACCGGCGAGCTGCGCTAGGTGAATTTTTCCAGCCGCAAATTCTGCGACAACGCCGGCGCGGTCTTTATCGACCCGTTTGGCGGTGTGCCGCGCCGGCCTTTGGGCGGTAACGGCGCAAGGCGGGCGGATTGAACGATTTTTGCTCTTTTCATCGTGGGTTTGGGGCGGCATAGTTCGCGCCATGACCCGGACCCGCCACATTCCCGTTCAGACAGGCACGCGCTTTGGCGCGCCTGTTGCCGTGAACCTCCGTGGTCTGCTGCTGCTTACGCTGCGCTGAGCGGGTCCGCCGGGCCGCCGCTCAGTCTGGTTCGCGCCCGGTCCTTCCCAGATTTCAGCGAAAGGCAGCACAATGACCGACAAGAACCGCGTTTATATCTTTGACACCACACTGCGCGACGGCGAACAATCGCCCGGTGCCACCATGTCCCATTCCGAAAAGCTGGAAATCGCCCAGATGCTGGACGAAATGGGCGTCGATATCATCGAGGCGGGTTTTCCGATTGCCTCCGAGGGTGATTTCGCCGCCGTGTCCGAAATCGCCCGGCAGGCGCAGAATGCGCAGATCTGCGGGCTGGCACGGGCACAGATCCCCGATATTGATCGTTGCTGGGAGGCGGTGAAGCATGCCCGTCGCCCGCGCATTCATACGTTCATCGGCACGTCGCCGCTGCACCGGGCGATCCCCAATCTGGACATGGACCAGATGGCGGAACGGATCGAACAGACCGTGACCCATGCCCGCAACCTGTGCGACAATGTGCAGTGGTCGCCCATGGATGCGACGCGGACCGAACACGATTACCTGTGCCGCGTGGTGGAAATCGCCATCCGCTGTGGCGCGACGACGATCAACATCCCCGACACCGTGGGCTATACGGCGCCACGCGAATCCGCCGACCTGATCCGCATGTTGCTGGAACGGGTGCCGGGCGCGGACGAAATCATCTTTGCCACCCACTGCCACAACGATCTGGGCATGGCGACGGCGAATGCCCTTGCCGCGGTCGAGGCCGGGGCGCGCCAGATCGAATGCACGATCAACGGGTTGGGCGAACGTGCCGGCAACACCGCACTGGAAGAGGTGGTGATGGCAATGCGCGTGCGCAACGACATCATGCCGTTCCAGACCGGTATCGACACGACCAAGATCATCGGCATCAGCCGCCGCGTGGCGCAGGTGTCGGGTTTTCCGGTGCAGTTCAACAAGGCCATCGTCGGCAAGAACGCCTTTCTGCATGAATCCGGCATCCATCAGGATGGCGTGCTGAAGAACGTCGAAACCTTTGAAATCATGCGCCCCGCCGACATCGGCCTGAACGAGGCCAATATCGCCATGGGCAAGCATTCGGGCCGCGCGGCGTTGCGCGCCAAGCTGGCCGATCTGGGCTTTGACGTGGGTGACAATCAGCTTAAGGACGTGTTCGTCCGCTTCAAGGCGCTGGCGGATCGCAAGAAGGAAGTGTTCGACGAAGATCTGATCGCACTGATGCAGGACAGCACGGCGAACACCGACGAGGATCATTTGCAGGTGAAAAACCTGCGCGTGGTCTGCGGTGGGGGCGAGCCGGCCTTGGCCAGCCTGACGATGATCGTGGACGGGGCGGAAAAATCGGTCGAGATGCAGGGCGACGGGCCGGTGGATGCGGCCTTCAACTGTGTCAACGCGATCTTTCCGCATCAGGCGGTGCTGCAACTGTATCAGGTCCATGCCGTCACCGAAGGCACTGACGCGCAGGCGACGGTTTCCGTCCGGCTGGAAGAGAACGGCCGCATTGCCACCGGGCAGGCCGCCGACACCGATACGATTCTGGCCAGCGTCAAGGCCTATGCCGGGGCGCTGAACCGGCTGATCGTGCGTCGCGCCATGACCGGGCCTGATGCCGACGCCAAACAGATCAGCATGTATTCACACTGACGATCCTGTCGGGGGCGGGTCTGTCGCGCCCCCGACCCGCAGCTTTTCGAAATCGGTTCCCGTCAGGTAGGGGAAATTCTGTTGCAGAATGGCCGTCCATTCCTTGTGGGGCAGAAACCGCGTGTCGGGCGGAAGCCGGTCCGGGTCCAGCGGCCGCGAATCCGACGGCCAGCGCAACTGTAAGGCCGCCGGAGTGTCGTGAACGATCAGGCTGGTAAAGCGATTGGCCGTGCGGAGATGCGGCACCGTAAAGATGCTACGCGCAGGGTTGGCCATTCGCACCGCCAGACCCGCGCTTAGGAAAGGCGTGCCCACCGACAGGTATTGCGTCGCCTGCCCGGGATATAGCGCGACCTGCACCCCCCTGGCAAAGCAGATGGCGAATTGATCGATTCCCTTCATGCGTTGCGCATGGGTGCGAAGCCGCGCGATATAATCCACGGCCAGGGCATCGTCGTCATCCAACCGGAACTGAATGAAATTGCCGCCGCTGGCATCATGCATGTCTTGCAGCGCGGGCAGCAGGGCCTGTGACAGATCGGTGGCCTCGCTGACCACAAGCTGAAGTTCGTCATGCCCCTGACACAGCGCATCCAGCCGTGTCAGCCAGTTTTTCGGCATCTGCGGCGAGGTAACGATCAGGAAGACAAAGCCGGGTTGTTGCTGCGCCAGAACTGAGGGCAGGCACAGCGTTTCAAAGGCGCGAAAGCGTGCGATCATCCGCTGATCCGCGTAAAGATCGGCCGCGACCTTGTTCAGAAAGGCGGGCGTCCGCTCGGGTCGCCCACGGAATGCGGCAAAATCCGACTGACCCAGATAGGAAAAGCGGCAGATACCAAGAATGGCGGGATCGGACAATCGAACCTCAAGCTGGCTGTCTGGGGTGGGGTAGTCGCACGAAACTGTGCAGTCAACCGATGGCGAAACCCCGCCCGATTACCGTTTAACGGTCTTTCGTCCGGCGGCGGCGGTCTTTATATGGGGCAACGCCATGGCGCGGGGCGATTCCGCGCCGTCCGCGTATGTTGCGGACCAAAAGGCAGACGGGCAGGCCGGAAAACCGGCGCGAAAGGATAACGGGACATGGCATTCGGCGGGTTGTTTTCAACCGACATCGCAATTGACTTGGGCACGGCCAACACGCTGATCTATGTCAAGGGCAAGGGGGTCATCCTGAACGAACCCTCGGTCGTGGCCTATCACGTCAAGGACGGCAAGAAACAGGTTCTGGCCGTCGGCGAGGATGCGAAACTGATGCTGGGCCGCACCCCCGGCAGCATCGAGGCGATCCGCCCGATGCGCGAAGGCGTCATCGCCGATTTCGACAGCGCCGAACAGATGATAAAACATTTCATCAAGAAGGTGTTCAAGCGCACCACGTTCAGCAAGCCCAAGATCATCGTCTGCGTGCCGCATGGGGCGACTCCGGTTGAAAAGCGGGCCATTCGTCAATCGGTGCTGTCGGCGGGCGCGCGCAAGGCGGGGTTGATCGCGGAACCCATCGCGGCTGCCATCGGGGCAGGGATGCCCATTACCGAACCGACCGGCAGCATGGTCGTGGACATCGGCGGCGGCACGACCGAGGTGGCGGTGCTGAGCCTTGGCGATGTGGTCTATGCCCGGTCCGTCCGCATCGGCGGCGACCGCATGGACGAGGCGATCATCAACTATCTGCGCCGCAATCAGAACCTGCTGATCGGAGAATCGACCGCCGAACGGATCAAGACCTCGATCGGCACCGCGCGGATGCCCGATGACGGGCGCGGCGCCACGCTGATGGTGCGGGGCCGCGATCTGCTGAACGGGATCCCCAAGGAAATCGAGATCACGCAGGCGATGGTGGCCGAGGCGTTGTCGGAACCCGTGCAGGCCATCTGCGAGGCAGTGATGGTCGCGCTTGAGGCGACGCCGCCCGATCTGGCCGCCGATATCGTGGATCGCGGCGTCATGCTGACCGGCGGCGGGGCGATGCTGGGCGATCTGGACCTTGCGCTGCGCGAGCAGACCGGCCTGTCGATCACCCTGGCCGATCAGCCGATGAGCTGTGTCGCCCTGGGTACCGGCAAGGCGCTGGAATACGAAAAGCAGTTGCGCCACGTCATCGACTACGACAGCTGACGGGCGACGCGCCGTGGCAGCCAGGGGGCCGGATTATATCACGCCGCTGCGGCGGGTGCTGATCGCCCTGCTGGCGCTGGTTCTGCTGGCGCTGTTCCTGTTCTGGAGGATCGACAGCCCGCGCGCCGAACGGGCGCGAATGGCGCTGATCGACCGTTTCGTGCCGTCGTTTGAATGGGTTCTGGTGCCGGTGGCGCGGGTCAGCCAGATGGTCGCCGGGTTTCAGTCCTATGCCCGTATTTACGAACAGAATCAGGAACTCCGTCGCGAATTGCAGCGGATGAGCGCGTGGAAAGAAGCCGCCGTTCAGCTTGAACAGGAAAACGCCAAGCTGCTGGCGCAGAATAACGTCCGCATCGACCCGGCGCTGACCTCGGTCACGGGGATGGTGACGGTGGACAGCGGCACGGCGTTCCGGCAGTCGGTCATGTTGAACGTGGGCGCGCGCGACGGGATCGTGGACGGTTGGGCCACGATGGACGGGCTGGGGCTGGTCGGGCGCATCAGCGGCGTGGGCGAACGCACCAGCCGGGTCCTGCTGTTGACCGATCCGTCGTCGCGGGTGCCGGTGACGATCCAGCCTTCGGGCCAGCACGCGCTGTTGACCGGCGACAACACCCCGCGACCGGTGCTGGATTTCATCGAAGGCCCTGAAAACGTGCGTCCGGGTGATCGGGTTGTCACATCAGGCGACGGCGGAGTGTTCCCGCCCGGTCTGCTGGTCGGGCAGGTGGCGCAGGGCGCCGACCGGCGGATGCGGCTGCGCATGGCGGCCGATTACGGCCGGCTTGAGTTCCTGCGTGTGCTGCGCAGCCATCCGGCCGAAACGCTGCCCGATATGGGAACGCTGATTACGCAGGGTATCGTTCCCTCGGCCCCGGAAGAGGAAATCGACCTGATGCCCGGCTTTACCGGCAACGCGGCCCAGGCAGCCCCCGATGATTGAGGGTGCGCGCGGGCGTCTGTTGCTGGGTGCGGGGCTGTTTACCGTCTGCATTCTGGCGCTGTTGTTTGCGCGGCTGTTGCCGTTGAGCGCGGGGACGGTGGGCTGGCCCGGTCCCGATCTGGGCCTGTGCCTGACACTGGCCTGGGTGCTGCGTCGCCCCGAACAGGTGCCCGCCCTGCTGATCGCCGCGCTGTTCCTGATCGAGGATGCGATGCTGTATCGCCCCATCGGGCTGTGGGCGCTGATCGTGCTGCTGGGGTCCGAGGCCGCACGTCTGCGCGAGCACCGTTGGCGCGAGCATCCCTTCATGGTTGAATGGCTGCGCGTGTCGATCCTGATCGGGATGATGATGCTGGGCTATCGGATTGCGCAGGTTCTTGTTCTGCTGCCGGTCCCGGCCCTGGGTCAGGTGATGCTGCAATATATTGCCACCGTCGCGGCCTATCCTCTGGTCGTGGTGGCGGCGCGCTGGATCGTCGGGCTGCGTCGGGTCAACCCGGCGGATGCCGACAGATTGGGATGGTCGCGATGAGAAAATCGCCCCGTGACGTGATAGAAAGCAGCCGCCAGATCGGGCGGCGCGGCCTGATGCTGGGCGCGATGCAGCTTGGCGTTGCCGGCGCGCTTGGCTGGAAGATGCGGACGATGCAGCTTGACCATGCCGACGAATACCGGCTGCTGTCGGATGGCAATTCGATCAAGATCCGACTGTTGCCGCCGGCGCGCGGGTTGATCCATGACCGGAACGGCGTGCTGGTGGCGGGGAACGAACAGAATTACCGCGTCACCCTGACGCGCGAGGATGCGGGCGGCAATGTCGAATCCGTGCTGCGCGCGCTGTCCGATCTGATCCCGCTGCCCGAGGATCGGATCGCCGCCTTGCTGGAGGAATTTTCCCGCCGCAGCGCCATCACCCCCATCAGCATCGCCGACCGCCTGACCTGGGATCAGTTCAGCGCGATTGCCGTCAACGGCCCCGCGCTGCGCGGGGTGACGCTGGAATCGGGTCTGTCGCGCAGCTATCCGCGCAAGGGCGATCTTGCGCATGTGATGGGCTATGTCGGCCCGGTCAGCGATTACGACCTGTCGCGGATCGAGGAACCCGACCCGGTGCTGCGCCTGCCCGAATTTCAACTGGGCAAGGTCGGCGTCGAGGCCAAGCTGGAAGACGTGCTGCGCGGCAAGGCCGGCGCCCGCCGGGTCGAGGTGAACAGTGCCGGCCGCGAGATGCGCGAACTGGGCCGGCAAGAGGGCATTCAGGGCGGCACGGTGCAACTGACCATCGACGCGCGGCTTCAGAACTATGCCGAACAGCGCCTTGGCGATGAAAGCGCGGCGGCGGTGGTGATGGATGTGCGCTCGGGCGAGCTGCTGTCGATCACCTCGGCCCCGACCTTTGACCCGAACGCCTTTGTGCGCGGCATTTCCAGCGCCGATTACCGGTTCCTGATGGAACATGACCACCGGCCGCTGGCCGACAAGACGGTGCAGGGGGTCTATCCGCCGGGGTCCACCTTCAAGATGGTCACGCTGCTGGCCGGGCTGGAAT
>JAUNUO010000046.1:13045-19251 GCA_030538135.1 Paracoccus sp. (in: a-proteobacteria)
GGCCATGGCAGCGTCGATGCGATCAAGAGCCTCGAAGAAAGCTGCGACGTTTATTATTACGACCTGTCGCAGCGCATCGGCATCGACCGTATCGCGGAAATGGCGCGCAAGCTGGGCATCGGCATGCGCCACGATCTGCCCATGTCCGCCGTGGCCGAAGGCATCGCGCCGGATCGCGCGTGGAAACGCGCACGATACGATCAGGACTGGCAGGTGGGCGACAGCCTGAACGCATCCATCGGGCAGGGCTATGTGCTGGCCTCGCCGCTGCAACTGGCGGTGATGACGGCACGCATCGCCTCGGGCCGGGCGGTCGAGCCGCGTCTGGTCCGCGCGATCAACGGCGTCTCTCAGATCCCCGCGGGCGAATTCGCGCCGCTGGACATCAGCGAGGCGAACCTGCGTGTCGCCCGGCGCGGCATGGATGCGGTGATGAACAGCCGTCGCGGCACCGCGCAGCGGTCGCGCATCCTGCCCGATGAATGGCGTATGGCGG
Source organism: Paracoccus sp. (in: a-proteobacteria) (assembly GCA_030538135.1). GTDB lineage: Bacteria > Pseudomonadota > Alphaproteobacteria > Rhodobacterales > Rhodobacteraceae > Paracoccus. The sequence goes on from JAUNUO010000046.1 coordinate 13,542, forward strand.
GCAAGACCGGGACCAGTCAGGTGCGCAACATCACCGCCGCCGAACGCGCGCGCGGGGTGATCCGTAACGACCAACTGCCGTGGAACCGGCGCGACCATGCGCTGTTCGTCTGTTACGCCCCCTATGACAGCCCGCGCTATGCGGTGTCCTGCGTGGTGGAACATGGCGGCGGCGGTTCAGCGGTTGCGGCGCCGATTGCGCGCGACATTCTGCTGTTCGCGCTGGCGGGCGGGCTGCCGCCGCTGAACGCGGTTCCGTCCGATCAGCAGGTTCCCATGCGCGACCGCAACGAGGCGATGGAGCTTTTCGAACCCGAGCCAGCCCCGGTCGGACGGACGCGGGCGTAAAGGGGGCGGCATGTCCTATCTGAATTATCAGGTCACGCAAACGCCGACCGGGCTGCGTAAATTCCTGTATATCAACTGGCCTCTGGTATTTCTGATTACCGCCGTTGCCTGCACCGGCTTCGTGATGCTGATTTCGGTTGCTGGCGGGCGGGTCGAGACCTGGGCCGAGCCGCAGATGTATCGCTTTGCAGTGGGCATGGTGATGATGATCGGGCTGGCCTTCGTGCCGATGTGGTTCTGGCGCGGGATTTCGATACCGTTCTATATCCTGTGCTTTCTGCTGCTGGTGGCGGTGGACCTGTTCGGCACCATCGGCATGGGGGCGCAGCGGTGGATCGACCTTGGCCCGATCCGGCTGCAACCCTCGGAACTGATGAAGATTTCTCTGATCCTGCTGCTGGCGGCCTATTACGACTGGCTGGACCCGCACCGGGTTTCGCGTCCGTTATGGGTGCTGATCCCGGTGGTGCTGATCCTGGCCCCGACCGCGCTGGTGCTGATCCAGCCCGACCTTGGCACCTCGATCATGCTGGTGACCGGCGGCGGCATCGTGATGTTCGCGGCGGGGGTATCGCTGTGGTATTTCGGGATCGTGATCGGCATGGGCGTCGGTCTGGTCGTCGCGGTGATGCAAAGCCGGGGGACCGACTGGCAATTGCTGAAGGATTATCAGTTCCGCCGCATCGACACCTTTCTGGACCCGGCCGCCGATCCGCTGGGGGCGGGTTACAACATCATCCAGTCGCAGATCGCGCTTGGGTCCGGCGGCTGGTCGGGGCGCGGCTTCATGCAGGGCACCCAGTCGCGGCTGAACTTTCTGCCCGAAAAGCACACCGATTTCATCTTCACCGTGCTGGCCGAGGAGTTCGGCTTTATTGGCGCGTCGTCCCTTTTGGCGCTGTATCTGCTGATTGTCGGGTTCTGCCTGTATTCGGCACTGACCAACCGCGACCGCTTTGCCAGCCTGATTACCATCGGCATCAGCGGCACGTTCTTTCTGTATTTCGCCATCAACATGGCTACGGTGATGGGGCTTTTGCCCGCCAAGGGATCGCCGCTGCCGCTGGTCAGCTATGGAGGAACCTCGCTGATGATCCTGATGATCGGTTTCGGGCTGGTGCAGGCCGCCCATGTCCACAGGCCGCGATGATGCGGGTGCTGTTTGCTGCCCCCGATGCCATGTGGCCCGCGTGGGCGCCCGCCCTGCGCGCGGCATGCCCCGAAATGGACCTGCGCCGCGACGGCCCGCCGGAAAGTTTTGACGCGATCATCTATGCGCCGGGTGGGTTGGACGATTTCGCACCCTATGTGAACGCCCGGCTGGTGCAAAGCCTGTGGGCCGGGGTAGAACGGATCGTGGGCAACGCGACGCTGACGCAACCTCTGGCGCGGATGGTCGATCCGGGGTTGCGGCATGGCATGGCGGAATATTGCACCGGCTGGACGATGCGCGCGCATCTGCGGATGGACGATTACGCACAGGACGGCATCTGGCGCAATGCGCAGACGCCGCCCTTGGCCGCAGATCGGCGGGTGACGGTGCTTGGCATGGGTGAGCTTGGCGGCGCAGTCGCCGGGATGCTGTCGGCGATCGGCTTTGACGTGGCGGGCTGGTCGGCTTCGGGCCGGGGCGCCGAATTTGCAGGGGCCGGGGGGCTGCCCAGGGCGCTGGCGCGGGCCGAGGTTCTGATCTGCCTGCTGCCCGACACGCCGGACACGCGCAACCTGCTGAACGCCGACCGGCTGGCGATGCTGCCGCGCGGGGCGTGGATCATCAATCCGGGGCGCGGCACGCTGATCAACGACGCCGCCCTGATCGCCGCGCTGGACACTGGCCATGTCGGCCATGCCGTGCTGGACGTGTTCCGCACCGAACCCTTGCCCGCCGCGCATCCGTTCTGGGCGCATCCGTGCGTCACCGTCACCCCTCATATCGCCGCCGAGACCCGCCCGCAGACGTCCGCGCCCGTGGTGGCCGAAAACCTGCGCCGAATCATGGCGGGGCAGGGGCCGCTGTATCTGGTGGACCGTGGCCGGGGCTATTGATCGCCACCCGGCATCTTCGGTCCGGAAATATCCCGGGGGGAATCCCCGGAACGGGGATGGGGGGCTGGCCCCCCTGCCATATTCTGCGCGTCTGCGGCATCCGCGCCGACCCGCGCGATCCGCCGTTCCATCGTTTTTTTCCGCCGCCGCTGATAGGCCCTGAACACGGGCACCGTCAGGTAATGCAGCGCGATGGAAATCGGCGCGCCGACAATCAGTCCGCCGACCAGATAGGGCAGGAACAGGTTGTCGAAAAACACCGACAACTGATCCCACTGCGCCACGCCGGGGCCGAACAGCGACATCATGTTGTCCCAAAGCTGCGCTGTCGCGCGCGAGAACTCGATAAAGATCAGCTGCGGCGACAGATCGCCCGGCACGCCCAGAAGATAACGCCCCAAGGAGATCGAGGCGACGGCGATGAACGGGAAGGTCAGCGGGTTGCCCAGAAATGTTCCAAGGGCCGAGGCAATGATATTGCCGCGCAGCACCCAAGCCATCAGCGCGCCCAGCAGAAAATGCAACCCGAACAGCGGCGTAAAGGACACATAGACCCCGCAGGCAAAGCCGCGCCCGATCCGGTGCGGCTGATCCGGCAACCGCCGCATCCGGTGCATGACATAGGTGCCCGCCCGCCACCAGCCGCCGCGCGGATAGACGATATCCGATGCGATCTGGCTATAGCTGCGCGGTTTGCGGCGCTTGAACACGGGCATCCCCCCGACAGGTCAACAGACGGCGCGAGGCCAGCCCTCAGGGTTTACGGGCCGGGTCGCGTATCCTTGCAACCTGCGCCACATCGCTTTCGGCCTCAAGGGCTGTCAGCAGATTGTGCAGATGTTCGCGGTCGCGCAGTTCCACTTCGATCCGCAGACGATAGAAGTCGGGCTTGCGGTCAACGAATTCCAGATCCGAAATATTGGCCCCCTGTGCACCGATCAGCGTGCAGATGCGGCCCAGAACGCCGGCGTCATGGCGAATCGTCAGGGAAAGCAGGGTGGAATAGGCGGCGGGGTGATGCCCCTCGCGCCAGCGCAGATCGACCCAGCGTTCCGGGTTGTCCTCGTATTCGGCCAGAACCGGGCAGTCGATGGCGTGAATCACCACGCCCTTGCCGCGATAGGTGATGCCGACGATGCGTTCGCCGGGCAGCGGGTTGCAACAGGGCGCGCGCTGAAAACTGGTGTCGGCTTCAAGCCCGGCAAAGGGACGGCGGGCGTCCACCTCGTCCTGCCGTTGCGCCAGTTCGGGATACAGCGTGGACAGCACCTCGTGGACCGACACCTCGGCGCTGCCGATACGGGCCAGCAGTTCGTCGCTTTCCTGCAAGCCCATCTGCCGCGCCGCAGTGCGCAGCGCCTTGTCGGTGACGCGGCGGCCGACATGTTCGAAACCCACCCGCGCCAGTTCGGCCCCCAGACGGATAAACCGGCCGCGATCCTCTTCGCGCAAGCTGCGGCGGATCGCGGCCTTGGCGCGGCCGGTGACGACGATATCCAGCCATGTGGCCTGCGGACGTTGCCCGGTTGCCGCGATCACCTCGACCGACTGACCGTTCTTGAGCCGTGTCCACAAGGGCACCCGGATGCCATCGACCTTGGCGCCGACGCAGGAATTGCCCAGACGGGTGTGGATCGCATAGGCGAAATCAATCGGCGTTGCCCCGCGCGGCAGCTGGATCACGTCGCCGCGCGGCGTAAAACAGAACACCTGATCGGAATACATCTCGAGTTTGACGTGCTCCAGAAACTCGTCGTGATCTTCCTCGCCGAAACGCTCGGTCAGGGTGGCGATCCATTCCGCCGGATCGACGGCAAAGGGGTTCTGGGTGCGCACCCCGTCGCGATAGGCCCAATGCGCGGCCACGCCCGCCTCGGCGACCTCGTGCATCTGGCGGGTACGGATCTGCACCTCGACCCGCTTGCCGTCGCGGCCCGACACAGTGCTGTGGATCGACCGATAGCCGTTGGCCTTGGGCTGGCTGATGTAATCCTTGAAACGGCCCGGCACCGCGCGCCAGCGGTGATGGATCACGCCCAGGGTGCGGTAACAGTCGGCCTCGGTGCGGGTGATGATGCGAAATCCGTAGATGTCCGACAACCGGCTGAAGGAAAGCTGCTTTTCCTGCATCTTGCGCCAGACGGAAAAGGGTTTTTTTGCGCGACCGTAAACATCGGCCTCGATCCCCTCGCGCTCAAGCACGGTGCGGATGTCGGCGGTGATCTGGCCGATCACGTCGCCCGATTCCCTTTGCAGGCTGACAAAGCGGCGGATAATGGAATTGCGCGCCTCGGGATTGATGACCTTGAAGGCCAGGTCTTCCAGTTCTTCGCGCATCCATTGCATCCCCATGCGCCCGGCCAGCGGGGCATAGATGTCCATCGTCTCGCGCGCCTTCTGCAACTGCTTGTCGGGGCGCATGGACCGGATGGTGCGCATGTTGTGCAGTCGGTCGGCAAGCTTAACCAGAATGACGCGCAGGTCGCGCGACATGGCCATGAACAGCTTGCGAAAATTTTCGGCCTGTTTTGACTGCGCGCCGGACAGTTGCAGATTGGTCAGCTTGGTGACGCCATCGACCAGATCGGCGATGTCGCGGCCGAACAGCTTTTCGATCTCGACCCAGGTCGATCGGGTATCCTCGATCGTATCGTGCAACAGGGCGGTGATGATGGTCGCATCATCCAGTCGCATTTCCGTCAGGATCGCGGCGACGGCGACGGGATGGGTGAAATACGGCTCGCCCGAGTGGCGAAACTGCCCCTCGTGCATCTGCTGGCCATAATCATAGGCGGCGCGGATCAGGCGGCTGTTGGACCGGGGGTTATAGTTGCGGACGAGAACAATCAGATCCTCGACATCCATCATCGCCGTCGAAGACCCCGCTTGCCCGCCGTTCCGATCAGTCCCGCTGGTTCGCTTCCAGCATCATGCGCAGCATCCGTTCCTCGGATTCCTCATCCGCAGGTTTCGGACGGTCGATTTCCGCACCCAGCAACAGCGCCATTGCGTCTTCTTCGGGTTCGTCAACCTCGATCTCGGTCTGGCTGGCTTCGATCATCCGTTCGCGCAGATCGTCCACTGGCTGCGTTTCCTCGGCGATTTCGCGCAGGGCGACGACCGGGTTCTTGTCGTTGTCGCGATCAATGGTCAGGGCCGCGCCCGAGGCGATTTCGCGCGCGCGATGGGATGCCAGCATCACCAGATCGAACCGGTTCGGAACCTTGTCAACGCAATCCTCGACGGTTACGCGGGCCATGAATCACCTATTGTTTGCGAATCGCTTATCCGGGGCGAAAACGCATAACTGGTCGGCA
>JAUNUO010000046.1:19351-20533 GCA_030538135.1 Paracoccus sp. (in: a-proteobacteria)
TGTCCTGAGTTTGCGCGTCGGGCAAAATCAACCCGGCCCAGCCGATCAGGTCAAGGTCCACCGTCCGCGCCGTCCAGCGCCCGTTCCGCCGCCGGTCCAGCCGCGCCTCGATGTGGTGAAGCAGGTCCAGCAGCTTTTCCGGCGTCATCGACGCGCTCACCACGGCGGCGGCATTGCAGAAATCCGGCCCGCTGCCTGCCGGATATGCAGGAGTTGTCCAAAAGTGACTGATTGCACGGATTGAAACTTCTTCCTGCGCGTGCATGATCGCCAGCGCCGTTCGCAAGGTTTGCGACGGATCACCCGCCCGAGATGGCAGATTCGCGCCAAGCGCGATCAGGATTTGTAACGAATGATCCACTTGCCCCGCTCTGACCGGCTGGTCGATGTGAACTGATATTCAGTTCGCCCCTTGCACGTGGCACGCACCTTAACGAAGGCCAGATGAATGTTCTATAAAGACGACCGGCTTGCGCTGTTCATTGATGGTTCGAACCTCTACGCCGCCGCCAAGGCGTTGGGATTCGACATCGACTACAAGCTGCTGCGACAAGAATTCGAGCGCCGCGGCAAGCTGGTGCGCGCCTATTATTATACCGCCCTTCTGGAAGGCGAGGAATATTCCCCGATTCGTCCGCTGGTCGATTGGCTGAACTACAACGGCTATTGTCTGGTGACCAAGCCGGCCAAGGAATACACGGACGCCATGGGGCGTCGCAAGATCAAGGGCAACATGGACATCGAACTCTGCGTCGATGTGATGGAACTGGCGCCGCGTCTGGATCATGCCGTGCTGTTTTCCGGCGACGGTGATTTCCGTCCGCTGGTCGAGTCGTTGCAGCGTCAGGGCCTGCGTGTGTCGGTGGTGTCCACGATCCGCAGCCAGCCGCCGATGATCGCCGACGAATTGCGCCGTCAGGCCGACAATTTCATCGAACTGGACGCGCTGCGCGATGTGATCGGCCGCCCGCCGCGCGATCCGATCCCCTCCGAGGTGTAATTCCCGGCGGGAGCCTGAAACCGCTTGACGCCCTCCGGTGCTGCGGCTAATCAGCCCCCCACGCCGAGGCGTTCGACAATGTTCGACACATCGGGGGCGACGTGCTGCAAGGTGCGGCAGCGGACTGTAACTCCGCCGGGGAGACCCATGCCTGGTTCGATTCCAGGGTCGCCCACCATTTC
>JAUNUO010000047.1:0-13313 GCA_030538135.1 Paracoccus sp. (in: a-proteobacteria)
ACTCAGCGCCTTTACGCCACCGACGAGGGCATCGCCCAGGCCGCCCGCCTGCTGGCCGGAGGGCAGCCGGTGGCGATTCCGACCGAGACAGTTTACGGGCTGGCCGCCGATGCGCGGAACGGGGCGGCGGTGGCGGCGGTCTATGCGGCCAAGGGGCGGCCCGCGTTCAACCCGTTGATTCTGCATGTGGCGGATGGTGCGGGGGCGCGGGCGCTGGTCAATCTGCCCGAAGCGGGCGAGGTGCTGGCATCGGCGTTCTGGCCGGGCGCGCTGACGCTGGTGGCGCCGCTGCGGGCGGGGTCGGGGGTGGCCTCGCTGGTGACGGCGGGGCTGGAGACGGCGGCGGTGCGGGTGCCCGCGCATCCGGTGGCGCGGGCGGTGCTGCGGGCCTTCGGCGGGCCTCTGGCGGCGCCTTCGGCCAATGCCTCGGGGCGGATCAGCCCGACCACGGCGGATCATGTGCTGGACCCGGCGGCGGGTCTGGGCGGACGCATCGCGGCGGTGCTGGACGCCGGACCCTGCGCGGTAGGCGTGGAATCAACGATCATCGGATGGGATGGCGATCAGGCCATGCTGATGCGCCCCGGGGGCATCCCGGCCGAGGCGATCGAGGCGGCGCTTGGCACGCCCCTGTGGCGCGGCCCTGACCCCGAAAGCCCGCAGGCACCGGGGCAACTGGCCAGCCATTACGCGCCCCGCGCATCGGTGCGGCTGAACGCCGATGGCCCGCGCGGGGACGAGGTTTTCATCGGCTTTGGCACGCCCGGCCCGTTCAGCCTGTCGCCCTCGGGCGATCTGGCCGAGGCGGCGGCGCGGCTGTTCGATGTGCTGCGCCGGGCGGATGCGACCGGCCGGCCGATTGCGGTGGCGCGGGTGCCGGATCACGGGTTGGGCGCGGCGATCAACGACCGGCTGCGGCGGGCGGCGGCACCGCGATAAGCTGGGGTTCACCCCTCAAAGAAAATGCTATGAGCCGGCGTAACGGGCGATGAAATTCGCCAGAATACGGCCCGAGGTTTCGGTTTGCACCCCCGTGACGGCGGCGGTCAGGGTGTCGGCCTGATCGGGGTGGAAATAGCCCTTGTTGCGATAGATGCGGATGCGCAGGGCAAAGCTGTCGCCATCGGATTCGGGGTGGAACTGCGTGGCGTAGATGTTGCGCTTGTGGCGCACCATCTGGAACGGACAGGTCTCGCCGATCAGCAGATGCGCGGTATCCGGCGGCAGGCTTTCCAGCGCCTCCTTATGGCCGACGAGGGCCGAAAATTCCTGCGGCAGACCGGCCAGCAAAGGGTCGGCGGCGCCGTCCGGCGTCTGGCGGACGGTGACGGCGCCGACGGGTTCGCCATACAGACCCTTGCCCACCGGCGCATTCAGCGCGCGGCCAAGGATGCCGATGCCATAGCAGCAGCCGAGAAAGGGGAAATCCTCGGCCAGAACCTGCGGCATCAGCGACAGGATGGCGGCTTCAATCCGCGCCTCGGTCGGGGGCTTGTCCTGCGGCGGGTCCGACACGCAGCCGGGACCGCCGCCGACGATAATGCCGGAATGATCGTGCAAATTCAGCCGGTTCGGCAGATCGTCACGGTCCAGCCGGATACGGCGCGCCTGCGCCGCATCCAGCCTGCCGCGGCGCAGGATGGCGGTAAATTCCTCATCCGCCGCCTCGTCCTCGGGGCGCAGTTGCAGGATCAGGAAGGGCCGCGTCATCAGGCGGCGGGCATCCGCGATTCCACCATGCCCGCATACCAGCTTGACCCGAAGGGGATCGCCTCGTCGCTGAAATCATAGGCCGGGTGGTGCACCATCGCCGTATCGCCATTGCCAACGAAGATATAGGCGCCGGGCCGCGATTCCAGCATATAACTGAAATCCTCGCCGCCCATCATCGGGTCGATGTTGGTGTTCACTTCGGGCGAGATGCCACGTGCAACGGCGATGGCGTAATCCGTTTCCGCCGGGTGATTGCGGGTCACGGGATAGCCGCGTTGATAGTCCACGACGGCGCTTGCGCCGAAGGCGGCGGCGGTGTTGGTGGCGACGCGGGTGATGCCCTGTTCCAGCAGATCGCGGATTTCCGGGTCGAGGCTGCGCGCCGTTCCCTTGACCTTGACCACCTGCGGAATCACGTTATGCGCCGTGGAATCGGTGCTGACGACGCAGGCCGACACCACCCCGTTCTTCAGCGGATCGACATTGCGCGAGACGATGGATTGCAGGGCGGTGATGATATGCGCGGTCACCACCACAGTGTCGATCACCTCGTGCGGTTTGGCGGCGTGGCCGCCCTTGCCGGTGACGGTGATTTCGAACTGATCGGCGGCGGCCATGATCCCGCCCTCGCGGATGGCAAAGGTGCCGACGGGGATGCCCGGCATGTTGTGCATCCCGTAATATTCGTCGATTTTCCAACGCTCTGTCAGGCCATCTTTAAGCATCGCCTCACCCCCTGCGCCGCCTTCCTCGGCGGGCTGGAAGATGACCACGGCGGTGCCGTCGAAGTTGCGCGTCTCGGCCAGATATTTCGCTGCACCCAGCAGCATGGCGGTATGCCCGTCATGGCCGCAGGCATGCATCATGCCCGGCGTTTTCGAGGCATAGCCCAGCCCGGTCTGTTCGTTGATCGGCAGCGCGTCCATATCGGCGCGCAGCCCGATGACACGACCCTTTGTATCTGATTTTCCACGGATAACGCCGACCACCCCGGTCTGGCCGATACCTTCCGTCACCTCGTCACACCCGAATTCGCGCAAAAGCTGGGCCACGCGGCCGGCGGTGCGGTGCACCTCATACAGCAGCTCGGGGTTTTCATGGAATTCACGGCGCCAGGCGGTGATTTCAGGCAGCAGTTCGGCGAAACGGTTTTTGACGGGCATGAGGGACTCCTTCCCCGCGCAGGTTAGGGCGCGGCGCGGCGTTGCGCAACGGGGCGCGCGTTGCATCCCGGCCGCCTCGCAACACCGCCGCCGGAATGTCCTGCAATTGCTGGGTTTTGGGCTGCACAACCCGTGCACCGACCATGCACCGGCTGTACACAAGCTGTACACAGATCGCCCCGCCCGTAAGGGTAAGGGCGCGTTAACCCCGCCCGGCTATGCCCACGGCATCGGAATCACGGGGCGGATCGGGGCGATCGCAAAGGCCGGGGGCATGCGCCACCATCAGGCTGGACGAAGGTGCAGTGAGGTTCGTTCGATCCATGGGCAGGGATTGGCCGCCGCGACTGGACCGGCGTCTGCCGGCATGAAACGCACAGGGGATGCGGGGATCGTCGGCAAAGGGCCGCGCCCCTATCGGGCCGACGAGCCGTGCGGGGGCGGCGCGGGGTGAACGGGACGATTTTGCGGAATAGGACTGGCCAGCAGCGGCACGATCAGATAAAGATCTAATAAAAGATCTATCACGTCAAGCGCCACCCAATGAACACCATGAAAATCGAGCCTCTGCGCCCAGATACGCCCCCGCCGCCCCTTCCGCATGTGGTCGGAGGCTTTTCGACCGTTCTGGCCGATCCGCCGTGGCGTTTCACCAACCGCACCGGCAAGGTCGCGCCGGAACACCGGCGGCTTGACCGATATTCAACCATGTCCCTTGACGAGATCAAGGCCCTTCCGGTGGCGGACGCCTGCGCGAAAAACGCGCATCTTTATCTTTGGGTGCCGAATGCGTTGCTGCCCGAGGGCATGGCGGTCATGGAGGCCTGGGGGTTCAGATATGTTTCCAATATCATCTGGGCAAAGCGGCGCAAGGACGGCGGACCGGACGGTCGCGGCGTGGGGTTCTATTTCCGCAATGTCACCGAAATGTTGCTGTTTGGTGTCCGGGGTTCCATGCGGACGCTGGCCCCCGCCCGATCTCAGGTGAACATGATCGAGACGCGCAAGCGCGAACATTCGCGCAAGCCGGATGAACAATATGACCTGATCTGTTCCTGTTCGCCCGGTCCTTATCTGGAAATGTTCGCACGCCATCCGCAGAAGGGCTGGGTCGTCTGGGGCGATGAGGCGGCCGACGATGTGACCCCGCGAGGCCGGGTTCACAAGGGATATGCGGGCGGTGAAATCCTGCCGCAATTGCAGAGCAACGAACAGATTCCCGAGACCGTCGCCTCGGCCATCGGGCACAGGATCCGCAGCCGGTATGAGGCCGGGGCAAGCATCCGGGAAATCGCGGAAGATGCGGGGTATTCGATTCAGCGGGTCCGATCCTTGCTGAATCTTGCCGAAACGCCACTGAGACCGCGCGGCAGACCTGCCGTCACGAAATGACCGGGCTTTGTCAGGTGTAGGGCTGACCGTTCCATGTCCTGTCCGTTGCCGCCACGATCAACACCGGACAGGTTCCCATGACGCCGCGCCGCACCCGAAGCTGTGCCTTGTCGAAGGCCGTGACGGTCGAGGTCGCCAGATCGATGGGAAGTCTGGGGTTTCGCTGATCTTCCGGCAGGGTCAGTTGGTAGCCCGCCCATAGCCGGCGGGCGAGGCCAAGAAGCGACAGGCGGTCCTTGGTGATGATGACCCCCGCCGAAATCACCCCGGCCTCGAACCATGACCGATAGGAGGCAAGGTCGCGATCCAGATTGCCGTCCTTGGCGTTCCATTCGACGTCCAGAACAACCCGGTTCCTGAAATTATCGACCAGATAACCTTCCTGATAGACGGGCGGCAGTTCGCCGATTTTCTTGCCGTCCCTTGAAACCAGGATGCCGGTCGTGGCCAGATCCAGCCGTGTTTCGGCCCAGCCGCGTTCGGCAAATTCGGCGTCGATCTGCTTGGCGATGTCCCCCCGGTTTCCGCCCGCTTGCAGCCAGTATTGCGGATCAAGACGATAGCTGGACAGAACGTCCACAATATCGGCCCATTCGGCAGGGCAGACTGCCTTCATCACGGCGGCGGCAGAGTTCGTTTCCATGAACGACCAGAAATTCCGGGCGCTTGCGGGCAGCACGGTCGGATCATCATAACTGTGCGTTTCGAACATGCGTCACGCCCCTTTTACCCATGCGTCACCGGATCAATCAGCACCTTATGCCCCGGCGCCACCTCGGCATAGACCGACGGCGCGGGCCGATGGCCGACGGGGTGAATGGGCGAGGGGATCGGGCGGAAGTTCAGATCCTCGCTGATCTTTTTCTGGCGGGGGTCGGCGACGGGGACCGCGCTCATCAACTGGCGGGTATAGGAGTGCTGCGGGTTTTCGAACACCTGTGCGCGGGTGCCGATTTCCACGATCCGGCCCAGATACATGACGGCGACGTGGTGGCTGACGCGTTCGACCACGGCCATGTCGTGGCTGATGAACAGCATGGAAATGCCAAGCTCCTGCTGCAATTCCATCAACAGGTTCAGCACCTGCGCCTGAACCGATACGTCCAGCGCCGATACCGCCTCGTCGGCGATGATGAGTTTCGGGTTCAGGGCAAGGGCGCGGGCGATGGCGATGCGCTGACGCTGGCCGCCCGACATTTCATGCGGATAGCGGCGCATGAAGTGGCGGGGCAGTTCGACGCGGTCGAACAGGGCGGCGATGCGGTCCTCGCGTTCAGAACGCGATCCGATGCCAAAGTTCAGCATCGGCTCGGCCACCTGATCGAACAGCTTCATGTGGGGATCGAGGCTGGCGAAGGGGTCCTGGAAAATCATCTGCATGTCGCGGCGGGCGCGGCGCAGGGCGGCGGCCGACAGGGCGCGGATGTCGGTGCCGTCCAGGTCGATGGTGCCGGATTCGGGTTCGACCAGCCGCAGGATCGACCGCCCGCAGGTCGATTTCCCGCAGCCCGATTCGCCGACCAGCGACAGGGTTTCGCCGCCGTTCAGGGTAAAGGACACGTCCTCGACCGCGTGAACGCGCGCCACGGTGCGGCGCAGGATGCCGCCCTTGACCTCGAACCGGGTGCAGAGGTTGCGCACCGTCAGCAGCGGCTTGGGGTCCGCGACGATGATCGGGCGCGGCGCGGCGCCGGCATCGCGCATCAGGCGCATGGGTTCGGGCGCGGGCTTGCCGCGCATCTCGCCCAGACGCGGCACGGCGGCCAGCAGCATCTTCGTGTAATCCTCACGCGGGGTCTCGAATATCTGCGCGACCGGGCCTTCCTCGACCTTGTTGCCGCGGAACATCACCACCACGCGGTCGGCCATCTGCGCCACCACGGCCATGTCATGGGTGATGAACAGCACCGCCATGTTGTTTTCGCGCTTGAGCCGGTCGATCAGGGCAAGGATTTCGGCCTGAATGGTCACGTCCAGCGCGGTCGTGGGTTCGTCGCAGATCAGCAGGCGCGGCTGGCAGGCCATGGCCATGGCGATGACGACGCGCTGACGCATCCCGCCCGACAATTCGTGCGGATACTGGTCCAGACGGCGTTCGGGTTCGGGGATGCGGACCTGTTTCAGAATCTCCAGCGCGCGGGCGCGGGCCTGCGCGCGCGACAGGCCGCGATGGACGATCAGCCCCTCGGCCAACTGGTCGCCGATGGTGAACACCGGGTTCAGCGCGGTCATCGGTTCCTGAAAGATCATGCCGATCTGGTTGCCGCGAATGTCGCGCATGACACCGCTGCCCTGCCGGCCCAGATCGACGGGCGCGCCATCGCCGCGGTCGAACATCAACTGCCCGCCCGCGATCTGACCGCCGCCGAATTCCACCAGCCGCATCAGCGCCAGAGACGACACCGACTTGCCCGACCCCGATTCCCCGACGACGCAGACGCATTCGCCCGGCCGGATGTCGAAGGAAATGTCGTTGACGCCGACCACAACCCCATCGTTCGTTTCGAACTGAACCCGCAGATTGTTGATGGAAACAAGGGGTTTGTCGTCCAGCATCCGCACTCTCCCGTTCCTGCCGCATCCTGCCATGCGGCAGGCTAATACGCGCAGGGCCGATTGCATAGCGTCCTTACCCGCCACGATGCCCGCATCTTCGGTCGGCAAATATCCCGGGGGGTCCGGGGGCTGGCCCCCCGGCCGTCGCGGGACGCAATTATTCGCTTGCCAAGCCGCGTGCCGGGCCGGAAACTGCCCCCATTCCGCCCGGATCAACGAGGCGGGGAAACACGACAATACGGGGACCGCCACCATTCAGACCGCATTCCGCCATGCCGTTCTGACGCGCCCCGTTCTTCCCCGCCGCGACCGGGTTCTTTGACAGGGAGAGGACAAACATGAAAATCAGAACCGTGCTGATGGGCGCCGCCGCGACTCTGGTGCTGGCACCTGCCGCCATGGCCGAACGCGGCGCCGATGGTCAGGTCAACATCATCATGTGGCAGGCCCCCTCGACGATGAATCCCTATCTGTCGGGCGGCACCAAGGAAATCATCGCGGCCAGCATGACGCTGGAACCGCTGGCCAGCTTTACCCCCGCAGGCGAACTGGTGCCGCGTCTGGCGGCCGAAATCCCGACGCTGGAAAATGGCGGCATTTCCGAAGACCTCACGACCATCACCTGGAAACTGCGCGATGGGATCAAATGGTCGGACGGCACGCCTCTGACCGCCGATGACGTGGTGTTCACCGCCAATTACTGCATGCACCCCGACGGCGGTTGCGCGCAGTTGTCGAAATTCGAGGGCATCACCAATGTCGAGGCGGTGGACCCGCTGACCGTGCGCGTCACCTTTGCCGAGGCGCGGCCCGATCCGTTTTCGGCCTTTGTCGCCGGCCAGTCGCCGATCATCCAGAAGGCGCAGTTCGAAAACTGCATCGGCGCGGCGGCACCCACCTGCACCGACCAGAACTTCAAGCCGACCGGCACCGGCCCGTTCCGCGTCACCGATTTCCGCACCAATGACGTGATCGCCTTTGACGCCAATCCCGAATACCGCGACCCGGCCAAGCCCGCCTTTGCCAATCTTGTCATCAAGGGCGGCGGCGATGCGGCATCCGCCGCGCGTTCGGTTCTGGAATCGGGCGAATTCGACTATGCGTGGAACACCATGCTGGCGCCCGATGTGCTGGCCAGCATGCAGGGCGCGGGCAAGGGCAAGGTCGATGCCGCCTTCGGCAGCCTGCTGGAACGGATCGAGGTCAACCTGACCGATCCTTCCCCGTCGCTGCCCGAGGGCGAGCGGTCCACCACCGCGCATCCGCATCCGATCCTGTCGGATGCCCGCGTGCGGCAGGCCCTGTCCAAGGCGATCGACCGGGAAATGCTGGTCGAAATCGGCTATGGCCCCGCCGGTCAGGTGACCTGCAATCTGGTCCCCGCGCCCGAGGCATGGGCATCGGACAATACCGATTGCGTGGCCCAGGACATCGAGGGCGCCAAGGCCCTGCTGGAAGAAGCCGGCTGGACGGCCGGCGGCGACGGCATCCGCGAAAAGGACGGGCAGAAACTGCGGCTGGTTTTCCAGACCTCGGTCAACGCCGTGCGGCAGGATTTCCAGGCCCTCATCAAGCAGTGGTGGTCGGAAATCGGCGTCGATGCCGAACTGAAGGTTGTCGATGCCTCGGTCTTTTTCGGCAGCGATCCGGGCAGCCCGGACACGTTCCAGAAATTCTATGCCGACGTGCAGATGTATGCCAACAACTTCGAAGGCGGCAACCCGGAACCCTATCTGGCCAAATTCGTCTGCGAGCAGGCCCCCGGCCCGGACAACCAGTGGCAGGGCGAAAACATCAACCGTTTCTGCGACCCGGAATATGACGCGCTGGTGGTGCAGATGACCCAGACCACCGACCCGGTAGAACGCGCCGCCCTTGGCCGCCGGATGAACGACATGCTGACCAAGGACAGCTATACGATCATCCCGCTGGTCTATCGCGGCACCGCCTCGGCCTATGTCAACACGTTGGGCGGGGTCGAACTGAACGCATGGGATACCGAATTGTGGAACGTCGCCGACTGGTATCGAATCAAGGAATGACGCGCTTTTGCTGACCACGGGCCGGCCTTTCGGGGCCGGTCATTTCAGAACGACATTCAGAAACGGGGATCGTCATGCGGATCAGGGCATTGATCTTGGGCACCGCCTGCGCCGTGGCCGCCGGGCCGGCGCTGGCCGAACGCGGCAGCGACGGGGAACTGCGGGTCCTGTATTGGCAGGCGGCCTCGGTGCTGAATCCCTATCTGTCAACGGGGGCAAAGGATATCGACCCCGCCTCGATGGTGATCGAGCCGCTGGCGCTGGTCGCGCCCGACGGATCGCTGATCCCGCAACTGGCCGAGCGTATCCCGACGCTGGAAAACGGCGATATCGCGGCGGATTACACCTCGGTCGTCTGGCGCCTGAAACCGGGGCTGTTGTGGTCAGACGGAAGCCCCGTCACCGCCGAAGACGTGAAATTCACCGCCGATTACTGCATGACGCCCGATTTCGGCTGCGCCGTTCTGGCCGAGTTCGACGGTATCGCCTCGGTCGAGGTGCTGGACCCGCTGAGCGTAAGGATCACATTCGACCAGCCCCGCTATGCGCCGTTGCAGGCCTTTGTCGGCGGGCGCACGCCGGTTCTGCAAAAGGCGCAGTTTCAGGGCTGCACCGGCGCGGCGGGCGCAAGTTGCAGCGAACAGAATTTCGGCCCCATCGGCACCGGCCCGTTCCGGGTGACGCATTTCGCGCCCGGCGATGTGGCGCAGTTCGAGATCAACCCGCATTACCGCGACCCGGCCAAACCGGCCTTTGCCAGCGTGACGGTCAAGGGCGGCGGCGATGCCATGTCGGCGGCGCGCGCGGTGATGGAAACGGGCGAGTACGATTTCGCCTGGAACCTTCAGCTTGACCCCGAATCCGTCGCCCGGCTGGAATCGGTCGGGCGCGGCGCGGTCTATGCCAGCTTTGGGTCGATGGTCGAACGGATCGAACTGAACCAGACCGATGCTTCCGCCACACTGCCCGCGGATGAACGCGCCACCGCCGCCCATCCGCATCCGTTCCTGACCGATCCCGCCGTCCGTCGCGCGCTGTCGATGGCGATCGACCGGCCCCTGCTGGCGGAACTGACCTATGGGCCGACGGGCAATCCGACCTGCACCATAACCCCGGTTCCCGCCGCCTATGACAGCCCCGACAAGACCTGCCTGACGCAAGACATCGCCGGCGCGGCGGCATTGCTGGATCAGGCGGGCTGGCTGCCCGGCCCCGACGGGGTGCGGCAAAAGGACGGGGTGCGGCTGAGCCTGCTGTTTCAGACTTCGGTCAATGCCGTGCGGCAGGACGTGCAGGCGCTGGTCAAGCAATGGTGGTCCGAGATCGGCGTCGAGACCGAGTTGAAAACGGTCGAGGGATCGTCCTTCTTCGGCGGCGATCCGGGCAACCCGGATTCGCTGGCCCGGTTCATGGCCGATGTCCAGATGTATACCGATGCCTATTACCTGCCCGACCCGGCGTCGTTTCTGAACGAGTTCACCTGCGCCAGCATTCCGACACCGGAAACGCAATGGCAGGGCAGCAATTCGCTGCGTTTCTGCGACGCGGGTTACGATGATCTGATGACCCGGCTGCACCAGACGGCCGAGCCTGCCGAACGACAGCGGATCGCGCGGGAGATGGTGGATATTGTCGCCGTCGATGGCCACTATATGCTGCCGCTGGTGCATCGCGGCATGGTGTCGGCGCGGGCCAATTCGCTGACCGGGACGGTGCCGAACGGCTGGGAGGGATCGCTGTGGAACGTCGTGGACTGGGGCCGGGCGAAATGACGGGCCCGACATGCTGAGCTTTGCCCTGCGACGCGTGCTTCTGGCGATCCCGACGCTGCTGTTCATCTCGCTGGTGATCTTTCTGCTGCTCGAAGCCTCGCCGGGCAGCCCGTTGGGCGACATTCCCCTGACCGTCCCGCCCGAGGTGCGCGCGCGGATGATCGAGGCGCTTGGCCTCAACGATCCTTGGTATGTGCGTTACCTGCTGTGGCTGCGGCAGTTCTTCTGGGTCGAGCCGCTGCACTGGATCGACCAGATCGCCGGCACAGGTTTCGTCGCCGGAGAACAGCGGATCATCAGTTTCCAGTCGCGCAGCCCCGTGTTCGACGTGATCGTGCAGCGCCTGCCGCAGACGCTGACCGTGGTCGGCATGTCCTATGTGATCGGGGTGATGATCGCGATTCCCATC
This sequence comes from Paracoccus sp. (in: a-proteobacteria), assembly GCA_030538135.1. Taxonomy (GTDB): domain Bacteria; phylum Pseudomonadota; class Alphaproteobacteria; order Rhodobacterales; family Rhodobacteraceae; genus Paracoccus. The sequence goes on from JAUNUO010000047.1 coordinate 11,048, forward strand.
GGCATCATCTCGGCCTATCGGCAATATTCATGGTTCGACCAGATCGGCACGTTCATTTCCATGGTCGGGTTTTCGATGCCGACCTTTTTCACCGGGGTGGTGCTGATCGTGGTCTTTGCGGTCAAGCTGCAATGGTTCCCGATGATCTATGACACCACGCTGCGCGTCACCGACTGGAACAGCTTTGTCGCGCAGGTGCGGCAGATGGTGATGCCGGTGACGGTGCTGGCGCTGTATAACGCGGCGCAGATCAGCCGATACATGCGCGCCTCGATGCTGAACAACCTGTCGCAGGATTACGTCCGCACCGCCCGCGCCAAGGGGTTGTCGGAACGGGTGGTGGTGCTGAAACATGTGCTGCGCAACAGCCTGATCCCGGTGGTGACGGTGATCGCGCTTGGCCTGCCGGCGGTGTTCGGCGGCGCCATCATCACTGAGCAGGTGTTCAAGGTGAACGGGCTGGGGCAATTGCTCATCATGTCGATCAACGCCAACGATATTCCCATGGTGATGACGCTGACCTTCATCTTTGCGATCCTGATCGTCACCTTCACCCTGATCGCCGACATCCTGTATGGCGTTCTCGACCCGCGTATCCGCTATGACTGAATCGCCCCGCACCCCACCGACCGAGACGCAGGAAACCGTGCTGGCCAGCGCCGCCAACGCGGCCGCCACCACCGCCCTGCCCCCGGATGCGCCGGTCGCCACGCCGCAGACCGAAATCCGCAGCCAGTGGCGCGATGTCTGGCGCCAGTTCCGCCGCAGCCGGGGGGCGATGATCGCGCTGGCGCTGTTCATCGGCGTGCTGCTGTTCGTCTCGGTCGGGCCGTATGTCTGGCGGGTCGATCCGACCTATGTCGATATCCGCGCCCGCAATTCGGGCTTTACCGCCGCGCATCCTCTGGGCACCGATCAACTGGGCCGCGACATGCTGGCGCGGCTGATGTTCGGCGGGCGGGTGTCCATCGCGGTGGGGCTGACGGCGATGATCCTGGCGATCACGCTGGGGTCGCTGGTCGGGGTGGTGTCGGGATATTTCCGCCGCCTGGATGCGCCCTTGATGCGGGTGACGGAACTGTTCCTGGCTCTGCCCCTGCTGCCGCTGCTGCTTCTTATGGTGACGCTGTTCCGCGAACCGCTGTCGAAAAACTTCGGCCCGGCGATGGGGATATTCCTGCTGATCGTCACCGCCATCGGCGCGACAAGCTGGATGCAGTCGGCACGAATCGTCCGGGGCGAGGTTCTGGGCCTGAAGGAGCGCGAGTTCATCCTTGCCGCCCGGTCCATCGGCACGCCCCCCGGCGCGATGATCCGTCGCCATATCCTGCCCAACGTGCTGTCGCCGATCATGGTCGCGGCAACCCTCGGCATCGCCACGGCGATCATCACCGAATCGGCGCTGTCCTTTCTGGGTCTCGGCTTTCCGCCCGATTTCCCGACATGGGGGCGGCTGCTGAATGACGCCGTGGACCAGATGCAGATGTATCCCAGCCGGGTGATCCTGCCGGGCATCCTGATTTCCATGACGGTGCTGTGCGTCAACTATATCGGCGACGGCCTGCGGGACGCGATGGACCCGCGGATCAGGGGGCGGTGAGGTCCACCCGAAACCGGCAGGAACACTTGCCCGAAAAAGCGTCATGAAGCCAACAGGCACGGCGTTATCCAGTGGACTTCTGAACCCATAAAATTTAACGGTTTTTTTATAACGGTCGAATCAGGTTGCCCAAGCCTTTCCAGACTTCATTGGCCGGGGTTCGCGGCGTTGAATGCTGATGACACGCTATCAAGTATCTTCCGAACCTAGGCTGTCTGACATGTCCACCGAATCCAATGTCACCGAATCTGATCCCGGGATCGAGCCGGCCCCCGGCGGGTATGAGTTGCTGTATGTCTATAGTTTCGGGCGTTACCACGACCAATTCGACCTGCCCGAAGGCAGCTGGCGGCCCGGTCAACTGTATCATGATCCGCAGGCCTACGAGGGCATGCCAGATGACCCGACACCCGAAGAATATGTGGATTATGTAACCCGGAAGGATTTCTTTGGTCAGGGAAACTATTCCGACTGGACGGACGAGCAGCTGACCGATGGCGTGTTCATGTTCACAGGCAGCCCCGATACGATATCGCCCACGTCCATCCGCATTTCCGATAAGGATTACAGGTTCGAAGATCAGGACGACACGGGGCAGATCATGGAGGATCCCCTGCCGCTGCAATGGTCCGCAACGGATGACACAATCATTCCAGCCGGCACGAA
>JAUNUO010000047.1:13413-20497 GCA_030538135.1 Paracoccus sp. (in: a-proteobacteria)
CCCTGCCGCTGCAATGGTCCGCAACGGATGACACAATCATTCCAGCCGGCACGAAAATATATATCGCCGCGACGATCACTGTCACCATGTATTATACACGCGAGGTTGATGGCGCCCCCCGACACACAAGCGGCGAGGACTATATCGTCTATGTTCTCAAAACCGAAGCGGGTCAGAACTTCGGGATCGCCGCAGATCGCCCGTTCACTCTGCCGCAGGACGCATACCGGGACGAGAACGGCGTGTTTCAGGGTATGGCGAACCTGCAAATCACATCGGTCACGCCCGGCGGTGTGCTGCGCGTCCCGTGTTTCACGCGCGGCACGATGATTGACACGCCGGACGGGCCGGTTGCGGTCGAGAAGCTGCGCGTAGGTGATCTTGTGATGACGCGCGACAATGGCGCGCAGCCGCTGCGTTGGGTCGGCGGGCGGTCCCTTTCGCTGCTTGATCTGCTGGCGTCGCCGAACCTGCGCCCGGTCAGGATTGCGAAGGGTTCGCTTGGCGACGGGCTGCCGACAGCCGATCTTTGCGTTTCTCCGCAGCACCGGGTATTGGTCCGCTCGGTGATCGCCCAGAGGATGTTCGGCACTCACGAAGTCCTGATCGCGGCAAAGCATCTGATCGGGATTGACGGCATCCGGTTCGACAGGACCGCACGCGGGGTCGATTATTTTCACCTTATGTTCGACGCCCACCAAGTCGTGGTTTCCAACGGCGCGCCTTCGGAATCGCTTTATCTTGGGCCGGAGATGTTGAAAATCCTGGGCAATGCCGCTCGGGCCGAAATCCTTGCCCTGTTCCCCGAAGTGACAGAGGTCGATTTCATCTTTCCGGCGGCCCGCCCGCTTTCCAACGGTCGCAAGGGCCGGCAACTGGTCGAGCGTCACGCACGGAATCGTCAGCCCTTGTTTGCCTGAGACGCGGGGCGGATGGCGCGGCGCAGGATTCGATCTGACAGCCGCTTTCGATCGGGGCTTCTTGCCTGACTATCTGATGTTCTGGTGCCGGTTGAGGGATTTGAACCCCCGACCCCCTGCTTACAAGGCAGACGCTCTACCACTGAGCTAAACCGGCAATCCTGCGCCCGATAGCGCGACTTCAGCCTTTGCGCAAGCCAAGGTTCGCCCGTGCCAGCAGGGCGACGGCGATCATGCCCACGCCCATCACCAGAAGCGCGGCCGGGGCGGCGTTGCCGAGATCTTCCAGACTGGCCCGTTCATGCACCCGCGTCGCCAGCGTCTCATAGTTGAACGGGCGCAGCAGCAGCGTCGCTGGCAGTTCCTTGGCGCAATCGACGAACACCAGCAGCAGGGCCGACCCCACCGACCCGGTCATCAGCGGCAGGAACACGCGCCGCAGCACCCCCGTCGGCGTCTGCCCAAGCGATCGCGCCGCCATCGGCAGCGAGGGCGAGATGCGGGTGAAGGCGCCATCCACCGCGCCTTGCGCGATGGCGAAGAACCGCACCAGATAGGCCAGCACGATGGCAAAGGCCGACCCGGTCAGGATCAGCCCCGGATCGGTCCCGGTCGCGGCAAGGATGGCATCGGCCACGCGGTGATCCAGCGCCGCCAGCGGAAACAGGATACCCACCGCCAGCACCGCCCCCGGCGCGGCATAGCCGATGGTCGTTACCGGCAACAGCAGTTTGGGCAGCCGCCGCCCCGACAGGCGCACCCCGTAAACCATGACCAGCGCCAGCACGACCGTCAGCACCGCCGCGGCCCCGCCCGACGACACCGTATGCCACAGCGCCCGCCCCAGCCCCGGCGACAGCCAGCCCTGCGGATAGGCCAGCGCATAGTTCAGGATCACCGCCACCGGCAGCACGAAGCCCAGCGCAAAGGGAAACACGCAGGCCGCCGTCGCCGCCCAGGCGGGCAGGCCGCGCAGCCTCTGGCGGATGATCGGGCGCGATTGACGCGCGCTCTGGTGATAGCGGGCGTTGCGGCGGGCGATCCGTTCCCACACCACCAGCGCCGCGATCACGATCAGCATGACGCTTGCGATCTGGGCGGCGCCGCCGGCGTTCTGCGCCTCAAGCCAGGTGGCGAAGATGCCGGTGTTCAGCGTCTGCACCCCGAAATAGCTGACCACGCCGTAATCGGCGACGGATTCCATCATCGCGATCGTGGCGCCGGCCGCGATGGCCGGGCGCGCCAGCGGCAGGCCGACCCGCCAGAACAGTGCCCACGGCCCGGTGCCAAGGGCGCGCGCGACCTCATACGCGCTGCCCGATTGTTCGTGCAGCGCAGCGCGGGTGAACAGATAGACATAAGGATACAGCGACGCCGCCAGCACCAGCACCGCCGCCCATCGCGACCGGATCGAGGGGAACCAGTAATCGCGGCTGCTGGTCCAGCCAAAGGCTTCGCGCAGGGCGATCTGCACCGGGCCGCTGTAATCCAGAAAATCGGCCAGCGCATAAGCGCCGATATAGGCAGGCACAGCCAATGGCAGCAGCAACAGCCATTCAAGACCCCGCCGGCCCGGAAACTGATACATACTGACCAGCCAGGCCGATCCCGTCCCCATCGCCGCCGCCAGCACCCCGGTGCCGACCGCAAGGATCAGCGTATTGGCGACATAGCGCGGCAGGGCGGTGGCCAGCAGATGCGGCCAGATGTTTTCTGTCGGGTTCAGCGCCATCACCGCCACGGTGACGACCGGCATCAGCACCAGCGCCGCAATCAGCACCGCCGCCACGGACCACAGCGGCCCGGCGCGGTGACGCAGGTCTTCGGAAGGTGCGGGGCGGGTCGCGGCTGCACTGGTCATGGGCAGCACCTAACGCAAAGCGGTTTCCCTGTCCACGAAGCGCCGCTATGCTGCGCGCCGCAGACAAATCGAGGAAATACGGTGATGCAGGTGGCCTATCATATCGGGGTGCATGGCACGGATGGCGACCGGATGCTGAAAACGCTGCTGAACAACCGCGGCTGGCTGCTCACGAACCGCACCGAAGTGGTGACGCCCAACCGCCACCGCGGCGTTTTCGAAGAAGCCCTGGCGGCGCTGAACGGCGGCGCTGCCACGCCCGAGATGGAAGACATCATGCTGGACGCGGTGCTGGACAGCGACGATCCGCGACGGGTGATCTTTACCTCGGCCAGCTTTCTGGGCGTGCCCGCGCGCGCGGTCGGTCCCGAAGGGCTGTATCCGCAGATCGGGGCGCGGATCGCCGCGCTGGCCAACCTGTTCCCCTCGGCCACGGCGGAATTTCTGGTGGCGATCCGAAACCCGGCCACGCTGATCCCCGATGTGGTCGCGCTGCATGGCGGCGATTACGGCTCGCTCATGGGCGGGGTCGATCCGCTGACGCTGACCTGGCTGCCCACGGTGCAGCGGATGGCGGCGGGCGCGCAGGGGCGGCGGCTGGTCGTATGGTGCCACGAGGACGTGCCGCTGATCTGGCCTGATGTGGTGCGGCTGGTCGGCGGCATCCCGGACGACGCCCCCCTGCCCGGCGGGCTTTTGTATCTGCACGAGATATTGGGCGATCAGGGGCTGCGCGAATTGCGCGCCGCGTTGGCGGGTCGCAATCTGTCGGTCGGCGAGCGGCGCGACCTGTATTCCGACCACCTGCAACGCAACGCCCTGCCCGAGATGGTGGAGCAGGAAATCACCCTGCCCGGCTGGACTCAGGAAACGGTCGATCAGATCAGCGCGCGCTATTACGACGATCTGGCGCAGATCGCGGCGCTGTCGGGGGTGGAATTCGTGGTGGCCTGACGGTTGCGCCGGGGCGACACCCGCCGCCCCGCAGATGGATATGGCGCGCACAAAGCTGCGTATCCGGACAAACAGGACGCGGCTTGCCGTTCGTCCAGATGCCGGTTGGCAGGCGCGGCCTTGTCTCAGGCCATGCCCAGCGCCTGCTTGTACATTTCAAGGATGGCTTCTTCTTCGGCCACATCGTCGCGGTCGCGTTTGCGCAGCGCGATCACCTTGCGCATGACCTTGGTGTCATAGCCGCGCGCCTTGGCCTCGGCCATGATTTCCTTTTGCCGTTCGGTCACGTCCTTCTTTTCGGCTTCGAGTTGTTCGTATTGCTCGATGAACTGGCGCAGCTCTTCGGCGGCCACGGCATAGTTGCGTTCGTCCTGCATCGGTTGTCCCTTGTGCCTGCTTTGCCGGGCAGGCATAGGCCGTCTTGCCCCGGCGCGCAATCGGGGCGCCGGGACGAAAAGGGGGATGCGATGACGGTATTCGACGGGCTGATCTGGGGGGGAACGGCGTTGACCGTGGCCGGGCTGGCGGGGCTGGTCTGGTGCATCCTGACCGCGATGCGCCTGCGCCGGGGCGGTGCCGGCGACGACGCCATCCGCGCCGGGATGCAGCGCGTCGTGGCCGTGAACATGGCGGCGCTGGCGGCATCGACCATCGGCCTGATGCTGGTGGTGGCCGGGATCATGCTCGGGTGATCGACACATTCCTGATTATGCATACAACGCCCTGAACCTGCATGCGAGGGTATCATGCCGACGGAGTGGACAGCGGGGTTTGGCGGCGGGCTGATGATCGGTCTGGCTGCCGCAGTATATCTGCTGGGCAACGGGCGGATCATGGGCGCCAGCGGGCTGCTTGGCGGGGAGATCGACGGATCGGGCCGGGGCAACATGGCTGAACGGCTGTCGTTTCTGGCCGCGCTGATCGCCGTGCCGGCGCTGATGGTGGCAAAACTGGGCCTTGGCGCGCCGGCCGCTCCGGTGGCGGGGACCGGCGTTCTGGTGCTGGCCGCGCTGCTGGTCGGGTTCGGCACAAGGCTGGGCAACGGCTGCACCTCGGGTCACGGCGTCTGCGGCATCTCGCGCCTGTCGCTGCGCGATATCATGGCGACCTGCGTTTATCTGGCCACCGGCGCGCTGGCGGTGCTGGCGGCCCGCATGTTGGGGTGGTTGTGATGCGGCTGATGATAGCAGCCCCGTCGGGTGCCTTGTTCGGGATCGGGCTGATGGTGTCTGGCATGACCAACCCGGCCACGGTCCGCGGCTGGCTGGATGTGTTCGGGGACTGGAACCCGATGCTGGGGTTCGTTCTGGGCGGCGCGATGATCCCGATGGTGATCGCCTGGCGCATCGCCGCCCGCCGTCACGCGGCGCTGAGCGGGGGCGATTTCTCCCCGTCGCCTGCGCGGATCGACGCGCGGCTGATCGGCGGCGCAGCGCTGTTCGGCTTGGGCTGGGGGCTGTCGGGGCTGTGCCCCGGCCCGGCCATCGCCTCGGTCGGGATTGGCGGCACCCCGTTCCTGATCTTCTTTGCCGCGATGGCCGCCGGGATGGCACTGTTCGGCGTCTGGAACCGCCGCGCATGAGGGCGCTGGTCCAGCGCGTCTTGGATGCCTCGGTCACGGTCGAGGGGCAGATCACCGGCCGGATCGGGACGGGGCTGCTGGTGCTGGTCTGCGCCATGCAGGGCGATGACGATGCGGCGGCGGACAAGCTGGCGGCGCGGGTGGCGAAACTGCGCATCTTCCGCGACGATCAGGACCGCATGAACCGTTCGGTGCAGGACATCGGCGGCGCCTGTCTGGTGGTCAGCCAGTTCACGCTGGCGGCCGATACGCGCACCGGCAACCGCCCCGGATTTTCATCCGCCGCCGCCCCGGCGGATGGCGAACGGCTGTATGAACGCTTTGCGCAGGCGCTGCGCGATCTGGGGCTGCCGGTGGAAACCGGCCGCTTTGGCACCGACATGAAGGTGGCGCTGACGAACGACGGTCCGGTGACGATCTGGCTGGATACCGCAGACCGCGCTTGACTTTGCGCCGCGCAGACCCCATCTGGCAGCAGTCGCCGCCCGCTGCCGCGTGAGCAGCCGCGCAAGATGCGCATCGGCCCGACACGTATTTCAAGTTCCCATGTCACGCGGGGTTCTTGCGGGTTCCTATCCGGCCCGCCCCACGATGACCGCGCCCGAACGGGCGCCCTTGCCCGCGCATCCGATGGGGGAGCGGGGCCGAAAGAACTGTTATGACGACTGATACCCGCCCGGCGCGTCCGGGCAAACCGCGTTTCAACCGCAATTCCAACAGCAAGCCGGTCGGTTTCCGCCGTGGCGGCAAACCACGCATTGACGCGCCGGAAGAAAAATTCATCCGCCGGGCGATTCCCGATATCGACACGCCCTTCACCCAGATGGGCATCGACGCGCGCGTGGCGATCAACCTGCCGGCCCTCGGCATCGAAACCCCCTCGCCGATTCAGCGCGACGCGATTCCACAGATCGTGGCGGGGCGCGACCTGATGGGGCTGGCCCAGACCGGCACCGGCAAGACGGCGGCCTTCGGCCTGCCGATGCTGACGCGCATTCTGGCACAGGGCCGCAAGCCCGAACCGAAAACCTGCCGGGCGCTGATTCTTGCGCCGACCCGCGAACTTGCGACGCAGATCTATCAGAATATCGAGGCTTACGCCCACGGCACCGCCATCCGCAGCTTTCGCGTGGTGGGGGGGGCCTCGATCAACGTGCAGGTCGATCGGATCGGTCGCGGCCTAGACGTGCTGATCGCGACGCCGGGCCGGTTGATCGACCTGATCGAGCGCGGCGCCGTCGATTTCAGCCGCACCGAATATCTGGTGCTGGACGAGGCCGACCAGATGCTGGACATCGGCTTCATCCACGCGCTGCGCCGGATCGCAAAGCTGCTGCCGCCCACGCGCCAGACGCTGCTGTTCAGCGCCACCATGCCGAAGCTGATGGAGGAACTGGCCGACACCTATCTGACCGATCCGGTCCGCGTGGCGGTCAACCCGCCGGGTAAACCCGCCGAAAAGATCGAACAGGGCGTGCATTTCGTCAATCAGGGCGACAAGGCCGCGCTGTTGGCCGAATATATCGCCAAACATCCCGGCGAATTGGCCATCGTCTTTGGCCGCACCAAGCACGGCTCGGAAAAGCTGTCCAAGCTGCTGGAAAAATGGGGCTTTTCGGTTGATGCGATCCACGGCAACAAAAGCCAGGGTCAACGGGATCGTGCGCTGACCGCCTTCCGTTCGGGCAAGGTTCAGGTGCTGGTCGCTACCGATGTGGCGGCACGCGGCCTCGACATTCCCGAGGTGGCGCATGTCTATAACTATGA
>JAUNUO010000266.1 GCA_030538135.1 Paracoccus sp. (in: a-proteobacteria)
TGGCATAGACCGGCCGCAGTTTCTTGAGCACTTCGGTATCGGGTTGCGTCGTCTTGACGCCGCGGCGGCTGAGCGTGACGGCAAGGTCGAACCCTTCCTGCGGCGTCGCGGTGATGAGAGAGGTCAACCAGAGGTCGGACATGGCGTTTCCTTTGCTGAGGCTTTGTCGGGGCAGGTCCGGCCAGCAGACCATGAAATGCCCCCTGTGGCCAGCCGGAAACCCGCAGGCCCGGTGCGCCGGGGGCAGGGGTTCGCGAGTGCGGGCCGGCAGAATGACCGGCAGACCGGGCATATCGCCGGATGTGCCGGCCTTGCAGCCGGCCAAGGCAGGTGCCACGTTGAAGGCAAGCATCACCAACAAGGAGACCGGCCATGGCCGAGCTTGCCGACAAGCGTAAGTTTTACATCAACGGTGAATGGGTTGATCCCGCGCGGCCGAACGATCTTGAGGTGATCGACCCCTCGACCGAGGAAGCCGTGGCGGTCATCAGCCTTGGCGATCAGGCCGATACCGATGCGGCGGTGGCGGCGGCCAAGGCGGCGTTTCCGGCATGGTCGGCCACGCCGCCCGCCGAACGGCTGGCCTATGTGGAAAAGATCCTTGAAATCTATAACCGCCGCGCGCCCGACATGGCCGCTGCGATCAGCAGTGAAATGGGTGCGCCGCAGGATATGTCGCTGGGCGATCAGGTCGATGCGGGCACCTATCACATCAGCAATTTCATCAAGGCGTTCAAGGATTTCCAGTTCGTCCGTCCGTTGGGCGATCACGCCCCCACCAGCATGGTGGCCTGGGAACCCGTGGGCGTGGTCGGGCTGATCACGCCGTGGAACTGGCCGATGAATCAGGTCACGCTCAAGGTCATTCCGGCGCTGCTGGCGGGGAATACCTGCGTGCTGAAACCGTCGGAAATCGCGCCGCTGTCCTCGATCGTCTGGACCGAGATCATCGACGAGGCCGGGCTGCCGCCGGGTGTTTACAACATGGTGAACGGCGATGGCGCGGGGGTCGGCACGCAGCTGACCGTGCATCCCGATGTCGAGATGATCTCGTTCACCGGATCGACCCGCGCGGGCATCGCCATCAGCAAGGCGGCGGCGGAAAGCCTGAAAAAGGTCGTGCTGGAACTGGGCGGCAAGGGCGCCAATCTGGTCTTTGCCGATGCCGATGAAAAGGCGGTGGTGCGCGGGGCGCGGCATTGTTTCTATAACAGCGGCCAGTCGTGCAACGCGCCGACCCGGATGCTGGTGGAACGCTCGGCCTATGACAAGGCCGTCGAGGCGGCGGCCAGGGTGGCCGAGGAAACCGCCGTCGCCACCGCCCATCAGCCGGGCAAGCATATCGGCCCGGTCGTCAGCAAGCAGCAATGGGACAAGATTCAGGACCTGATCCAGCAGGGCATCGACGAAGGTGCGCGTCTGGTCGCGGGCGGCCCCGGCCTGCCCGAAGGGGTGAACCGCGGCTATTTCGTGCGGCCGACGGTCTTTGCCGACGTGAACAACGACATGACCATCGCGCAGCAGGAAATCTTTGGCCCGGTTCTGTCGATCATCCCCTTTGACAGCGAAGAAGAGGCGGTCGAAATCGCCAACGACACGCCTTACGGGCTGACCAACTATGTCCAGTCGCAGGACGGCGAACGCCGCAACCGGCTGGCGCGGCAGTTGCGGGCGGGCATGGTCGAGATGAACGGCGTATCGCGCGGCGCCGGCAGCGCATTCGGCGGGGTCAAGAAATCCGGCCGCGCCCGCGAGGGCGGCGTGATGGGCCTGGAGGAGTTCATGGATTCCAAGGCAATCTCAGGCTGGGACACCGACGCCTGAGCAGCCCCGTCATGCGGTGGGTCGGCAGCGATCTGCGCGATCCACCTGCCCGCCCGACGGGCGCGGGATCAGATGCCGCGCCCGTCAGCCCATGTGGTGCGGTCGAAACCGCCCTCGGTCCGGGCGCAGACCACCTCGGTTCCGCCGTGATGCCGTTCGGCCAGCTCCAACAGACTGTTGATACACAATTATTTGTGCTATCGTCTGTCAGGTATTTCTGGCTTTCCGTCAGATTTCTGACCCAAAGTCAGACCGAACGTTCATCCCGTTCGCGGCGAATGTCGGGTCTGAGCCCACTTTGACCGATGCTGCGCGGTGGATAAATGTCAGCTTGTGAGTGGATCGGTGCCAAGTTTTTTCCTACTTGCCGATTGTAGGCTGCCACGCACCCTCAAGATGGGATGCCTCATGATCGCCTGGCCAAGGCGGCATAGAAATGCAAATGAACTTGAGCGGGGTTTCTCCCACATTCCGGTATTGAAAAGCCGTGCCCACGGGTATGTC
>JAUNUO010000267.1 GCA_030538135.1 Paracoccus sp. (in: a-proteobacteria)
TCCAGCATATCCGGCACATCGACCAGTTTCGGCCAGTTGAACTGGATGTTCTGGCGGGTGGTGAAATGGCCATAGCCCCGATCCCAGCGGTCGGCGATGGTGGCCAGCATCCTGATCTGATCGGGGCTGATCGTGCCATAGGGGATCGCCACGCGCAGCATATATGCGTGCAGTTGCAGATAGACGCCGTTCATCAGTCGCAGCGGGCGGAATTCATCCTCGGTCAGCGACCCGTCCAGACGGCGGGCGACCTGGGCGCGGAACTGGGCGGCACGATGGCGGACGTATTCGTCCTGACTGGGGCGGGCATCAAACATCGGCGGTCTCCGGCTGGCGGGTGCTGGCGGGTTGGAACGGTGCCGAGGGTTCGGCGCGGTGGTTGTAATTGGTTGGCCCGTGCTGGCGGAACGCCTCGCGGAAATGGGTCGGTTCGGGTCCGTCGGGGCCGCGTCTGGCCTCGATCAGATAGGGGCCGACGACGATATCGGACTGGGCGGTGGCCTCGATCAGCGCGATCTGGGCGATGGCCTCGTCCTCGTACAGGGTGGCCTGCCGCGGATCGGGCGTCCAGCCGCCGTCGCACATCCAGACGTTATGGCCTTCGCGCAGATGGTTCGCGGTGATGACGCCGGGCTTGGACGGCGTGGGGACAAAGGCTTTGGACATGGAAGCACCTATCGTTTCGATGCGGTGAATATAGAATTTTGTTCTGGATTTTGGCGATAGGGTCGAGAAAATAAGGACAATTGGTTCAAAGAGGTGCATGATGGCTGAACAGAGTTCCAAAACAGTCGCGGCAGAGGAAAATGCGGTCCGTCTGGACGATGTGGATCGGAAAATCCTTGCGCTTCTGCAAGAGGATGCCAGCCTGTCGCTGGACGAAATGGCCCGCCGCGTGGGCGCGTCCAAGACCCCGGTCTGGAACCGGATCCGCCGCCTGCGCGAAGCCGGCGTGATCCGCCGACAGGTGGCGATTCTCGATCCCGAGGCGTTGGGGCTTGAGGCGTGCTTCTTTGTTCTGGTGCGCACCAGCGAACACGACCCCGACTGGGCCGCGCGGTTTCTGGCCGCTGTCCGTGCCCGCCCCGAGGTGATCGAGGCGCACCGGCTGGCGGGTGACATCGACTATATCCTCAAGGTGCAGGTGCGCAACGCGCGCGCTTATGACCGCTTCTATCAGGCGCTGATTTCCGAAGTACGGATTCACAACGTCACCGCCCTGTTGTCGATGGAGGAACTCAAGGCGACCAGCGCGCTTCCCATCCCCGGCCCGCCGGGCTAGGGTCGCGGCAACTCAGAAGGGGGCGCGTATGTCCGACACGATCATCTGGCACAATCCGAAATGCGGCACGTCGCGCAATGTTCTGGCGATGATCCGTAATGCCGGGGTCGAGCCGGTGGTGCGCGATTATCAGAAAGATCCGCCGTCGGGCGATGAAATCCGCGCCGCGGTCGCGGCCATGGGAATCGATGTGCGCGATCTGATCCGGCAAAAGGGCACGCCCTACGCCGAACTGGGTCTGGGTGATCCGTCGCTGAGCGAGGATGCGTTGATCGCCGCGATGGCGGCGCATCCGATTCTGATAAACCGCCCGGTGGTGTTTACGCCGAAAGGCGCCCGATTGGCGCGCCCGTCCGAGACCGTGCTGGACCTTCTGCCGCCGCAGAAGGGCGCTTTCGTCAAGGAGGACGGCCAGCCCGTGACCGATGCCGGAGGACGGCGGCTGTGACGCGCCTGCGCGATCTGCGCGACCCCGATCAGCTGCCGGCGCTGGATCGCGACCATTTTCTGTCGCGCCCTGCCGCGGGCCTTGGGCCGGGCGACCCGCCGGTGAAGGTGCTGATCCTGTATGGCAGCCTGCGCGAGCGCAGCTATTCCCGCCTTGCCGCCGAGGAAGCCGCCCGGTTGCTGATCGCGATGGGGGCCGAGGTGCGCATCTTTGATCCGTCCGATCTGCCCTTTCCCGATCAGCACAAGGATGGCCACCCTGCCATCGCGGATCTGCGCGACCATGCGCTGTGGTCCGATGCGATGGTCTGGTGCAGCCCGGAAACGCACGGCCAGATGTCGGGGCTGATGAAGGCGCAGATCGACCACATTCCCCTGACCATCGGTGCGATCCGGCCCACGCAGGGGCGCTGTCTGGCCCTGATGCAGGTCTGCGGCGGCAGTCAGAGCTTTAACGCCGTCAACACGATGCGGATTCTGGGCCGGTGGATGCGCATGTTCACCATCCCCAACCAATCCTCGGTCGCGCGCGTCCATGCCGAGTTTGACGAGG
>JAUNUO010000048.1:0-13476 GCA_030538135.1 Paracoccus sp. (in: a-proteobacteria)
TGGGTTAATTACGACATGATTCGTCGTGATAAGCAAGAAAAAAGACGACTGATGTAGTAGATTTTAATTTCCGCACGCTCCGCGCGCGAACGCCAACAAGATATACGTCCGACGGTAATGGTAGGGCGAGTCCCTCCCCTGTCGTCGAAAGGATGACGCATGAAACCCCGCCTGCCGATGCCGCGGTGATCGCCGCCCTGCTTTTTGTCACCGGTTCCGGCGCCCTTTCTGCCGCGTCGCTGCGCGCCGATCAGATCCTTGATCGTTTCCGCAACGCCAACGGCTGGCGCGATCATATCATGGTCGTCGGCCGTCGCGGTGCCGCCTTCCGCGAAAAGGCCGATGCCGTCGCCCGAAACTCGCGCGCCTCGCTGGACCGGGCGGTGAGGCTGGGCGTGGACATGGTCGAGATCGACGTGCGCAAGACCTTGGACGGGGTGTTCGTGGTCAGCCCCTATGTCGATGTGCCCGCCCCGGCCCCGGTGCCCCTGCCCGCCGCAGGCTGGGCCTTGCTTGCGGCGCTTGGCGGGTTTGCGGTGCTGCGCCGCCGGGCAGCCTGAACGCATATTCGGGTGGCGCGGCGGGATTACACCGCGCGGTCAGGTCGTTTCCGAAATCTCGGGCAGGCTGTCGGCAAGATCGGCGATCTTGCCGCGCCGCAGATCGGCCAGTGTCAGCGATTCCAGCAGAAGCAGATAGGACCAGAACACCTCGGCGAACAGACGGCGGACGCGGCAGGATTCCTCGTCGGCGCAGTCCTCGCAGCGTTGATAGGATTTGGTGGACAGGCACGGCAGCGGCGCCAGCGGGCCGTCGATCCGACGCAGCACATCCGACAGCGGCACCTGCCCCGGATCGCGCGCCAGGGCATAGCCGCCGTGACGCCCCCGCACGGATCGCAGGATGCCGGCATTGCGGATTTCCAGCAGGATATGTTCCAGAAACCGCTTCGGCGCACCGGACCGGCGGGCGATTTCCTCGATCTGAATGGGCTTGCGGTCGCCGTCATATTCATCCGTCAGAACGGCCAGCGCCTTGAGCGCGTATTTCGTCTTTTGTGTGATCATCGTCTTTCCCGCCGTTCCGTATCCTGCGCGGCGGTGCCGGGCTTGTCCACAGGTTTCACGCCCACCCCGGCTTTTCAACCTCTGACGCGGGGGATAGGGTCGCGCCGGGTTCACGCAGGGCAAGCCATTGGCGCATATCATCGTCGTCGGAAATGAAAAGGGCGGGTCGGGGAAATCGACCACCTCGATGCATGTCGCCACGGCGCTGGCGCGGATGGGCCATCGGGTCGGCGCGCTGGATCTGGACGTGCGCCAGCGCAGCTTTGGCCGCTATCTGGAAAACCGCGCGCATTTTCTGACGCGCGAGGGGCTGGACCTGCCGACGCCCCATCTGGGGGTGCTGGTCGAGGGACCGGACCCGCTGTCCCCGGCCCTGACCGAACTGGAACAGGACTGCGATTTCATCCTGCTGGATTGTCCCGGATCGCACACCAGGCTGAGCCAGATGGCCCATACGCTGGCCGATACGCTGATCACGCCGATGAACGACAGTTTCGTCGATTTCGACCTGCTGGCCCGTATGTCGCCCGAGGGCAAGGTGCTTGGCCCCTCGATCTATGCCGAGATGGTCTGGGCCGCGCGACAGATGCGGGCGCAGGCGGGGGCCGGGCCGATCGACTGGCTGGTGCTGCGCAACCGTCTGGGAACGCAGGCGATGCACAACAAGCGCAAGGTCGGGGGCGCGCTGGCCAGCCTGTCGAAACGGATCGGATTCCGCGTGGCGCCGGGCTTTTCCGAACGGGTGATCTTTCGCGAACTGTTCCCGCGCGGGCTGACCCTTCTGGACCTGCGCGACATCGGCACGGAACAGCTGTCGATGTCGAACATCGCCGCACGGCAGGAATTGCGCGACCTGATCGCGGCGCTGAACCTGCCGGGCGTGGTGGTGGATTTCTAGGGCAGGAGCGGGGGTTTCACACCCGTTCGGCGTATACGCCGAACCCCGTGGGATATTTATCAACAGAAGATGCAGAAAAGGGGGCCGCTAAACCCCCTTTTTCGTTTTTTGCGGCAGGGATCAGGCCAGCATCCCCATCGGGTTTTCCAGATGCCCCACGATCGCCGCCAGCAGTTGCGCGCCAAGGGCACCGTCGATCACCCGGTGATCGACCGACAGGGTCATCGACATGACATTGCGGATCACGACTTCGCCGTTTTCCACCACAGGGGTCTGCACACCGGTGCCGACAGCCAGAATCGCACCATGCGGCGGGTTGATGACCGCATCGAAGTTTTCGATCCCGAACATGCCGAGGTTGGAAATGGCAAAGCTGCCGCCCTGATATTCATGCGGAGCCAGCTTTTTGGTCTTGGCCCGGTTCGCGAGGTCTTTCATCTCGGATGACAGGGCAGACAGGGTTTTCTGCTGTGCGTCCTTCAGAACCGGGGTGAACAGCCCGCCCTCGACCGCGACGGCCACCGCCACATCCGAGGGTTTCAGTTTCACGATCCGGTCGCCAGCCCAGATGGCGTTGGCGTCGGGAACCTCTTGCAGGGCCAGCGCGCAGGCCTTGATGATGAAGTCGTTGACCGACAGTTTCACCCCGCGCGATTCCAGTTGCTTGTTCAGCATCGAACGGAACTTCATCAGCTCGTCCAGCTTGGCGGAACGGCGCAGATAGAAATGCGGGATGGTCTGTTTCGCTTCGCTCAGCCGGGCGGCGATGGTGCGACGCATTCCGTCCAGCTGGACTTCCTCAATCTCGCGGCCCTCATACATCTTAAGGATGCTTTCGGCCGAGGGACCGGCCGCAGCCGCGGGTTTCGCCGCAGGTGCCGAAGCCGCAGCGGGCGCCGCAGCAGCAGCAACGGGCGCCGCCGCGCCGGGTTTGACGCCTTCGACATCGGCCTTGACGATACGGCCATGGGGGCCGGTGCCCTTGATGCCGGCAAGGTCGATGCCCTTTTCCGCCGCGATCCGACGAGCAAGGGGCGAGGCGAACACGCGGTCGCCGTCGCGCCGGGGTGCCGCCGGGGCCGGGGCGGCAGATGTGGTGGCGGGCGCGGCTTCGGCCTTGGGCGTCTCGGCTTTGGGCGCTTCGGCGGGTTTGGATGCCGGCGCGGCGTCCACGCTTTCGCCTTCCTCAATCAGAACCGCGATGGCCGTGTTCACGGCAACGCCCGCCGTGCCTTCCGCCACCAGAATCTTGCCGACGATCCCTTCATCGACGGCCTCGAATTCCATCGTGGCCTTGTCGGTTTCGATCTCGGCCAGAATATCGCCGGATTTGACCGTATCACCCTCTTTCACCAGCCATTTGGCCAGCGTGCCTTCCTCCATCGTGGGGGACAGCGCGGGCATCAGGATTTCGGTTGCCATGATCGTTCCCCCTTACCGATAGGTGACTTTTTTGACCGCCGCGACGACCTCATCGGCCGTCACCAGCGCCAGCCGTTCAAGGTTGGCGGCGTAGGGCATGGGCACATCCTTGCCGGTGCAGTTGATGACCGGCGCGTCCAGATAATCGAAGGCGTTTTCCATGATATAGGCCGACAGATGGTTGCCGATGCTGGCGACCGGGAAGCCTTCCTCGACCGTCACTGCGCGGTTGGTTTTCATCACCGAGGCGATCACCGTGTCATAGTCGATAGGCCGCAGGGTGCGCAGGTCGATCACCTCGGCCTCGATCCCTTCGCCCGCCAGCTTTTCGGCAGCGTCCAGCGCATGCGCCATGCCGATGCCAAAGCTGATGATCGTCACATCCTTGCCGGGGCGCGCGATGCGGGCCTTGCCGAAGGGGATGGTGAAATCGGGCAGGTCCGGCACCTCGAAGCTGCGGCCATAGAGGATTTCGTTTTCAAGGAAGATCACCGGGTTCGGATCGCGGATCGCGGATTTCAGCAAGCCCTTGGCGTCGGCGGCCGAATAGGGCTGCACCACCTTGAGACCCGGAATCTGCGCATACCACGCCGCGTAATCCTGGGAATGCTGGGCTGCCACGCGGGCGGCCGCACCGTTCGGGCCGCGGAACACGATGGGGCAACCCATCTGCCCGCCCGACATATACAGCGTCTTGGCGGCCGAGTTGATGATGTGGTCCATCGCCTGCATGGCAAAGTTGAAGGTCATGAATTCCACGATCGGGCGCAGACCGGCCAGCGCCGCGCCTGTGCCGATACCGGCAAAGCCGATTTCGGAAATGGGCGTATCGACCACGCGGCGCGGGCCGAACCTGTCCAGCAGCCCTTGGGAAATCTTGTAGGCGCCCTGATATTCGCCGACTTCCTCGCCCATCAGGAACACGGTTTCGTCGCGTTCCATTTCCTCGGCCATCGCCTCGCGCAGCGCCTCGCGGACGGTCATGGTCTTCATCGGCGTGCCTTCTGGCCAGTCAGGGCTGGCATCGGGCTGCGGCGTCTTTACCTGTTCCACCGCCGAAGGCGCGGGCTGATCGTCAGCCTTCTTTTCCTCGTCCGAGGATTTGGCCTGCGCCGGTGCGCTGGCCTTGGGCGCCGCGTCATCGACGGATTCGCCTTCCTCGACCATAATCGCAATAGGCGTGTTCACCGCCACCCCCTGCGATCCTTCGGCGACAAGGATCTTGCCCAGAATGCCCTCGTCCACGGCCTCGAATTCCATCGTGGCCTTGTCGGTCTCGATCTCGGCGATGATGTCGCCGGCCTTGATGGTGTCTCCTTCCTTCTTCAGCCATTTGGCCAGCGTGCCTTCCTCCATGGTCGGCGACAGGGCGGGCATCAGGATTTCGGTTGCCATGTATCTGCCCTCCCCTCAGGCGTGCTCTTCGGCGCTGCCCTGCGGCAGATCGCTTGCATAGATGTCGGTCCACAGTTCGGATTCCGCAGGTTCCGGGCTTTCCTTTGCGAACTCGGCGGAATCGTTCACGATATCCTTGATTTCCTTGTCGATCGCCTTGAGATCGTCCTCGCTCGCATGTTTGCCGTCCAGCAGCATGGTGCGGACATGTTCGATGGCGTCGCGTTCGTCGCGCATTTTCTGCACTTCTTCGCGGGTGCGATATTTCGCCGGGTCCGACATGGAATGCCCACGATAGCGATAGGTCATCACCTCAAGGATATACGGCCCCTTGCCCGCGCGGCAGTGGGCGACGGCCTTTTCCCCGGCGGCCTTGACGGCCAACACGTCCATGCCATCGACCCGCTCGCCCGGAATGCCGAACGCCTCGCCGCGCCCGTAAAGCGTGGTCGATTTCGTTGACCGGGTCATGCTGGTGCCCATGGCATACTGGTTGTTTTCGATGACGAAAATCACCGGCAATTCCCACAGTTCGGCCATGTTGTAGGTTTCATAGACCTGCCCCTGGTTGGCCGCGCCATCGCCAAAATAGGCGAAGGTCACGTTGTCATTGCCCAGATATTTGTCGGCAAAGGCCAGACCAGCCCCCAGCGGCACCTGTGCCGCGACGATGCCGTGACCGCCGTAGAAATGCTTTTCGCGGCTGAACATGTGCATCGAGCCGCCCTTGCCCTTGGAATAGCCGCCCTCGCGTCCGGTCAGTTCGGCCATCACCCCGCGCGCGGACATGCCGCAGGCAAGCATATGCCCGTGATCGCGATAGCTGGTGATCCGCTTGTCGCCTTCCTTCGTCGCGGCCTCAAGACCGACGACGACCGCCTCTTGCCCGATATAGAGGTGACAGAACCCCCCGATCAGACCCATGCCATACAACTGCCCGGCCTTTTCCTCGAATCGGCGGATCAGCAGCATGTCGCGGTAATATTGCAAAAGTTCTTCTGCGGATGTGTTGGATTGCGCTGTCTTTGCGGCGGCGGGCTTCCGGGCCATCAGGCTCCTCCTTCGGAATGGCGGAATAGTTCAGCGTTAAACCATTGGTTAACCCATCATTGTGAGTGGCGCAATGCGGGTTGTGCGGCGGCGCGTTCGCGCCCCCTGCCCCAACGTGACGGCGGACTGATGATGTGCCAGAACAGGCGTGGCAGGTCGCCGGCGCTTAACGGATCACCGCCTCGTCGCCGCGGATCACGCCCAGAACGCTGCGGGCGCGTTCGTCCAGCAGGTCCAGATCAAGATATTCATCGGACAGGCGCCGGGTCAGGTTCTGCATCTGGCTGGCCTCGGCGCGCAGCCGGTCGCGTTCTTGGGCCAGTTCTTCGGTTTCCGCCTCGATCTGGACACGACGCAGGATGCCGGACGGTCCCTGCACGGCGGCAAAGGCGAAATACAGGCCAAGCCCGATGACGATCAGAAAGAAGATCGCGGACGACAAGGGAAAACGCTGGGGCATCGGCTGCTCGGATGGTTTTGTTTTGGCGCGATGATGCCACAGCACGCGGCCAAGGGGAATGCCGGTTGCCCCTTCGCTTTCCCGCCCGCCCGCGTTACAGGATCGACATGAGCCTTCCCACCCTTTCCCCCGATCAGGCAGAAGCCTGGGACGCGCTGGCCGACATATTCGCCGGCGCAGGGATCGACCTGACGGCCGAGGAAATCATGCCGCCCCAGCCCGGCAAGGGCCGCGTCATGGCCGTGATCGGCAAGGCAGGTTCGGGCAAGACGATGCTGCTGGCCGGTATCACCCGCGCCCTGCGCGAAGCGGGCGTCGAGGTCATCAGCGGCGATTACGAAGGCCGCCGCCGCAAGGATCGGCGCACCGTCGCCGTTCTGGCGCCGACGAACAAGGCAGCCTTTGTTTTGCGCACGCGCGGCGTTCCGGCCACAACGATCCACCGCATCCTTTACACGCCGGTCTATGATCCCGAATACGAACGCATCGCCGAATGGCTGGCGGGCAATGGCGACCGCCCCAAGGTCGAGGGGCTGACGGACGAGGCGCTGGACCGCGCCAAGGCGTTCTACGACCAGCACGCATCCATTCCGGGCGCGCTGGCGGCGGCGGGGCTGCGCGGGTCGGATTTCATCAAGGGCTGGAAACGG
The DNA here is from genome assembly GCA_030538135.1 of Paracoccus sp. (in: a-proteobacteria). Classification (GTDB taxonomy): domain Bacteria; phylum Pseudomonadota; class Alphaproteobacteria; order Rhodobacterales; family Rhodobacteraceae; genus Paracoccus. The sequence continues at coordinate 6,943 of JAUNUO010000048.1, forward strand.
CGCGAGGATGCGCTGGACATCGGATTGATCGACGAAGCCTCGATGTTGGACGAACGCCAGTTCGACGACCTGCGCGAGATTTTCCCGGTGCTGGTGCTGTTCGGCGATCCGGCGCAGTTGGCCCCGGTCGGGCAATCCGGGCAGATGGTGTTCGAGAAACTGGCCGCACCGCAGCGGCTGATCCTGAACCGCATCCACCGGCAGGCCGGCGACAGCCCCATCCTTGATCTGGCGCATGCGCTGGCCGATCCGGCGCTGGATTTCGCGGGTTTCGAACGGATGGTGCGCGACGCCGCCGCCCGCGATCCGCGCGTCGTCTGGGCCGAACGGGTCGAAAGCGACCTGATGGCCCGCAGCCCGGTGCTGGTCTGGCGCAACGCCACGCGCATCCGTCTGATCCACGCCTTTCGCAGCGCCCATGGCGCACCGGGTGACGCCCTGTTGCCGGGCGAGCCGCTGATCTGCGACGGAATCGAACTGCCCTTGAAGCACCGCAAGAAGCGCATCGATCTTGAGGCGCGCGGCCTCATCAAGGGCGCACAGGTGGTTTACCTCGGGCCGGGGTCGAAGCCGGGCTTTTCCCGCCTGCATGTCATCGGTGCCGAAGATCCGCGCGTTTCCGTCGCCTCGATCGTCAAGATCGAGATGCCGGATGTCGAGGAACCCTTCATCCCCTATGCCGCCCGCATGGGCGCGGCCTTTCTGCATGGCGCGGCGGTGACGATCCACAAGGCGCAGGGGTCGCAGTGGCCCGATGTGCAGGTGTTCGCGCCCGATATTTCCGCCGCCGCATGGTCGAACCGAACCGAAGCCGACCTGCCCCTGTGGAAACGACTGACCTATGTGGCGATCACCCGCGCGCAAAACCGGCTGTTGTGGGTGACAAAAGCGCGACTGGCGCGCCCCGCGCACGGGCTTGCGACCGACGATCTGACCGCCCCCGCCGCCACGCTGTCACTGGCGACGCAGGCTGCCGACGCCTGAGGTCTCTTTGAACAAACAGGAAGCGAGACTGTTTCCCGTTTATCTTAAATGACGCATGGCACAGCGTTTTCAACGGCACCGCGCCGCCGGGCCATCACGCCCTGCGCACGGCCTTTTGCCGATCTTGCAGGGACAGGATCGCCATCCGCAACCTTTCGTTCAGGGCTTCTTTCGGGATACCGCTTTCCTGCGACAACTGCATCAGACCGAAATGCACCCGCGCCAGTTCCTGATAATAGCGGGTGAAGGTGTAATTGATCGAAGCCCCGGCGAAGGCACCCAGAACCGGCACCGCCTGCGCCGCCAGCTTCTGACCCAAGGCGGCGGACAGTCGGGGGGCGACACGCGCAATCAGCCCCTGGATCGTCTGCCCCGTCACCGACAGCTTCGCCGCCAGCATGCCCAGATCGGTGGCATCATCGGCGGCAATCGGCCCTGCGGCGGCAAAGACGCGCAGCGCCTCGGCCCGGACCTCGTGATCTTCGGGGGAAAAACCGTGTTCGGCGGCGATTTCCAGAATCGCGCGTGACATCAGGGTCACGGTCAGGGGCGTTTCAATCAGCGCCCCGGCCAGACCTCCCGCCCCCCCCGCCGCGCCGCTGAGGGTCGAGGCCATCCGGTTGAACCAGTCGCCCCGGTCACGCACCACCCGACGCGAGCCGGCGGCGGCGTCAAATGCGCGGCTCAGCGCGGCAGAGGTGATCCGGTCCAGACGGCTGCGGACCGGTCCGGGCAGGCGCGCAATCAGCCCCTCGGCGCTGGTGCCGATGGATTGCAGGACGTCCATCGCCATTCCGCTTGCATCGACATAGCGGCGGGCCAGCCGCTCGATCGCGGCAAGAACGGTCGGATCAGTGATCGGCGGCAGAACCACCTGATTGAGTGCGGCCATCATTTCCATCCTTCGGACCTGCGACCTCGACGCAGGCGGTCCCGATATGGGGATTGCCGGCCAGTTCCGCCAGTCCTGCCAGAACTTCGCCCGGCTGTTCGCGTGTGACCGGCCCCGCCACGCCCGCCCATGCACCGGGCCGCAGTTCCAGCCCCAGAATGCGGTCGGGGTTGGTCGGCGGTGGCATGTCCACGCCCTCCATCCGGGTGAAACCGAACCGCGCATAATAAGGCGCATCGCCCACCAGCAGCACCCGCGACCATCCAAGGCGCCGCGCCCGGTCAAGGGAATCACGCATCAGGATCGCCCCCAGCCCTTCGCCCTGTGCCGTGGGATGGACGGCAACCGGCCCCAGCAACAGCACGGACCGGCCGCCAACACGCACCGGCCAGAACCGGATCGCCGCCAGCAGAATGTCAGACGAATCGCGTAGCACAAGGCACAGATCGGCGACCTTGGGCACCCCGTCGCGCAGCCGGTACGAGGACAGCGCCGTGCGCCCCGGCGCGAAACACAGGTCATACAGCGCCTCGACCTCGGGCGTGTCCTGATCGGTTTCGGGGCAGATCTCGAACATGCGGCCTCCGGCTGATGCGGGCCGGATACCATGCAAGGCCGGGGATGCAAGGGCCGGATTGCGCCGGGCGCGGGCAGGTGGCAGGGTGCGGAAAAGACGAAGGGGCACGACATGTTCTATCGACCGGAAAACGGCCACGGCCTGCCGCATAACCCCTTCAACGCGATCATCGCGCCCCGACCCATCGCCTGGGTTTCGACGCGCGGGACGGCGGGCGACAATCTGGCGCCCTATTCCTTTTTCAACGCCGTCGCCTATGTGCCGCCGCAGGTAATGTTCGCCTCGACCGGGGCCAAACCCGACCGACGCGGCACCAAGGACAGTGTGGCGCAGATCGCAGAAAGCGGCGTGTTCTGCGTCAATATCGGCGACGCGAACATGGCGCAGGGGATCAACGCGACCTCGGCCTCGCTGCCGGCCGACACCGACGAATTCGCCGCCTGCGGAATCGAAGCCACCGAATGCGAAACCATCGACTGCCCGCGCGTCGCCGGGGCCGCCGCCGCGTTGGAGTGCCGGCTGACGCAAATCGTGCGGCTGGCCGGCGAAGCGAACTTTGCCGTGTTCGGCGTCGTCACCGGCGTGCATCTGCGCGACGATTGCGTGATCGACGGGCGGTTCGATCTGTCCGGGCCGGGCTGGGTCACCCGCATGGGATACAAGGACTGGGCGGCGGTTCACGATTTCTTTGCAATGGAAAGGCCCCGATGAGCAAAACAGTCCGCGACTATATCCGCACCATCGCAGATTTCCCGCACGAAGGGATCATCTTCCGCGATGTCACCACGCTGTTCGCGGATGCGCGCGGCTTTCGCCTCGCCATCGACCAGTTGCTGCACCCCTATGCGGGCCTGCGCATCGACAAGGTGGCCGGGCTTGAGGCGCGGGGCTTTATCCTTGGCGGCGCGGTGGCGCATCAACTGTCAACCGGCTTCGTGCCGATCCGCAAAAAGGGCAAGCTGCCCGGTTCGGTGGTATCCCAGGCCTACGCGCTGGAATACGGCGAGGCGGTGATGGAAATGCATGACGATGCCATCAAGCCGGGTGAAAAGGTGCTGATCGTCGATGATCTGCTGGCCACCGGCGGCACCGCCGAGGCCGGGATCAGCCTGTGCCAGCGCCTCGGCGCCGAAATCGTCGGCTGCGCCTTTGTGATCGACCTGCCCGGTCTGGGCGGGCGGGCGCGGCTGGAACGGCTGGGCATGGAGGTCCACGCCCTGACCAGTTACGATGGGGAGTGAGGTCGTGACGGGCAATATGCCCGCCCGACCTCCGCCTTACCGGGTGGCGACAAAAATTCCGACCAGTCCCGCCTCATGGTTGGCATCATCCGACACAGTCAGCGCCCCGGCAACGGCTGTGGCGCCCTTACCGTGAAAGCTGCCGCCGGTTTTCCCACTGACGTTGATGCGGGTGCCGTCTACATTGGTCAGACGCCCGGCCACATCTGCTGCAAACACGTCTCCATCATTCAAGCCGCGCTCAATCTTGCCGTTGCTCAAGTTGAGTTCGCCTCGAACGGGATTATTCCCTTTGTCCGCAAACTGATAGAAGCGGCCGTCCATTGTCTGGCGATCGAAATTAGCCTTCAGTTGCACCCGACTGGCGAACTGAGGATCCGATTGGGCTGCTTCTAAATCCTGACCGCCCGTCATATAGCCGTTATAGGTTGCACGTCCTTGTTTTGGTGTCATAACCGACCCATAGAAGCCGACCTTTTCGTCGATCGCGAGCAGACCTTTGCGCATTTCTGCAAAAGACACCCGCGCCGGATCGCCGGGCGGTGACGTGGTCGGACCGCCACTGCCGCCACCGCCGCAAGCCGCCAGAGTGGTCACCGTCGCCAGCACAGCAAAACGAACCATATACCGCATGAAACACCCTCACTGATGATAGTTTCGATCAGTGAATCCACGACCACCGCAAAGACAATTGTCATTTGCGTGAATTGCAGATTTTAACGAATATTTCATATAATTTTCGCGAGTTAGAGCGAAGTGACTCAACCCACAGGTGACGCGGGCTGAACAATTGTTCAGCCCAGAACCGCGCCCGGATTCATGATCCCCGCCGGATCCAGCGCCGCCTTGATCGCCCGCATCGCCCCCAGACGCCCCGAATCGCCCCATCGCGCCAGATCAGCAACCTTGAGCCGCCCGACACCATGTTCGGCGGAAAACGACCCGCCCCGATCCACCACCATCTGATGCAGATGCCGCGACAGGTCGGCCCGCCGATCGTCATATTCCTCGCGCCGCCGTCCCGCCGCAGGGAACAGGTTGTAATGCAGGTTGCCGTCGCCCAGATGGCCGAAACAGTTCACCCGCATGTCCTCCTGCGCGGCCAGCCAGTCGCCGGCTGCGCTGATGAACCCGGCGATTTCGGTCAGGGGCAGGCTGATGTCATGGCTGGCGATGGCGCCGATGCGGCGGTTGGCATCGGGGATATGTTCGCGCATGGCCCAGAACCCGGCGGCCTGCGCCCCCGATTGCGCGATCACCCCATCGCTCACCAGCCCGGATTCCGCCGCCGCCTCGAACAGACCTTCCAATGCGGTTCCGGCGCTTAACCCGGCGGGCAGTCCGATCTCGATCAGCACCGACCAATCCGGCGGATCAGGGAAAGGCTGACGGATGTCCGGCAGAACCTCGGCCAGAAAGCGCAACCCCTGCCCCCCGATCAGTTCGAACGCCGTCACCCCGCCCGCCATCCGCGCCTGCGCCAGCGACAACAGGCGCAGCGCGGCTTCGGGGCTTTCGACGGCCATCACCGCACAGCCCGTTTCCGCCGGAAGCGGCGCCAGAACCAGACTGGCCGCCGTGATGATGCCCAACGTCCCCTCGGCCCCGATCAGCAGATCGCGGATCGCATATCCGGTATTGTCCTTGCGCAGCCGCCGCAGATCGTGAACCGGGGTGCCATCCGGCAGAACCGCCTCGATCCCCAGACACAGCGCCCGCGCGTTACCATGGCGCAGCACGTTCACCCCACCCGCATTGGTGGCCAGAACCCCGCCGATCTGCGCCGTCCCCTGCGAGGCCAGCGACAGCGGAAACTGCAAACCCACCGCCGCCGCCGCATCCCGCACCGATTGAAGCGTGCCCCCCGCTTCGGCCACCAATACGCCCTCGTCCGGGTAAACCGCGCGTACCACAGCCATCCGTTCCAGCGACAGGATCAGCGGCGCAGGCCCATCGGGCATCACCGCCCCGGCGACCAGCCCGGTTCCGCCGCCACGCGGCACCACCGCCACCCGCGCCGCCGCACAGGCCCGCACCACAGCCGCCACCTCGTCCAAATCGCGCGGCGCGGCGACCAGGCCGGCCCGCCCGACATACCGCCCGCGCGGTTCGTCCAGATAAGCGGCCGACACCTCGCGCAATACCCCTTGGGGCAAAACCCGCGCCAGTCTTTCATCCGCAGGATTCAGGCTCATCTTCTGTTTCCAAATATCCTCAGGGGGTCTGGGGGCAGAATGCCCCCGGCTATCGCACCTCGGTCCGGCCGCGCCGGTCGCCGCGCAGGTTGGCATACAGCACATGGTTACGCCAACGCCCATTGATCTGAAGATAGCTTTGCGCCACGCCCTCGTATTTGAACCCCGACCGTTCCAGCACCCCACGCGAGGCGGCGTTTTCCGGCAGGCAGGCGGCGTCGATGCGCGACAGGTCCAGCGTGGTGAAGCCGTGATGAACCAGTGCCCCGATGGCTTCCCGCATGTAGCCCTGCCGGGCAAAGGGCGCACCGACCCAGTAGCCGATGGTCCCAGACTGCGCCGGACCCCGGCGGATATTGTCCAACGTGATCGCGCCCAGCAAAACCCCGTCGCGCCGGATCAGGAAAAGGGGCAGCGCCGTTCCCGTGCGCGCCGCGCGGGCGGCCCAATAGACGCGGTTGGTAAAGCTGCGCCGGGTCAGATGATCGGGCGACCAGATGGGCTCCCACGGAATCAGGAAATCGCGGCTGGCGTCGCGCAAATCGCTCCACCCCGCGAAATCGCCGTGGGCGGGCAGGCGCAGGACCATACGTTCGGTTTCCAGCCGAACCGCCTTGCGCCGCCAGAACATCACGCTGCCAGACG
>JAUNUO010000048.1:13576-15382 GCA_030538135.1 Paracoccus sp. (in: a-proteobacteria)
CGTTCGGTTTCCAGCCGAACCGCCTTGCGCCGCCAGAACATCACGCTGCCAGACGCCCCGCCAGCGCGTCCACATTCGGCGCGCGCGACACCGGCCCATACAGCGCCAGCGCAGGGCGCGCCCTCGCCAACAGGTTCTGGCCATGCGCCCGCACATCCGCGACCGCAACGGCGGCGATCCGTTCGGCCACTTCGGCCGGGTCGGGCACGCGGCCCCAGATCGCCAGCGACCGCGCCATGCGTTCGGCCTGCGACGATGGGCTTTCCAGCCCCATCAGCAGGCTGGCACGAAGTTGGGCCTTGGCACGGGCAACCTCAGCCTCGGTCATGTCATCGGCGGCACGGCGGATTTCATCGACCGTCAGTTGCGCCAGATCGGATATCTGGCCGCCGCCGGTCCCGGCATAGATGGTCATCATTCCGGTATCGTCGTGAAACCCCGACTGCGCAAAGATCGTATAGCACAGCCCGCGTTCCTCGCGGATCTTCTGAAACAGGCGCGAGGACATGCCGCCGCCAAGCGCGCTGGAAAAGATTTGCGCGGGGTAGAAATCGGCGGCCTGATAGGATGGCCCTTCCAGCGCCAGCGCGAAATGCGCCTGTTCCAGCTTTTTCTGCCGCCGCACTTCGCCGCCCTGCCAGCGCGCACCCTCGCGCGCGTGATCGGCAATCGGCGCCAGATGCCCGAATGCCGCCTCGGCCAGACGCAGGATGCGGTCGTGATCCACCGCCCCGGCGGCGGCCACGATCATCTGCCCCGGCCCGTAATGTTCGGCGACAAAGCCCGACAGATCGGCCCGCCCGAACCGGGTGACACGATCGGCGGGGCCAAGGATCGTACGCCCCATCGCCTGCGCGGGATAGGCGGCCTCTTGCAGCCAGTCGAAGATCACATCGTCGGGCGTGTCCAGCGCCTGCCCGATCTCCTGAAGGATCACACCGCGTTCCACCTCGATCTCGCGGTCGTCGAACAACGGGTTCAGCACGATGTCGGAAATCACGTCAAAGGCCAGATCGACATCGCTGTCCAGCACGCGGGCATAATAGGCCGTCACATCGCGCGAGGTATAGGCGTTGATATAACCGCCCACGTCCTCGATCGCCTCGGCGATCTGGATGGCGCTGCGGCGCGGCGTGCCCTTGAAGGCCATATGTTCCAGAAAATGCGCGATGCCGTTCTGTTCGGCACGCTCATCCCGGCCGCCGGCGTTCACCCACACGCCAACGGTGGCCGAATGAAGCCCCGGCATGGTGCGGGTGACGACGCGAAGGCCGTTGGGAAGGGTGGAAATCTGCACGAATGGGTCGATCAAGCTGTCCTCCGCTCAAGGATCAGCGATTTAAGGGCTTCGTTGTCGTTTTCAACCCGTGTGACCCGTTCGGGCAGATCGAACAGCCCCGCCATATGCGGCGGCAGGTCGGGACGGAGACCGATTGCCGCCTCGACCGCATCAGGGAATTTCGCCGGATGAGCGGTCGCCAGCGTGACCATCGGCACGCCCGGCTCGATATGCTGGCGGGCGACATGGACGCCGACCGCCGTATGCGGGCAGATCACCTGCCCGGTCTCGGCGCGGATGGTGGCGATCATCGCCCTCGTTTCATCCTCGGACACCCGGCCCGAAGCATATTGACCGCGCAGCGTTTCCAGCGCGCCCTGGCTGATGCTGAAACCGCCGGTTTTCAGCTCGTCCATCAGTTGACGGATCGCGCCCGCATCGCCGCCATAGGCCAGATACAGCGCGCGTTCGAAATTGGAACTGACCTGAATATCCATCGAAGGGCTGATCGAGGGTTCGACAGTGCC
>JAUNUO010000048.1:15482-19373 GCA_030538135.1 Paracoccus sp. (in: a-proteobacteria)
CCGCGGAACGCCTCGATCGCCGCCGATCCGGTATCGCCCGAGGTCGCGCCGACAATGGTGATCCGCTGACCCGACCGCGCCAGCGCAATCTGGAACAGCTGCCCGATCAACTGCATGGCGAAATCCTTGAACGCCAGCGTGGGGCCGTGGAACAGTTCCAGCAGGAAATGACCGGGCGCAAGCTGGGTCAGCGGCGCGCGTGCGACATGGCCGAAGCCGGCATAGGCGCGGGCGATGGCGCCGCGCAATTCGTCGTCGCTAAAACTGTCGCCGGTAAAGGGTTTCAGCACCCGGAACGCGGCTTCTTCATAGGACAACCCCTCGAATGCGGCCAGATCGTCCAGCACCGGCACCGCCTCGGGCAGATACAGCCCACCATCGCGCGCCAGCCCGGTCAGCATCGCCTGTTCGAAATCCAGCACCGGGGCCTGACCCCGCGTCGAGACATAGCGCATCATGTGTCCTTCAATATGTGCGCTGCCTGATACGCCAGATCAGCGCGCCTGTCATCCCTGCCCAGGTGGCCGCGATCAGGAACCATTGCACGGCATAGGACAGGTGGTTGTTGGGGATCCCTTCGACCGCGACGGGGATCGGCAGGGCGCCCTGATTGTCGCCCTGAACCTGCGCCGCGACCACCAGAACCTGCTCGGTGTCCAGCAGGTCGGCCATGGCGGGCACGTCGCGGGCGAACCAGATGTTCTCGGTCAGGTTCGGGTCGGGGGTGGCGCTGCCCTTTTCGTCGGGCCAGTGCAGGTTGCCGCGGACGTTCAGATGCGTGGGCGGGCGGGCGATGCGCCGCGCCTCTTGCGGGATAAAGCCGCGATCCAGCAGGATGCGCCGTCCGTCATCGGTGGCAAAGGCCGAGACGACCTGATAGCCCGCCCCCGCCTCTCGCGTATGCGACAGCACGTCGATTTCCTGCCCGGTGGTGGTGCCGGCGACGGTCACCGGCATGTATTTCATCGACGGGTCGGGCGCATCGGGCAAAGGCACGGGCGGGGCAACGATCTGGGCGCGGATATCGTCCAGCATTCCCTCTTTCCAGGCCATGCGCTGCAACTGCCAGACGCCAAGCGCGATCAGGATGGCGCAACCGATGATGCCGACCAGAACCGGAAAGATATAGCGGCGCATCAGTCGTGATCCCGTTCCCATTGCACGGCACCGTCGGGGATGACCACGCCCGGCAGCGCGCTGATCGTCCAGATATGCATCGCGGCGCTCAGGTCAACCGGCTGATCCAGCGATCCGCCCTTGATCGACATTTCGGCCCCCGCCGGTTCGTTGACATGCCAGACCCTGCTGCCGCAATCGCCGCAGAAGGCGCACGCCAGCACCTTGCCGCTGGCCGTGTCGCGCTGCCAGATGCGCGGCTGGCCTTTTTCCAGAATGACCGCAGCGGGCGGCACGATCACCGAGATGCCGAAGGCCGAGGACGACTGCGCCCGGCATTCGGTGCAATGACAGACATACACCCGAACCGGATCGGCCCCGACCCGATACCGCAGCGCCCCGCATTGGCATCCGCCCGTCAGCATCCGTCCCTCTCAAGAAAAAGGCGCGGGGTATCCCCGCGCCCGGTCGGCAGATGCCGGATATTCAACGGCCCCAGACGTAAACCGCAAAGAACAGGAACAGCCAAACCACATCGACAAAGTGCCAATACCATGCAGCGGCCTCGAAGCCGACATGCTGCTGCTGGCTCATCTGGCCCTTCAACATGCGGATCAGGCAGACGAACAGAAAGATCGTGCCGATGATGACGTGAAAGCCGTGAAAGCCGGTGGCCAGATAAAAGCCGCTGGCATAGGCGGTATCTGCCAGACCAAAGGCGGCGTGGCTGTATTCGTATGCCTGAAGAATGGTAAAGAACACGCCTAGGATCACCGCGACGGCCAGCCCCCAAATAGTCGTCCTGCGGTCGTTGTCATGGGCCAGCGCATGATGCGCCCAGGTGACCGCCACGCCCGACAGCAGCAGGACCAAGGTGTTGATGAACGGCAGGTGCCACGGGTCGAAGGGCACGATCCCCTCGGGCGGCCAGACGCCATCCTGAATGGGCGACATCGGACCCATCGGATACAGCACGTTCTTGAACCAGTTCCAGAACCAGGCGACAAAGAACATCGCCTCGGAGACGATGAACAGAATGAACCCATAGCGCAGACCGATGCGCACCACCGGGGTATGATCGCCGGTCTCGCCCTCGGTCACAACATCGGCCCACCAGCCGAACATGACATACAGCGTGGCGGCAAGGCCGATCAGGAACAGCCACGGGCCATTCACGGGAATGTAAAACAGTCTGACGTCATTGTCGGACATCCAGCCAACGGCGCCATACAGCATGATAAAGGCCGCGATGGCGCCAAGAAGGGGCCAGACCGAAGGCGGCAGAATGTGATAATCGTGGTTTTTCGCATGTGCCATGTTTGCCCCGTCGTCCCTCAGGTTATGTTGGCGTCAGTTCAGGTTTGCCGCCGCATCGCCGGTGGCCAGCGCGGTCTGCGAACTGCGCGGCGTATCGGTGCGGTGGAACGTATAAGACAGAGTGATGTCGCGCACCCAGCCGGCATCGCGGTCGCCCACGATGTCGGGGTTGACGTAGAACGTCACGGGCATTTCCACCCGTTCCCCCGGTTGCAGCGTCTGTTCGGTAAAGCAGAAGCACTCCACCTTGTCGAAGAAATACCCCGCCACCTCGGGCGCGACGTTATAGCTGGCCGTGCCGGTGATCGGCTCGTCCGAGTTGTTGATGGCTTCGTAAAAGACCAGCGCGGTTTCGCCGACCTTCAGATCGACACGGTTCTGCATCGGCCGGAAGGTCCATTCCAGATTGCGGTCGGTGTTCGCATCAAAGCGTACCCGCATCATCTGATCGAGAACCGTTTCCGACGCCGCTTCGGCCCGCTGCGTCGTGCCGCCATAGCCGGTGACCCGGCAGAACCAGTCATAGAACGGCACCGCCGCCCAGGCCATCGCGCCCATGAACACCACCAGCCCGATCAGCGACCAGACGATTCGGCCATTGCTTTTGAATTTGGGATCACCGCTCATGGCCGCACCGCCGCGTTCGGGTCAATCTCGTGGGCCTCGGGCGGGGGCAGATAGGTGCTGTCCTGCAACCGGTGGTCATAACCTTTCAGCATATGTCCCTGCCCGACCTCGACCTTGACGATGGTCAGGCCAAACACCACCGCGACGAACAGCGCCAGCACCAGCCCAAGCCCGGCATTGCGCGACCAGCGGCGGCGGTGAATTTCATGTTCGGTGTGGAATGTGGCCATCTCGTCAGCCCCCCATGATTGCCTGCGCCAGCAATGCGGCAAAGTGCAGGAAGGTATAATACAGCGACAGGCGGAAATAGGATTTCTCGGCCCGATAGCTGTCGGCGGTCGCGTCTTCTTCGGTGCGGCGCAGGATGCGCCAGCCGCCGGCGATGAACATCGCGTTCAGCACCACCGAAACCGCCAGGTACAACGGCCCGCCGATGCTGGTGAACCCCAGCGCAAGGGCAAAGGGCGCCAGCACCAGCGTATAGGCGAAGATATGGCGGCGGGTTGCCGCACGACCGTGGGTAACGGTCAGCATCGGCACCCCGGCCTTGTGATAATCTTCCTTCATGAACAGCGCCAGCGCCCAGAAATGCGGCGGCGTCCAGAAAAAGATCAACGCGAACATCAACAGTGATTCGAGGCTGATTCCGCCCGTCGCGCAGGCCCAGCCGATCATCGGCGGGAATGCCCCCGCCGCACCGCCGATGACGATATTCTGCGGCGTGCTGCGTTTCAGCCAGATCGTATAGACGACCGCGTAAAAGAAGATCGTGAACGCCAGAAATCCGGCAGCGAACCAGTTGGCCGCCAGCCCCAGCATGATGACCGCAAT
>JAUNUO010000268.1 GCA_030538135.1 Paracoccus sp. (in: a-proteobacteria)
TCACCCCCTTTGCGAAACTTGATAAACTTGCAAGGACTGCATCGTTGCCGCATGGACGCCCGTATGTTACGGGGTTTTCGTATTTGATTTACCTGTTTCCGATTGATTGGGCTGCGCACCATGCAACATTTGACCGCTCAGCAGCTTGCCACATATCTGACCACGACCTATTGGCGCGATGCCGGTCAGATCGCGCGCAAATGGCCCCTGGACGCGTCGCGCACCCTTACCGTGGACAACTGGGTCGCCGGCACGGCGAACCGGAAATTCGCGGAACTGGCGCTGGACGCATGGTCCACGATCAGCGGCCTGACCTTTGAAAGCCGCAGCCTTGGCAAGATTCGGCTGAACGATTCCTTCGGTGGCGCCTATGCCGAGGTCGAGATGACCACATCCGGCCGGATGACACGGGCCGAGGTGAACGTCGATCACTGGTGGTCGATCACCTATGGCACCCGCCTTAACAGCTACTACATGCAGACCTGGGTGCACGAGATCGGCCACGCACTTGGGCTGGGTCACGCGGGGCAGTATAACGGCGCGGCCCGTTACGGCAGCGACAACTGGTTCCGCAACGACAGCTGGCAATTGTCGGTGATGTCCTATTTCGCCCCCGACGATAACCCCCATGTCAACGCCAGCCATGCCTATGCGGTCACGCCGATGCCCGCCGACATCATCGGCATCCATCAGCTTTACGGCAAGCCTGCGGGCGTCGGCGCGGGCAACACCACCTATGGCTGGAACAGCACCGCGACCGGCATCTACAAGGCGGTGTCCGACTGGATCAGGGCGGGCAATTACGGCACGCCGATCATGTTCACCATCTTTGATCAGGGTGGGCGCGACACGATCGACCTGGCACGCGACCGCAACGATCAGACCGTCCGGCTGGGCCAGAACCAGTTTTCCGACATTCTGGGCCACAAGGGGATCATGGGCATCGCCTATGACACCGTGATCGAGAATTACCTTGCCGGGTCGGGCAACGACCGCATCACCGCCAACAACGCCGCCAACCTGATCCGTGGCGGGGCGGGCAATGACACGATCCGCGGGCTTGGCGGCAATGACACCCTTTGGGGCGGCACCGGCGACGACCGGATCGAGGGCGGAACGGGCGACGATCTGCTGCATGGGCAGGACGGGCACGACACGATCTTTGGCGGCGCGGGCAACGATACGCTGCATGGCGGCGCCGGTGCCGACCAACTGCACGGCGGCGCGGGCCGCGACCTGCTGTGGGGCGGCGATGGAAACGACAGCCTGAATGGCAATTCCGGCAATGACAGCCTCCACGGCGGCAATGGCAACGACCGGCTTGACGGCGGCGACGGCTATGACGTGCTGAACGGTGGACCGGGCAATGACCTGCTGCTGGGCGGGGCGGGTCACGATGTGCTGAGCGGCGGCACCGGCCATGACACACTGCGCGGCGGCACCGGAAACGACCGGCTGTCAGGCGGCGCGGGCGATGACACGCTGTCGGGCGGGGAAGGCAATGACACGCTGACCGGCGGCAATGGCAACGACCGGCTGCTGGGTGGCAACGGCGCCGATGTGATGACCGGCGGCGCCGGGGCGGATGTGTTCGTCTTTCAGGCACGCCGCGATGCGACGGCGGCGGCACCGGATATTATCACCGATTTCGCCCCCGCGCTGGACCGGCTGAACCTGTCGGCGCTGCACCTGACGCTGATCGGGGGTGACGCCTTTTCCGGGGTCGCCGGTGAATTGCGGCTGACGGTCAGCGGCGGCGACCTGCGGCTGCTGGCCGATCTCGATGGCAACCGGGCGGCGGATTTCGCCATTGTCCTGCGCGGCCTGACGACCCTCGCCGATGATGCGCTGATCCTGTAATCGCCCCCTGCGGGTCAGCTACTGCGTCACCACCAACGACGCCTTTTCGACCGGCGGACAAGATACTGCTTCGGGCGGCAATCGGATGGCGCTTCTTATTCAGCCGTTAACCAACGCTGCGCCACAAATACGGCAGTCTCAGGTTTCCCCAATGCCCCCTGCGCCGAACCAGAACACCCGTGTCACCACACGGGCCAGATCATGTCAGACTATCCGCCGTTCCTTAAAATCGAAGAAACCCGGGCTTCCTGTTTGCTCAAATACGCACCTTGGGGCGCGACATCACAACCTTTGAACAGGCGAAATTTCAAAATAGCTGCATCAGCCGCAACCCGTCATCCAGCGCCACAACATCGCGCAGCGCCGTCCCCGGCGCGATGCGCAGGGGCGGCAGGCCGATGGCCG
>JAUNUO010000049.1:0-7818 GCA_030538135.1 Paracoccus sp. (in: a-proteobacteria)
ACGATGCAGGATGACGTGACCACCCGCATCATCATCGACGGCGATGCCAGCGACCCCGAGATCACCTTCGAAGCCTCGCCCGACATGCCCGAGGAAGAAGTGCTGTCGCAACTGCTGTTCGGGCGCGGGCTGGACAACATCACCCCCTTGCAGGCCGCGCAACTGGCCAATGCGGTCGCCGTTCTGGCCGGGCGCGGCGGCGAGGGGATCGTGGGCAACCTGCGCAATACGGTCGGGCTGGACGATCTGGACCTGGCCACCGACGATCAGGGCAATGTTCAGGTGCGGGCGGGGAAATATCTGGCCGACAACGTCTATACCGATGTCGCCGTGGGCGATGACGGCAAGACGCAACTGAACCTGAATCTGGACATCAACCAGTCGCTGCGGGCGCGCGGCACCGTATCCAGCGACGGGCAAAGCAGCATCGGCCTGTTCTATGAGCGCGATTACTGACCGCTATGCGCGGTGATAGGGGCCGCCGGCCAGAATGTTGGCGGCCCGATACAACTGTTCCGACAGCATCACCCGCACAAGCATATGCGGCCAGACCATCCGGCCCAGACTGATCTGCCAGTCGGCGCGGTCGCGGATCGCCGGGTCCAGCCCGTCGGCGCCGCCGATCACGAAACACAGATCGCGCGCCTGATCGCGGTAGGCCGCAATCCGCGCGGCAAATTCGGGCGATGTCATCTGCGCGCCGCGTTCGTCCATCACGGCCAGCACGGCGCCTTCGGGCATGGCGCGGGTCAGCAGGCCCGCCTCGGCCGCCATGCCGCCGCCCCTGCGGTCCTCGACCTCGACCACCTGCACCGGCGGCAGGCCAAGCGGGCGTCCGGTTTTCGTGAAACGGTCCAGATAATCGCGGATCAGCGCGCTTTCGGGGCCGGATCGCAACCGCCCCACCGCCAGCAGCGTGATCCGCATCAGATCAGCGGGTTGTCCGCCAGATCGGCACAGCGGTTTGCCCGGCGGAACGCCTGCGCCTGACGGCCGATGGCGATCAGATCGGCCGGGATCGCCACGTCAACCCGTTCCCCGGCAAAGCGCAGCGCAAAGGCCAGTTCGGAATTGGTGCCATGCGCCACCAGATAGCGCCAATAGGCGGGCTGGCGCACGCGGTCCTGCATCACCGGCGCAATGCCCAGGGATGCCGGATGCGGCCCCGGCACGGGGCAGGTCATCCGCACCACCGTGCCGGTGCTTGCGGTGGTGGTGGTCCGGGGCTGGGACGCGCAGGCCGACAGGATCATCAGCCCACCCATCAGGGCAATCGCGAACCGCATCAGTGGGGCTGATCCTCGCGCAGACGGGACAGCGCGTCGGACGGCATCCACATCTTTTCCAACTGATAGAAGTCGCGCACTTCGGGCCGGAACACATGCACGATCACGTCATCGGTGTCGATCAGCACCCAGTCCCCGGCGTCCTTGCCCTCGATCCGGGGGGTGCGGCCGGTGGCTTCCTTGAACCGCTCGGCCAGTTTTTCGGCGATGGTGGCCACCTGCCGGGCGTTGCGCCCGGATGCGATGACCATGTGATCGGCCATGGCGGAACGGCCACGCAGGTCGATGGTCACGATATCCTCGGCCTTGTCATCCTCAAGCGAGGACAGGACGCGGGCAAGGATCTGATCGCTGCTCAGATCGGGACCAGTGGCGGTCGCGTTCGGCGCAGCAGCCGTCGGGAGAGGTTGGGACAGTGGGTCATCCTCCGGTCGTCGCGCCGGTCCCCCCGGCGCCGGGTTGCATCAAAGATAGCAGTTTTTTGCCCCATCTCAATCCGCAGCGGTGAAATTCGACGGGAATCGAGGTGTTTTCCGCCCGCCGCGCCCGATGCGGCCCTTTTGGCCGTGCCGGTTTGCCCGCCGTGGTTGATCGCCCCGCAAGGCCCCTTGCCACGCGGGGGCGCAGACTCTAAAATCATCTGCGATGATGCGTTTTTTTGACATACACGATCGCGCCCGCCTGCCGGGCCGGTTCTACGGCGAAATCTTCTGCGTGACCGCGCGGGGCTGATGCCCCGTGTCCGCCTGTTTCGCCCTGCCCCTTTGTCATTCTCACGAAAGCCTTAACCATGACCGGCACCACCAATGCGGGCGCGCCCCGCACCCTGTATGACAAGATCTGGGATGCTCATGTCGTCGATCAGCAGGCCGACGGCACCTGCCTGATCTATATCGACCGCCATCTGGTCCACGAAGTCACCAGCCCGCAGGCGTTCGAGGGGCTGCGCATGACCGGCCGCAAGGTCCGCGCCCCCGAAAAGACCATCGCCGTACCCGATCACAACGTTCCCACCACCTGGGACCGCGAAAAGGGCATCGACAACGAGGAATCGCGGATTCAGGTCGATGCGCTGGACAGGAACGCCCGCGAATTCGGGGTGCATTACTATCCCGTCACCGACATCCGGCAGGGGATCGTGCATATCGTCGGGCCGGAACAGGGCTGGACCCTGCCTGGCATGACGGTCGTGTGCGGCGACAGCCATACCGCGACCCACGGTGCCTTTGGCGCGCTGGCCCACGGTATCGGCACGTCAGAGGTGGAACATGTGCTGGCCACCCAGACGCTGATCCAGAAGAAATCCCGGAACATGAAGGTCGAGGTGACCGGCACACTCGCCCCCGGCGTCACCGCCAAGGATGTGGTGCTGCATATCATCGGCGTGACGGGCACGGCGGGCGGCACCGGCCATGTCATCGAATATTGCGGCGAGGCGATCCGTGGCCTCTCCATGGAAGGCCGCATGACGATCTGCAACATGGCGATCGAGGGCGGCGCGCGCGCCGGACTGATCGCGCCGGATGATACCACCTTCGCCTATGTGAAGGGCCGGCCCCATGCGCCCAAGGGCGCCGCGTGGGAAGCCGCGCTGAACTGGTGGCGGACGCTGCACACCGACGAGGGCGCGCATTTCGACAAGGTGGTGACCATCCGGGCCGAGGACATCGCGCCCACCGTGACCTGGGGCACCAGCCCCGAGGACGCGCTGCCGATCACCGCCACCGTCCCCGCCCCCGAGGATTTCACCGGCGGCAAGGTCGATGCGGCGCGGCGGTCGCTGGAATACATGGACCTTGCGCCCGGCACGCCGCTGGATCAGATTGCCATCGACGCGGTGTTCATCGGTTCCTGCACCAATGGCCGGATCGAGGATCTGCGCGCCGCCGCCGAAGTTCTGCGCGGCCGCAGGCTGGCCATTGGCGTGCGCGGCATGGTCGTGCCCGGATCGGGTCTGGTGCGGATGCAGGCCGAGGAAGAGGGGCTGGATCAGGTGTTCAAGGATGCCGGGTTCGAATGGCGTCTTGCGGGCTGTTCCATGTGTCTGGGCATGAACCCCGATCAGTTGTCACCCGGCGAACGCTGCGCCGCGACCAGCAACCGCAACTTTGAAGGGCGGCAGGGCTATAAGGGGCGCACGCATCTTATGTCGCCTGCGATGGCTGCGGCGGCCGGGGTAGCGGGTCATCTGACGGACGTCCGCGCGATGACCGCCGTTTCCGCCTGAGGGGTTCGCCCCGCATCCCGTGACGGCGGCGGCGCCGCCGCTGTTCCCGGCGCGGCGCAATCATGTGCAGCAACAGCGACAGGCCGATGGCGGCCAGTGCGAACAGGTCCAGAATGACATGACGCGGCAAGCCAGCGATATGACCGTGGAGCCAGGCATCGACACTGTGCGCGCTGATGACGCGCAGGCCGACCGCCGCCATCAGCACACCCAGCCCAATCAGCGCCGGGATATTGCGCAGCAATCGCCCGCGCAGCGTGACCATGACCACCGCCGTCGCCAGCGCCGCCACAACCAGCACCCAGAACATCAGGCTGTATTGAATGTCGTGGCGTTCGACATACCAGCCACCTGCCCGCGCGATACATCGCCCGGCCACCGACAGCCCGGTGTGCAGATCGAGCATCCGCGCCACCACCAGAAGCGACAGCATCATGCCAAGCCCGATCCAGAAATAGCGGCCCGCCGCGCGCCCCTGCCGCCGCACCACGGCAAAACAGATGACCGCGCAGCCAAGGCAGACCGCCGACACCAGCCAGTCGCTGGTGCCGGGGCCGGTCATCCCCGGCGCCCAACTGCGCTGAATGCAATCCACGATGCGCGCCAGATCCACGCCGTCCCCGCCAAACGGTTTGATTTGTTCAGCTTTACAATCAAATTGGACAAAACCCAAGCGAGTATTGGACGAACAGTTCACCCAAATGCGGCTTTCGCGGAATCCGGGTTCCGGCCCTGCCACAACCCGCCCTGCCCGGCCGCCTGCTGAAAAGGACCGAATGATGCAGAAATTCATCACGCTGACCGGGGTCGCGGCCCCCATGCCGCTGGTCAATATCGACACCGACATGATTATCCCCAAACAATTCCTGAAAACCATTCAGCGGTCGGGACTGGGCAAGAACCTGTTCGACGAGATGCGCTATGACGCCGATGGACAGGAGATCCCCGATTTCATCCTGAACCAGCCCGCCTATCGCGAATCGCAGATCATCGTGGCGGGCGACAATTTCGGCTGCGGATCGTCGCGCGAACACGCGCCCTGGGCGTTGCTGGATTTCGGCATCCGCTGTGTCATCTCGACCAGCTTTGCCGACATCTTCTTCAACAACTGTTTCAAGAACGGCATCCTGCCGGTGGTCCTGCCGCAAGAGGCCGTGGATGCGTTGATGGAGGATGCGCGCAAGGGCGCCAACGCCCGCATCACCGTCGATCTGGAATCGCAGACCGTCACCGGGGCCGACGGCACCGCCTATCATTTCGACATCGACCCGCATCGCAAGCATTGCCTGCTGAACGGGCTGGACGACATCGGGCTGACGATGGAGAAATCCGCAGCGATCGACACGTTCGAGTCGCGGATGGCTCAGGCCCGGCCTTGGGTCTGATCCGCGCCGCAGCCGCCGCGATCCTGCTGGCGCTGCCGGTGCAGGCCGCGCCGCCCGTCCCCGCCGGGGACAGCCTGCGCATCGCCACCTATGCGCCCGATCTGTCGCGCGACGGGCCGGGGCTGCTGCTGCGCGATCTGGGCCGTGACGATCCGCAGGTGCTGGCCGCCGTTCAGGTGATCGTCGCCGCCGCGCCCGATGTGATCGTGCTGACCGGGTTCGACTGGGATCACGACGGGCTGGCGCTGGCCGGTTTTGCCGATCTGCTGGCCGATCACGGCCACGCCATGCCGCATCGCTTTGCCGGTCCGCCCAATACCGGCGTGCCGACCGGGCTGGACATGGATGGCGACGGCAGGTCGGGGCATCCGCGCGACGCGCAGGGCTTTGGCCGGTTTCGCGGCGAGGACGGGATGGCGGTTCTGTCGCGCCTGCCCATCGGCCCGGTCACGGATCACAGCGCGGTCCGGTGGCGCGACCTGCCGGGCAACCTGATGCCCGCCGACACCCCGCCCGAGGTGGCCGCGATCCAGCGCCTGTCCACCACCGCCCATTGGGATGTGCAGGTCACGACACGCGCCGGGCCGCTGCATCTGCTGTCATGGTCGGCAACGCCGCCGGTTTTTGGCCCGGATGGCGGCGACCGCAACGCCCGGCGCAACCATGACGAGGCGGTGTTCTGGCTGAACCATCTGCCTGATGCGCCCTTCGTGCTGATCGGCAATGCCAACCTTGACCCGAACGACGGCAACGGCCGGCGCGAAGCGATCCGCGCGCTGATCGCCGCCACGCAGGACCCCGCGCCGCGCGGCACCTGGCAGCCGCCGCAGACCGACCCGCATGACGCGCCCCAGACCGGCGATCCGGCGCTGGACACGGCCTTCTGGCCGGATCGCGCCCCCGGAAATCTGCGGGTGGATTATGTGCTGCCCTCGCCGGGGATGACCGTGACCGCATCCGGCGTGATCTGGCCCGATCCCGACACGTCCTTGGGTGCGGCGGCGCAGGCGGCCTCGGCGCATCGGCTGGTCTGGGTCGATCTGGTTCCCTGACGGCCCGCGACATGCCATCCTTGCACCTGACGGCATCAGCATCAGAGGAACGCTCATGGAAATCTACCGCGCGGGCAGCAGAGCTTCGACCATCGGTTCGGCGGGGTGGTTCACCGGAACCGTGCGGATCGACCCGCTGTTCAACCCCGCCGCGCCCGAACGGGTGCAGGGCGCCCATGTGACCTTTGAACCCGGCGCGCGGACGGCGTGGCATACGCATCCTTTGGGGCAGGTGCTGATCGTGACCTTTGGCTGGGGCCGGGTTCAGCGCGAGGGCGGCCCGGTTCAGGACATTCACCCCGGCGATGTGGTCTGGTTCGCGCCGGGCGAAAAGCACTGGCACGGCGCATCCCCCGACACCGCGATGAGCCATATCGCCGTGCACGAGGTTCAGGACGGCACGGCCGTGAATTGGATGGAACCTGTCAGCGACGCCGATTATGCCGGGTAAGCGCGCGATACCCCGGCGCCGCCTGATTGCCGCCGCCGCCGCAGCCGCCGCGTTGACCGCGCCCGTTCTGGCGCGGGTGGCCCATGCGCAGACGGATGATCTGGCCGCCATCGCCGCCGGGGCCGGACGGCTGGATCAGTTGCGGGTGCTGGTGATTCATCGAAACGGGCGGCGGATCCATGCGCATGCGTTTCGCGGCCCGGCGGCAGACCGGCCCGCGAATGTGAAATCGGTGTCGAAAACGCTGGTCGCCTTGCTGACGGGGATCGCGATTGATCGCGGCATCATCGCCGGGCCGGATCAGCGGGTGCTGCCCCTGCTGGGCCATGCACCGTTCGGCGATGCGCGCGACCGGCTGACCATCGGCCATCTGCTGACCATGCAGGCAGGGCTGGCCAGCACATCCGGCGCCAATTATGGCGCATGGGTCAGCAGCCGCGACTGGGTGGAATCCGCGTTGTCCAGACCCGAGGGCATGCCGGGCGGGCGGTTCATCTATTCCACCGGGGGCTGGCATGTTCTGGGCGCGGCTTTGGCGCGGGCGGCGGGGATCAGCCTGCATTCCATGGCGCAGGATTGGCTGGGCACGCCACTGGACATCGCCATTCCCCGCTGGATCACCGATCCGCAGGGGCGCTATCTGGGCGGCAACGACATGGCGGTCAGCCCGCTGGGGCTGGCGCGGATCGGGGATATGGTGCTGAACGGCGGCGCGGTGGGCGGCCGGCAGGTGGTCAGCCGGGCTTGGCTGGATGCCTCGATGCAGCCGCGCGGCCGGTCGCCGTTTTCGGGCGACCGCTATGGCTATGGCTGGTTCCTGACCCGGTTCGGCGGGCAGGCGGCGGCTTATGCGCGCGGCTATGGCGGGCAGATGCTGATCGTCGTGCCGGGCAAGGGGCTGAGCATCGCGATCACATCCGACCCCGACCGTCCGGCGCGCGGCGAGGGGCATTTCGGAGATCTGCGCCGTCTGGCCGATCGGATCGCCGCCGCGGCCTGATCGCGCTGGCAGGGCGCGCGATTTTTGCCTAAGCACGGCCCAACCCACGCAAGAGGCCACCATGCTGACCCTTTCCCTGATCGCCGCACCCACCGTCGCCAATCTGGAATCGGCGCTGATCGACAGTTTGCGCCGCGGCTGGGGCGGGTCCGATGTCCGCTGGCTGAACCCCGGCATCGCGGCGGAATTTCAGATGCCCGCCGTCCCCGCCGATCTGGACCAGGTGGCCGCCGATCTGCAAACCATCGGCATCGACGTGGCGGTGCAGCCCACCCACGGGCGGCGCAAGCAGATTCTGCTGGCCGATATGGATTCGACCATGATCGGGCAGGAATGCATCGACGAGTTGGCCGACATGGCGGGCGTGGGCGCGCGTGTGGCCGCCATCACCGCCCGCGCCATGAACGGCGAGCTGAA
>JAUNUO010000049.1:7918-17503 GCA_030538135.1 Paracoccus sp. (in: a-proteobacteria)
CCGGCGGATGTGATCGCGGTCGGCGACGGGGCGAACGATCTGGACATGCTGGCCGAGGCAGGAACCGGGGTCGCCCTGCATGCCAAGCCTGTGGTAGCCGCGCAGGCGCAGGTCCGCATCAACCACGGCGATCTGACGGCGCTGCTGTATCTGCAAGGCTACAGCGCCGCCGAATTCGTCACGCCCGCAGCATCGCGGTGATCGTGGCGGCAGGCGCGGCTATGGCCCGCGCCGCGCCGGTCCCGGCCCAGAATGCGCCATAGCCCGTATCCCCCGCCGCCGATGCCGCCGCGTGCAGCGCCTTTCCGGCGGAATAGGTGAGGGGGTAATCGGGGGCCTCGGTCCCGTCGATGGCGGTGAATTTCCCGACCAGACAGCGCGCCGGACGGCCTGAAATGGCGCGGGTCATCTGGGTTTCGCCATCGGCCAGACGGGCACGATGGGCCGGAGGTGCCCCGGATTCGTCGGCGTTCAGATAGGCGGTGCCGCATTGCACCGCGACCGCGCCGGCATCGCGCGCGGCCTGCGCATCCGCCGCCGACATGATGCCCCCCGCCGCGATCACCGGCGCACCCACACGCACCAACTGCCGGACAAGATCAAGCGTCGGCAGGCGATCATCCGGCCCGTCCGGGTCAAAGATGCCGCGATGCCCGCCCGCCTGCCAGCCCTGCGCCACCAGCATGTCGATCCCCGAACGGGTGGCCCGGCGCGCCTCGGATTCCGATGTGGCGGTGGCGATCAGCGTCGCGCCCATGTCGCGCAGCGCGGCGATCTGATCGGCGCGCGGCAGGCCGAAATGAACCGAAACCACGGCGGGCCGGGCCTCCAGCACGGCGCGGAACAGCGCCTCATCGACGCGAAAGCTGGTATAGGGTTCGGACAGACCATCGGGCGGGGGGGCACCGGCGGCGGCAAAGGCCGGGGCCAGACGGGCGATCCATGCCGCTTCGCGCGCAGGGTCGCGGCGGGGCGGAACATGGCAGAACAGGTTGACGCCGAAGGGGCCATCCCACCGCGCCCGCAGATCGTCCATCGCAGCCGTCGCAGCCGCCGCATTCAACGCCCCGAAAGCCAGCATGGGAAAACCGCCAGCCTGCGCCACCGCCGCCGACAGAGCCACGGTCGAGGTGCCCGCCATCGGCGCCTGAATGACCCGGTAAGATGCGAAATCCATGTCCAACCCCCTGTTTCCCGGACAGTATTGCACCGGCACAGGCATCTGAAAAGCCGGGTTTACTTTCACCGCCTCGGGGCGCATGGGGCGGGCATGTTCGAAGTGACCTATGATCTTGCCGTCATGCTGATCCTTGCCGCCTTTGCGGCGGGGTTCGTGGATTCCATCGCCGGGGGCGGCGGGCTGATTACCCTGCCCGCGCTGATGCTGGCCGGGGTGCCGCCGGCGCAGGCGCTGGCCACGAACAAGGTGCAGGGCGCGTTCGGGGCGGCGACGGCGGCGATCAGCTATGCCCGCGCGGGTCTGGTCGATCTGCGCACACAGGGACGGTCGGCACTGATCGCACTGGCCGCCGGGGGCTTGGGCGCGGCGCTGGTGTCATGGCTGCCGGTGCAGGCGCTGAACTGGCTGCTGCCGGTGATCCTGCTGGCGATCGCGGGGTTCTTTGCGCTGAAGCCGGGTCTGAACGACATGGATCGGGCGCAGCGGATGGGACCGGCGGTCTTTGCCGCGACGGTCGTGCCGCTGATCGCATTCTATGACGGGCTGATCGGGCCGGGGACGGGGGCGTTCTTCATGCTGGCCTTCGTGATGCTGGCCGGATACGGCATCCTCAAGGCGACCGCACATACCAAGCTGTTGAATTTCGCGTCCAATCTTGGCGGGCTGATCGCCTTTGCCATTGCCGGGGCGCCGTTGTGGGCCATCGGCCTGGCCATGGGTGTGGCGCAGATGGCAGGGGCGTGGCTGGGGTCGCGTCTGGCCGTCAGGATCGGATCGCGGGTCATCAAGCCGCTGCTGGTCGTCACCTCGACCGCGCTGGCGCTGCGGCTGATCTGGCGGCTGGTGGCGGAATAGGAACCGGCGCCCTCTCTGCCCAGAGGACGCCGGACGTCAGGACCGCGGCACAGCGCCAAAAACGGGGACAAGACCCTGCATCCGCGCGGGCAGCAAACCACGCGGACGCAAAACTTTCGTGACAGATCAGACCGGAAAGCCGGATGCGCAGCGCAGTTCGCCGGTCACGATGCCGCGCCAGTTCTTGTGCGGGCCGGTCAGATAGGTGGCGATAACCGGGTGATCTGCGTCCAAAAGGCCCAGATGCACCAGAATCGCGGTGATCGCCGCCTCGGACGCGCGGGTGCCGCCGTCCATGATTTTCAGCGCGACGCCAAGACCCCGGTCGGGGGCGATGGCGATGAACACAGCCTCGGCCCCGGTTTTCACCGCGACGCGCCCGTTCATGGCGCGCATCAAGGCGGTGCAGGCGCGGGTTTCGCCCGCGACCAGTTCGGGGAAGGCGCACATCGCCTGCACCAGCCGTTCCATCGCCCTGCCCCGCGAATCGGCACCGGGGTTGGCAAAACCGGCCATGGCGCGGGCCAGCCCGGTGATGGTGCAGGCGTGGTTCGGGGCCGAACAGCCATCGATGCCGAAACCGGAGCTGGTTTCGCCGGTGACCTCTTCATGCGCGGCCTTGATGGCGGTCTGAACCGGATGGTCGGGTTCGACATATTCCGGCCCCGCGCGCAGATGCTGATTGAGCGTCAGAAAGCCGGCGTGCTTGCCCGAACAGTTGTTGTGCAGCTGACAGGGCGATTCGCCCGAACAGGTCAGGCGCTTGTTTTCGTCCTTGTCGGCGGGCATGTGCGAGCCGCAGCGCAGATCGGATTCCGACAGCCCGCGCGCCGCCAGCCAGTCGCCGACGCGGCTTACATGGATCCGGGCGCCGTTATGGCTGGCACAGGACAGCGCCAGTTGTTCCGCCGTCAGCCCCGCCGCATCGGCAGCCCCCGATTCCAGCAGGGGCAGCGCCTGGATCATCTTGCAGGACGACCGCGGAAAGATCACCGCGCCCGGATCGCCCCAGGCAGCGACGATACCCCTTGTGTCGCAGACCACCGCGTGGCCCCGATGCACGCTTTCGCGCATCCCGCCCCGCCACAATTCGATCAGATCGACCGGCGCCATCTTTCCTCCTCCGTGCTTGCATCCCTGACATTCGCGCGATTTACCGCCAAAGGGGTTCCGTGTGCGCGGAAAATCTGGCTATTGTTGCGCGAGGCGGTTGAAAACGCCACCGCAATCAGATTCAAAGCCGGGAAACAGGCGAATTTGGCAGGAGGCCAGAGCATGAAGACCACGACCCTGCGCGGCATTGCCGCCATCGCAGCCCTTGCCGCAGGTGTCAGCGCGGCACAGGCGCAGGAATCCACCAATGTCGTCGCCACCGAAGGCGACTGGACGGTATTCGCCGCTGACAGCCCGCGCGAATGCTGGGCGGTGTCGCCGCCCCGGTCCTCGGTCAACACCCGCGACGGCCAGCCCGCGCAGGTGAGCCGCGGCGATATCCGCCTTTATGTGGCCTATCGTCCCGGCCAGCAGGGCGAGGTGAGCTTTTCCGGCGGTTATCCGTTTGCCCCCGATTCCACGGTCGAGGTCGATGTCGGCGGCGCCAAGTTCAACCTGTTCACCGAGGGCGAAAGCGCCTGGACGGGCAGTGCCGATGATGATGCGCGGCTGATTTCGGCCCTGCGCGCCGGGGCCACCGCCGTTGTGTCGGGCCGGTCCTCGCGCGGGACGCGAACGGTGGATACGTTCAGCTTGGCTGGCATCACCGCCGCGACGAACACCGCCCGGTCTCGCTGTCAGTAAGCGGATCGCCCCAAGGCCGGGGGCGCTTCGCCCCCCGGACCCCCAGAGGATATTTGGGCACAAACGAAGCGCCGGTTGAAAGACCGGCCTTTTTCACGTATAGACGGGCCTTTCCCGCTGAAAACCGGTTTTGCCCATGTCTGCCCCGATCACTCAGGATGTCATGACCATCCCCCGCAAGCTGCCCGAAGGCGGGCGGGTGAATATCGTCGGGCTGACCCGCGATCAGTTGCGCGCGGCGCTGATCGAGGCGGGGACGCCGGAAAAGCAGGCCCGGATGCGGGTCGGGCAGATCTGGCAGTGGGTCTATCACTGGGGCGTCCGCGATTTCGCGCAGATGACCAATCTGGCCAAGGATTACCGTGCCCTTCTGGCCGAGAAATTCGAGATCGCCGTGCCCGAGGTGTTGACACGGCAGGTATCGGGGGACGGCACGCGGAAATATCTGCTGCGCATCGCGGGCGGGCACGAAGTTGAGGCGGTCTATATTCCCGAGGAAACGCGGGGGACGCTGTGCATTTCCAGCCAGGTCGGCTGCACGCTGACCTGTTCATTCTGTCACACGGGCACGCAGAAACTGGTGCGGAACCTGACCGCCGGGGAAATCGTCGGGCAGGTCCTGGTGGCGCGCGACGATCTGGACGAATGGCCCCAACCCGGCGAGCCGAAGGACGAGACCCGCCTTATCAGCAACGTCGTGCTGATGGGCATGGGCGAGCCGCTGTATAATTTCGAAGCCGTGCGCGATGCCATGCAGGTGGTGATGGATGGCGAGGGCATCAGCCTGTCGCGCCGCCGCATCACCCTGTCCACATCCGGCGTGGTGCCGGAAATCGCCCGCACGGCCGAGGAAATCGGCTGTCTGCTGGCCGTATCGTTCCACGCCACCACCGACGCGGTGCGCGACCGTCTGGTGCCGATCAACAAACGCTGGAACATCGACACGCTGCTGAGCGCGCTGCGCGATTATCCGCGGCTGTCCAACAGCGAGCGGATCACCTTTGAATATGTGATGCTGGACGGCGTGAACGACAGCGACGAAGACGCGCGCCGTCTGGTGAAACTGATCCGGGGTATCCCGGCCAAGATCAACCTGATCCCCTTCAACGAATGGCCCGGCGCGCCCTATAAACGCTCAAGCTGGGACCGGATCGAGGCTTTTGCCGACATCATCTACAAGGCCGGTTACGCCAGCCCGATCCGCACCCCGCGCGGCGAGGATATCATGGCCGCCTGCGGTCAGTTGAAGTCCGCCACCGAACGCGGGCGCAAGTCGGCGGCACAGATCGCGGCCGAGGCGGCGGGCTGAGGCTCAGCAGGGGGGCACCCATGCGTCGATGATAGCCAGCGCCTCTTCGGCGGTCTCGACATAGCGGAACAGGTCCAGATCCTCGTGGCTGATGGTGCCGGCGTCGGCCAGCGCCTGCCAGTTGATGATGCTTTCCCAGAACTCCTGCCCGAACAGCAGGAAGGGGATGGCGCGCATCCGCCCGGTCTGGATCAGGGTCAGGGCCTCGAACATCTCGTCCAGCGTGCCATAGCCGCCCGGAAAGATGGTGATCGCCCGCGCGCGCATCAGGAAATGCATCTTGCGGATGGCGAAATAATGGAAGTTGAAGCACAGGTCCGGCGTCACATAGACGTTCGGCGCCTGTTCATGCGGCAGCACGATGCCAAGGCCGATGGATTGTCCGCCCGCCTCGTGCGCGCCCAGATTGCCCGCCTCCATCACGCCGGGGCCGCCACCGGTGCAGATCACGAATTCGCGGCCATAGCTGGCCATGCTGCGTTCGGTCATCGCCCGCGCAAAGATCCGGGCCTGTTCGTAATATTTCGTCAGCGCCGCCAGCGTGGGCGTGCGGGCGCTTGCCGCGTCCGCGGGCGCGGGGATGCGGGCGCCGCCGAACATCACCACGGTCGATTCGATGCCGCGTTCGTCCATGATCATCTGCGGCTTGAGCAGTTCCAGTTGCAGCCGGACCGGGCGCAGCTCCTCGCGCAGCAGGAAATCGGTATCGGTGAAGGCCAGCCGATAGGCGGGCGCCCGCGTCTGCCGCGTGTCGGGGATCATCTCGGCGCGCTTGGCATCTTCCTCGCTATGGGTGAAAACGTGGGTGCGGTCGTCGTCGGGCGTCATCGAAACCTCTGATCTGCTGCCCGCGCGCATTGCACGGGCCGTCCCCCCCGCTTATAGCGCAAGGGCAGGATTTGCCACCCGGAGAGCGCAATGACCAAAGACCTTGAAACCGCCATCGAAGCCGCGTGGGAAGCCCGCGACGAGATCACCCCCTCCACCAAAGGCAAGGTTCGCGATGCGGTCGAGGAAACGCTGGATGCGCTGGACGGCGGCAGCCTGCGTGTGGCCGAAAAGCGCGGCAACGACTGGCATGTAAACCAGTGGGCGAAAAAGGCGGTGCTCCTGTCATTCCGGCTGAACGACATGGAAAAGCACGAGGGCGGCCCGCAGGGCGGCACCTGGTGGGACAAGGTGGACAGCAAGTTCGCCAACTGGAAGCGCAAGGACTGGCAGGCCGCGGGCTTCCGCGCCGTGCCCAACTGTATCGTCCGCAAATCCGCCTATATCGGCAAGGGCGTGGTGCTGATGCCGTCCTTCGTCAACCTCGGCGCCTATGTCGATGAGGGGACGATGGTGGACACATGGGCCACGGTCGGTTCCTGCGCGCAGATCGGCAAGAACGTGCATCTGTCGGGCGGCGTCGGCATCGGCGGCGTTCTGGAACCGATGCAGGCCGGCCCGACCATCATCGAGGACAACTGCTTTATCGGCGCCCGGTCCGAAGTGGTCGAGGGCTGTATCGTGCGCGAAGGCTCGGTCCTGGGCATGGGTGTGTTCATCGGCAAATCGACCAAGATCGTGGACCGCGAAACCGGCGAGGTCACCTATGGCGAAGTCCCCGCCGGATCGGTTGTCGTCGCCGGGTCGATGCCGTCAAAAAACGGCGTGAACCTGTATTGCGCGGTGATCGTAAAGCGCGTCGATGCCCAGACCCGGTCCAAGACCAGCATCAACGAACTGTTGCGCGACTGATCCGCCCGCCGGATGCGCGGTTCATGCGACCGCGCCACCCGCACGGGTTCCCGCCATCAGGGCCATTTCCTCGCGCAGATTGTTACGCAACCGCGACTTGTCCTCGGCAATCATGCCGGGGATAAGAAACAGATCGACCAAGCCGGTCCACAGCGGATAGCCCGGTGGCGGCAACAGCGGCTTCATCACCGGACAGATCGTCCCCGCGCCTTGCAGCGCCCTATTTGTCATGGCTGTGCGATGAAGAATTTGCGCAACCGGAACCGCTGTTGCACAGTCGGGAGGCTACGCCCCGCCAAGGAGAAGCCCGTTGATAACCGCAATCGACCATATCGTTCTGACGGTGCGCGACATCGAAGCTGCCTGCGACTTTTATACGCGGGTGCTGAATCTGCCGGTGGTCAGCTTTGGCGACGGCAGAAAGGCGCTTCAGGTCGGGCGGCAGAAGCTCAATCTGCAAACTCTGGGGCAGGAAACCCGCAATCATGCCGCCATCGGCTGTGGCGATGTATGCCTGCTGACCTACCGCACGCCCGATCAGGTGATCGCACATCTGACGGCGCAAGGCGTGACCATCGCCGAAGGGCCGGTCCCCAGAACCGGTGCGACGGGGCCAATCGTCTCGGTCTATTTCACCGACCCGGACGGCAATCTGATCGAGGTATCAAGCCCCGCCCCGGCCTGAACAGCACCACCAACCGTTTTGAAAAGCAAAACCCCGGAAAAGCGATGCTTTTCCGGGGTCTTCGCAGATGGTGCCCAGGAGAGGACTCGAACCTCCACACCTTGCGGCACACGGACCTGAACCGTGCGCGTCTACCAATTCCGCCACCTGGGCAGGTTGCGTGAGGCGGGGATGTATCGGGATGTGCGGGGGGTGTCAACGGGATGGTCCGAAAATTTTTCATCATTTTCCGAACTTGCGAAAATGTCCGGGAAATCTTGCCCGCGCGCGCCTTGGGGGTTATCAGAAGAAAGGCAGATGAAAGGGCGCAGCCGATGGCGAAGCTGGTCACGATCTATGGCGGTTCGGGATTCGTGGGGCGTCAGATCGCCCGCATTCTGGCGAAAGAAGGCTGGCGCATCCGTGTCGCCGTCCGCCGCCCCGACGAGGCGCTGTTCGTGCGCGGATATGGTGCGGTCGGTCAGGTCGTGCCGGTCCTGTGCAACATCCGCGACGACGAATCGGTGCGCGCGGCCATGTCCGACGCCGATGCCGTGGTAAACTGCGTCGGCATCATGGTGCGCGAGGGCAAGAACGACTTTCTGCCCGTTCAGGAAGAGGGCGCGGGCCGCATCGCCCGCATTTCCGCCGAAATGAGCGTGCCGGTGATGGTGCATCTGTCCGCCATCGGTGCCGACGCGGAAGCCGACAGCAGATATTCTTCCAGCAAGGGCAAGGGCGAGGCCGCCGTTTTGCAGCACCGCCCCGATGCGGTGATCCTGCGCCCCTCGGCCATCTTTGGCGAAGGCGACAATCTTTACACAAAATTCGCAAACAAGACCAAGCTGTTCCCCCTGATCCTGCCGATCGCCGGCGGGAACACCAAGGTGCAGCCGGTCTTTGTCGAGGACGTGGCTGCCGCCGCCGCCAAGGCTGCGAACGGCGAGGCCGGTGCAGGCATCTATGAACTGGGCGGCCCCGATGTGTTCACCATCGACCAGATCGTGCGGCAGGCTCTGACCGCTTCGAATCGTCGGCGCGGTATTTTCAACATGCCGTTCTGGTTTGCCGGAATCGTGGGTGGCGCGCTGGATCTGGTTCAGCTCCTGACCGGCGGGCTTGTCACCAACCGGGTGATGACTCGCGACTTCGTGCGGATGATGCGCCATGACAATCTGGTCACCGAAGGGACGCGCGGCTTTGCCGATCTGGGCATCACACCGACCGCGGCCGAAGCGGTGATCGACAGCTATCTCTGGCCCTTCCGCCCGTCGGGGCAGTATGACGCCATCAAGGAATCAGCGCAGAACCTGCGGCACGGCTGATCCAAACATGGAATATAATACGATTGTCGCGGCGATCCTCGGCGTGATCGAGGGTCTGACCGAGTTCATTCCGGTGTCCTCGACCGCGCATATCCTGCTGGCTGGCCATTTCCTGGGTTTTGATTCGCCCGGCCGTTCGTTCGAAGTTCTGATTCAGCTTGGCGCGGTCAGTGCGGTTCTGGGCGTCTATGCGCACCGGATCGCGCATCTGCTGCGCACCGCACCGCAAAACGCCGAATCGCGCCGGTTCATCGCTGCGGTCCTGATCGCCGTTCTGCCCGCCGTGGGCATCGGCGTTCTGGCGCATGATTTCATCAAGACGGTGCTGTTCGAATCACCCATGCTGATGGCGGTGATGCTGATCATCGGTGGGGTGATCTTGCTGTGGGTGGATCGGCGCGCCGTGAACTCCACCTATAAGCGGCCCGAGGAATTTCCCCTGTCCATGGCGCTGAAAATCGGTCTCATTCAATGCCTTGCGATGATCCCCGGCGTATCGCGGTCGGGCGCCACCATCGTCGGCGGCCTTTTGCTGGGTGCCAGCAAGCGGGCGGCGGCCGAGTTTTCGTTCTTTCTGGCCATGCCGAC
Source organism: Paracoccus sp. (in: a-proteobacteria) (assembly GCA_030538135.1). Lineage (GTDB taxonomy): Bacteria > Pseudomonadota > Alphaproteobacteria > Rhodobacterales > Rhodobacteraceae > Paracoccus. The sequence continues at coordinate 17,377 of JAUNUO010000049.1, forward strand.
GATGCTGGGGGCATTTACCTACGATCTGTATAAAAACCGCGACATTCTGGACGGCGCGGCATTGGGCAATGTCGCCATCGGCTTTGTCTGCGCGCTGATCAGTGCGGTGATCGTGGTGCGCGGGCTG
>JAUNUO010000049.1:17603-18925 GCA_030538135.1 Paracoccus sp. (in: a-proteobacteria)
CACAACAACATTCCCGACTGGCTGCGCCTGACCGCCGAGGGGCGCACGCAGGAAGCCTATCGGATGTCGCAGGCGACCAACACCTTCCCCGAAATCTGCGGCCGCATCTGCCCGCAGGACCGTTTGTGCGAAGGCAATTGCGTGATCGAACAATCCGGCCACGGCACCGTAACCATTGGCGCGATCGAGAAATACATCACCGACACCGCCTGGGAAGAAGGCTGGGTCGAAGCCATCGCCCCGAAACGGGAACGCGCCGAATCGGTCGGCATCATCGGGGCCGGGCCCGGCGGGCTGGCGGCGGCGGATATGCTGCGCCGTCAGGGCTTTCAGGTCACGGTTTACGACCGTTACGACCGCGCGGGCGGGCTGATGACCTATGGCATCCCCGGCTTCAAGCTGGAAAAGGACGTGGTGACGCGGCGCAACGATCTGCTGGCGCGGGGCGGGGTGGACTTCGTGCTGAACTGCAACGTGGGCGAGGATATTTCCTTTGACGCCATCCGGGGCAAGCATGACGCGGTGCTGATCGCGACCGGCGTTTACAAGACCCGCGATCTGGAGATCGACAATGCCGATGCGGGCGGAGTGGTGCGGGCCATCGACTATCTGACGGCATCGAACAAGGTCGATTTCGGCGACGACGTGCCCGATTACACCGATGGCGAACTTAACGCCAAGGGCAAGCGCGTCGTCGTGATCGGCGGCGGCGACACCGCGATGGACTGCGTGCGCACCGCCATCCGGCAGGGCGCGCAATCGGTGAAATGCCTCTATCGCCGCGACCGCGCGAACATGCCGGGGTCGCAGCGCGAGGTGCAGAATGCCGAGGAAGAAGGCGTCGAATTCATCTGGCTGACCGCGCCGGGCGGCTTTGTCGGCGCGGCCGAGGGCGAGACCGGGCGCGATACGCCGATCAACGATGAACGCCCCACCATCAGCGCCGTGCGGGTGCAGCAGATGCGCCTTGGCGCGCCGGATGTGTCGGGCCGCCAAAGCCCCGAACTGATCGAGGGCGCCGATTACGACGAACCGGCCGAACTGGTCATCAAGGCGCTGGGGTTCGAACCAGAAGACCTGCCCCGGCTGTGGGGCGTCGAGGGGCTTGAGGTGACGCGCTGGGGCACGATCAAGACCGATTATCGCAGCCATGCGACCAGCCTGCCGGGCGTTTACGCCGTGGGCGATATCGTGCGCGGCGCGTCCCTGGTCGTCTGGGCGATTCGCGACGGACGCGAGGCCGCCGACAGTATCGCGGAATTTCTAGGCGCGGGAATCAGCCGCGTCGCCGCCGAATAGGGGGTAAGACAATGATGCACCGG
>JAUNUO010000049.1:18935-19209 GCA_030538135.1 Paracoccus sp. (in: a-proteobacteria)
TGTACACAGCCTGTACACAGCCAGCGCGCGTTGCGCGTTGCCGCTGTGTCAGCTTTGCTGACCTTTCCTGCCGTGACACCCACACATGCCGCCGGCCTCTTTACCCCGCCCGCCGGGTGCCATCTTGAGGTCACAGTTCAGAACCGCAGCTGCACCGTCAGCCAGCATTTCCGCTGTGACGCCGACCCCCAAGGCTATCAGCGCACGGCAATCTTTTCGCAGGACGGAATGACCTATCTGTCGGTGATCGACGCCGAAACCCGCTGGATCGAAT
>JAUNUO010000050.1:0-10493 GCA_030538135.1 Paracoccus sp. (in: a-proteobacteria)
ACCTGCTGAGCCTGATCCCCTATACCGACGTGCCGCACGAGGAAGTGAGCCTGCCCGACCGGGTGTTCAACGCCGATTACGAGCGCGAGATTCTGCCGCAGGATCTGTATGTGCCGCAGAAATACTGATCCGTTTCAAGGGATTGCCGGCCGGGGGCTTTGTGCCCTCGGATCCCGGCAGGATATTGGAGCACCAAAAACAGGGCTGATGCTGGATTTCGAGATCGACGACGTTTTCACCGACCGGCCATTCAGCGGCAATCTGCTGACCATCGTGTTGGATGCGGACGCGCTGATGCGGGGGGTTAGATGGCTCGCCTGTCGCGGATCGGCTTGACGGCGGTGGTTTCGGGTGATTCGCTGACGGAAATCCGCATTGCGGGCCGCTAGGTCCCTGTCGCGCAGGGCCGCATTCGTATCACGGAGGGCGCATGAAGGGCTATTGGGTCGGGCAGGTGACGGTGGATGATCCGGCGGCTTACGAGGCGTATCGTTGCGCCAATGCCGCCGCGTTCGACAAATATGGCGCGCGGTTTCTGGTGCGGGGCGGTTTGGCCGAGGTGGTCGAGGGCGAATCGCGCCCGCGCATCGTGGTGATCGAATTTCCCAGCCTTCAGGCCGCCCGCGATTGCTGGAACAGCCCGGAATATCAGGCGGCGCGCGATCTGCGCCTGCCGGTCAGCGCGGCGGATATCGTCATCGTCGAGGGTTGGTCGGGCTGATCCGTCTGCTTTCGCTTGTCGCGGCAGATCAAAGCGTTATGATCGCCGTCATGTTCCGCAACCTTCTGTCTCGCCTGTTTTCTGACGACCCGCAGCCGCAGCCTCTGGCATCGGTAGATGCCGAGGTCGCGATTGCTGCGCTGCTGGTTCGTGTCGCGCGGGCGGACGATCATTATTCCCCGACCGAACAGAGCCGGATCGACCGGATTCTGGCCCGCCGTCGCGGGCTGGATGACAAGGAGGCCGCCGCCCGCCGCGCCGCCGCCGAAATGATCGAGGCCGAAGCGCCGGACACGGTCCGCTTTACCCGCGTGGTCAAGGATCGCGTTGCGCTTGACGACCGACTGGGCGTCATCGGCGCCATGTGGGAGGTGGCCTACGCCGATGCGCAGCGCAACCCGGAGGAAGAAAGCCTGATCCGGCTGGTGGCCGGCCTTCTGGGGGTCAACGATCGCGATTCGGCGGTGGCACGGCAACAGGTGCTGGCGCAGATGGGCCTGCCCGAGGTGTAAGCGCCCTGGGGAAATCTGCACAGGCACGAAGCCCTAGCCCGTTTCCGACAGAAAGATATAGCCGGCGCCGTAGATCGTCTTGATAAGGCGCGGGTTTTTCGGATCTTCGCCCAGTTTCGCCCGCAGCCGCGAGATGCGCACATCCATCGCCCGGTCAAAACTGTCCCCTGCCGTGCCGCCCAGGGATTCCAGCATCTGCGCGCGGGTGATCAGGCGGCGCGGACTGTCCAGGAACAGCCGCAGCAGTTCTGCCTCGGCATGGCTGATCGGGGTTTCCTCGCCGTCGGGGGCGGTCAGCATGTAGCGGTCGAAATCTGCGGTCCAGCCGGCGAAGTGCTGAATCTGACCGCTGCGCCCGGCGGTTTGCGCCGGGCGACGCAGCCGGGCGCGGATGCGGGCCACGACCTCGGCCGTTTCAAAGGGCTTGATGATGTAATCGTCGGCACCCAGTTCCAGCCCCGTCACCCTGTCCTGCACCTGCGCCCGCCCCGAGATGATGATGATCGCCGTCCCCGATTCCGATGCCAGACGATGCACCAGTGCCAGTCCGTCGCGGTCGGGCAGGCCAAGGTCGATCAGGCAGGCGTCGGGGGTGATGCGGCGCAGCGCGGCCTCGAATTCGGTGGCGCGGGCAAAGGCGGCGGTGCGGAAACCAGCGTCTTCAAGCGCGGCGGCCAGCAGGCGGCGGATTTCCGGTTCGTCGTCCAGAATGGCGATCAGCGGTTCATCTGTCATCGGTCAGGGTTCCAAAGGCCGCCTCGGCCAGTGCGGCGGCCAGACGGTCGGAGTCAAAGGGCTTGGTCAGCACGGGGCAGGGGGCGGCCGCGCGCGCAGGATCAAGAGGCGGCAACGAGGTCATCAGCACACAGGGCAACTGGCCGTCCGCCAGTTCAAGCCCCGATCCGTCGCCCAATTGCAGGTCGGACAGGATCAGCGTCAACCCCGGCAGATCGGTCAGCGCCTGCGCCTCGGCCAGAGATTCGGCCTCGATCACGGCATGGCCAAGCCCGGTCAGCATGTCGCGCACCGATGCGCGGATGGTGGCGTCGTCCTCGGCCAGCAGAACCATCTGCCGATTGGCCCGGCGCAGCGGCAGACGGATGCGCACCCGCGCACCGGCGTCGTCGGCATTGTCCAGCCGCAAGGTGCCGCCCGCCAGTTTCGTCTGGTCATAGACCATCGACAGGCCGAGGCCCGAGCCCTGACCCTGCTTCGTGGTAAAGAACGGCTCGGTCCCGCGCCGCAGCGCCTCGTCTGAAAAGCCGGGGCCGGTATCGGTCACGGTCAAGTCCAGCCAGCCGGCCCCAGCCGCCCGCGCGTCCAGCGTGATCCGGCCCGGCCCGGCCATCGCGGCATTGGCGTTCAGAATCAGGTTCAACAGCGAATCCTGTAACATGCCGGGGTCGAGGATCAGCGGACCTTCGGGCAGATCGGCGGCGACAGTCAGTTCAGTCCCCTCGGTCAACGAGGGGCGCGCCAGTGCTGCGGTTTCGGTCAGCAGCGCGGGCAGATCCACCGGCTGCGGCGACAGGCTGCGCGGGCCGGAAATACGTGCCAGCCGCTGCAACAGCGCCACCCCGCGTCGCGCGGCCGCCAGCGTGCCCTGCACATCGGCCTGCGCCCCGTCGGGCAGACCCGCGGCGGCCAGCCGCCCCTGAAGGCCAAGAATGATCGTCAGCAGATTGCCGAAATCATGCGCCAGCCCAGAGGTCAGGCGGGCGGCAAGTTGTCGCTTGGAGGCATGGCTCAGCGCCTCGCGGGCCTGCACCTCGGCGGTGACATCGGTGGACAGGATATAGGCGCCCTGTCCTTCGCGGTCGGGGGTCAGCGCGATGCGGATGCGGCGGCCCGAACCGGGATGCGTCACCTCGAACACCTGTGGTTCTCCGGTCAGGGCGCGGGTCATATGCGGCATCAGCGACTGGGCAGTTTCGGCCCCATGCGCCTGTTCCAGCGTCAGCCCGACGATGCCCGCGCGGGTGCCGGGAAAGACCGACGGCAGCCGGCGGTTGGAAAAGGTATAGCGATACTGCGCGTCCATATGGGCGATATGGGCCGGGATCATCTCGGTCACCTGCCGGGTATGCGCCTCGGTCCGGGTCAGCACCGCCTGCGCCTCTTGCAGGGCGGCGTTGGTGGCCGCCAGTTCGCGGTTGGCTGCGGCAAGCTGTTCGGCATGGGTCAGCAATTGTTCCGACAGCTCTTCGGATCGTGCGCGCAAAAGCGATTCCTGTCGTTTCGTATCGGTGATGTCGGTATAGACGGCGATCCAGCCGCCCTGCATCAGCGGCGCGCCTTCGACGGAAATCCAGCGGCCATCGGGAAGCTGGCGTTCAAGGTAATGCGGCTGAAAGGTGCGGGCCTGCGCCACGCGGATAGCGATCGCGGCTTGGGGATCGGCCTGCGGGCCGTATTCACCACGCGCAACCAAAAAGCGAATCGTATCCTCGAACGAGGCGCCGGGCCGGATCAGTTCGTCGGGCAGGTCGAACATCACCTGATAGGGCCGGTTCGACACGGCCAGCCGCAGGTCGGCATCGAAGATCGACAGCGCCTGCCCGATCAGGTTCAGCGCCGAACGGGTCAGATCGTTCAGTTGCGCGGTGGATTCCATGTCCCGCCCCCTCTGTCCCTTCGGTAGCATCGGCCCGACCGGGGGGAAAGCCTGTAACATTTCGTTGGATTCGGGAAAAACTGCGGCAATGATTGCGCCCGAAAACACCCGTGAGCCGCGGGAGAGGAGCCCCGGGGCAGCACGGAACCGGCACGATGGCCGGAAAGGGGAGGGGACATGACCGCACCAGTCGCGCCTGCGGGCGATCTGCAATCCATTCCGGCGCTGCTGGCGCGGAACGCTGTCCAGTATGCCAACCGCCCGGCCTATCGCGAAAAGGAATTCGGCATCTGGCAAAGCTGGACCTGGGCCGAGGCGGCCGAGGAAATTCGCGCGCTGGCACTTGGGTTGTTGGCCCTGGGTCTGAACCGGGGCGATCACGTTGCCATCATCGGGCGCAACCGGCCGATGCATTACTGGTCGATGGTGGCCGCGCAGATGTGCGGGGCGGTGCCGGTGCCGCTGTATCAGGACGCCGTGGCCGAAGAGATGGCCTATGTCCTTGGTCATTGCGGCGCGCGTTTTGTGATCTGCGGCGATCAAGAACAGGTCGATAAGGTGATCGAGGCCGAAGCCAAGGCTCATACCGTCGATCAGGTCATCTACGCCGACAAGCGCGGGATGCGCAAATACGACCACACCCGCATGAACGCGCTGGAACATGTGCAGGCCGAAGGCCGCGCCGCCGCACAGCGTCTCGGCCCCGAACTGGACGCCCGCATCGCCGAGCTGACCTATGACAGCACCTGCGTCATGCTTTATACGTCAGGCACCACCGGCAAGCCCAAGGGCGTGGTCCTGTCGAATCGTAACATGATCGAGACCGCCAAGAACTCGGCCTCGTTCGATCATCTGGGCGTGGACGAGGACGTTCTGGCCTATCTGCCGATGGCCTGGGTGGGCGATTTCATCTTTTCCATCGCGCAGTCCAACGTTACCGGCTTTACGGTGAACTGCCCCGAGGGCGCGCATACGATGATGACCGATCTGCGCGAGATCGGCCCGACCTATTTCTTTGCCCCGCCCCGCATCTTTGAAACCATGCTGACCAATGTGATGATCCGCATGGAGGATGCCGGTGATCTGAAGCGCGGGATTTTCCAGTATTTCATGGATTTTGCCAAGACCACCGGCGAGGAATACGGAATGCCGAAATACCGCAAGCAGCAGTCGAAGCCGACGCTGCGGCGGCGTATCCGCTGGGCCTGGCGCTATGCGATGGGCACTGGCTTCGCGTTGGAAACCGTGGTGGAAAATGCCGTGCGGCTGGCCTTGGTCAGGCTGCGCCACGGCAAGAACGCGCGCGATCATTTCAAGGCGCGCGGGCCGTTGCTGAACCTGTATCCGCAACCGCTGCGCGACTATTTCACCTATCGCACCGGCGAGGTGCTGGTCTATTCGCCGCTGAAGAACACGCTTGGCCTGTCGCGGGTGCGCGTGGCCTATACCGCGGGCGAGGCGATCGGGCCGGAAATCTTTGAATTCTATCGCAGTCTTGGCATCAATCTGAAACAGCTTTACGGCCAGACCGAAGCGTCGGTGTTCATTACCCAGCAGCCCGACGGTCAGGTCCGTTCCGATACGGTCGGCGTGCCCTCGCCCGGTGTCGAGGTCCGCATCGCCGAAAACGGCGAGGTGTTCTATCGCAGTCCCGGAACCTTCGTTGAATATTACAACAACCCCGAAAGCACGGCATCGACCAAAGATGCCGAGGGCTGGGTGGCAACCGGCGATGCCGGGTTCTTCGAGCCGGGCTCGGGCCATCTGCGCATCATCGACCGCGCCAAGGATGTGGGCAAGATGGCCGATGGCAGCATGTTCGCGCCGAAATATGTTGAAAATAAGCTGAAATTTTACCCCAACATCCTTGAAGCCGTGGTCATCGGCAATGATCGCGATTACTGCACCGCCTTCATCAACATCGACCTGACGGCCGTGGGCAGTTGGGCCGAACGCAACAACGTCGCCTATGCCAGCTATCAGGAACTGGCCGGCCATCCGCGCGTCTATGAGACGATCAGAAAGCACATCGAAGAGGTGAACGCCTCGGTCGCGCAGGATGCGATGCTGTCGGGTTGCCAGATCCACCGCTTTCTTGTGCTGCACAAGGAACTGGACGCCGACGACGGCGAAATGACCCGCACCCGCAAGGTCAAGCGCGGCGTCATCGCCGAGAAATTCGCCGATCTGATCGAGGCTTTGTATGACGGCAAGGACAGCATCTATACCGAGACCGAAGTCACCTATGAGGACGGCCGCAAGGGCAGTCTGAAAGCGACGGTCAGGATCGAGGACGCCAGGGTGTTCCCGACCGCCAGCCATCAGGTCGCGGCGGAATGATCCGCCCCACCGCCCCCTGTCCCGCGATGAAAGGTGCCGCATGAGCCAGATGACCGCTGCCGCCGCCCCGGCCGAGGGCTATGTTACCGCTGATGGTCGCCAGATCGGCCCCGTATTGATGGAGATGAAGAACATCACCCTTCGCTTTGGCGGCGTTAAGGCGATCACCGACATCAGTTTCGACATCCGCGAAGGCGAAATCCGCGCCATCATCGGCCCGAACGGGGCCGGGAAATCGTCGATGATGAACGTCATGTCGGGGTTCTATGTCCCGCAGGAAGGCGAGGTCTGGTTCCGCGGCAGTCGCCGACCGCCGATGAAGCCCTATGAGGTCGCGCGGCAGGGTATCGCCCGCACCTTCCAGAATATCGCACTGTTCGACGGCATGTCGGTGCTGGACAATATCATGACCGGCCGCTTGAACCTGATGAATTCCAACATGTTTCAGCAGGCGATGTGGTGGGGCGCGGCCGAACGCGAGGAAATCGAGCATCGCGAGAAGGTCGAAAAGGTCATCGACTTTCTGGAAATCCAGAACATCCGCAAGACGCCCGTGGGCCGCCTGCCCTATGGCTTGAAGAAACGGGTCGAACTGGCCCGCGCACTGGCCGCCGAACCGATGCTGCTGATGCTGGACGAACCCATGGCCGGCATGAACGTCGAGGAAAAAGAGGACATGTCCCGCTTTATCCTCGATGTGAACGACGAATTCGGCACCACCATCGCGCTGATCGAACACGATATGGGTGTCGTCATGGATCTGTCCGACCGCGTGGTCGTGATGGATTACGGCAAGAAGATCGGCGACGGCACCCCTGACGAGGTGCGCAACAACCCCGAGGTCATCAGCGCATATCTGGGGGTGTCCCATGACTGAGCCAGTTAACTTCGCAACCGGACCGGAGGCCGTGTGATGACCAGTTTCTTCATTGCTTTCGAGGTGTTCCTGAACGGTCTGATGACCGGGGTCATGTATGCGCTGGTCGCGCTTGGCTTTGTGCTGATCTACAAGGCGTCGGGCGTGTTCAACTATGCGCAGGGCGTGCTGGCGCTGTTTGCCGCGCTGACCCTTGTCGGCATCCAGCAGGGGCAGGTGCCGTTCGCGCATATGATCAACGCGACCTTCGGCACCAGCCTGCACAGTTTCGGCTGGACGCTGCCATCGCTGCTTGCGATCCTGCTGACGGCGGCGGTCATGGTGGTGCTGGCGATCCTGATCGAAAAGCTGGTGCTGCGCCATCTGGTCGGGCAGGAACCGATCATCCTGTTCATGGCGACCATCGGTCTGGCCTATTTCCTTGAAGGTCTGGGCGACGTGATGTGGGGCGCCGATATCAAATCGCTGGATGTCGGCCTGCCGCAGGGCGTGTCGGACAGCTTTGAAGAGATGACCAACACGATGTTCGGCTATGGCCTGTTCATCGACAAGCTGGACATCTGGGCGACGGCGATCGCGGCGGCGCTGGTCGGCGCGCTGGTGGCCTTCAGCCAATATACGAAACAGGGCCGGGCCATGCGCGCCGTGGCCGACGACCATCAGGCCGCGCTGTCGGTGGGCATCAACCTGCAATTCATCTGGATCATGGTCTGGTCGATCGCGGGTTTCGTGGCGCTGGTCGCGGGCATCATGTGGGGCACCAAATCGGGGGTGCAGTTCAGCCTGTCGCTGATCGCGCTGAAAGCCCTGCCGGTGCTGATGCTGGGCGGGTTCACCTCGATCCCCGGCGCCATCGTGGGCGGTCTGATTATCGGTGTGGGCGAAAAACTGTTCGAACTGTGGGTCGGCCCGCTGGTCGGCGGGGCGACGGAAAACTGGTTCGCCTATGTGCTGGCGCTGCTGTTTCTGGTGTTCCGTCCGCAGGGCCTCTTCGGCGAAAAGATCATCGAAAGGGTGTGACGATGGCGACGAAAACCGCAATTTCCAGCCATCGTGGCGCATAGGGGAGGGTGACAGATGCTTTACCGTGAGGCCGGCGATTTCAAGACCAGCTACCGCGACGACGGGCAGACCTTCCCGATCGGGTTCGACCGCTGGCGCTACTACTTTGTGCTGTTCGTGGCCTTTCTGGTCATCCCGCTGTGGATCGACGATTACTGGGCGAATGCGGTTTTTGTACCGTTCCTGATCTATGCCATCGCCGCGATCGGGCTGAACATCCTGACCGGATATGCCGGGCAGGTCAGCCTTGGCACCGGCGGGTTCATGGCCGTCGGCGCCTATGCCTGCTATAAACTGATGACGGCCTTTCCCGACATCAGCATCGTGATCCACATCATTCTGGCCGGCGGGATCACCGCCCTTGTCGGAATGCTGTTCGGTCTGCCGTCGCTGCGGATCAAGGGGTTCTATCTGGCGGTGGCCACGCTGGCGGCGCAGTTCTTTCTGGTCTGGCTGTTCAACAAGGTGCCGTGGTTCTACAACTATTCCGCCTCGGGTCAGATCAACGCGCCGACGCGCACCGTTCTGGGCTGGGACGTGACCGGCCCGGCCACCAGCGCGCCCGCCAAATACATGATCTGCCTTGTGTTTGCCTTTGTGCTGGCCTGGCTGGCGCGCAACCTGACGCGCGGCACCATGGGCCGCAAATGGATGGCGATCCGCGACATGGACATCGCCGCCGAGATCATCGGGGTGAACCCGCTGACCGCAAAGCTGACGGCTTTTGGCGTGTCGTCCTTTTTCGTCGGCATCGCCGGGGCGCTGTTCTTTGCCGTCTATCTGGGCGCGGCCGAAGTCGGCGAGGCCTTCGGGATCAATAAGTCCTTCCTTGTCCTGTTCATGATCATCATCGGCGGGCTGGGGTCGATCTTCGGCAGTTTCGCGGGCGCGGCTTTCCTTGTGCTGTTGCCGGTGTTTCTGAAAAACCTGCTGGTCGGCGGTATGGGCTGGCCCACCGATCTGGCCGCCCATATCGAACTGATGATCGTGGGCGCGCTGATCGTGATATTCCTGATCGCCGAGCCGCACGGGCTGAACCGTCTGTGGGAACTGGCCAAGGAAAAGCTGCGGCTGTGGCCGTTCCCGCACTGAAACAACAACCAGAACCGGCCAACCCGGCACGTTCAACCTTTTGGGAGGAAACCCGAATGAAACTGACTTTCCCCGCACTCGTCGCCGCCGGTCTGATGGCTGCGGCCCCTGCCATGGCCGATCTGGTGGTGCCGAACCTCAGCTATCGCACCGGGCCTTATGGCGCGAATGGCACCCAGTATGCCGACGGGTTCAACGATTACTTCACCCTGCTGAACGAACGCGACGGCGGTATCGGCGGTGAACGGGTGCAGGTGCCAGAATGCGAAACCGCCTATAACACTGAAAAGGGCGTCGAATGCTATGAGGCGACGAAGGGACAGGGGGCGCTGGTCTATAACCCGCTGTCCACCGGCATCACCTATCAGCTGATTCCCAAGGTGACGGTTGATCACATCCCGCTTTATACGCCGGGCTATGGCCGCACTTCGGCCAAGAACGGCAAGGTGTTCGAATGGGTGTTCAATGCCCCGGCAAACTATTGGGACGGTGCCTCGATCATCATCAAGCATTTTCTGGACCTGAACGAAGGCAACCTCGACGGCAAGTCGATCGCGCTGGTCTATCACAACTCGGCCTATGGCAAGGAGCCGATCCGCACGCTTGAGGACCTGTCGAAAAAGCATGGCTACAAACTGACCCTCATCCCCGTCGATGCGCCCGGTCAGGAGCAGAAAAGCCAGTGGCTGCAAATTCGCCGCGAGCGGCCCGATTATGTGATCCTTTACGGCTGGGGTGTCATGAACCAGGCCGCGATCCAGGAAGCTGCGAACGTCCGCTTCCCGATGGAGAATCTCATCGGCATCTATTGGTCGGGGTCCGAGCTTGACGTGCGCCCCGTCGGGGCAGGGGCGAATGGCTACAAGGCCGTCGCGTTCCATGGTGCCGGCACGGATTATCCGCTCTATGACGAGCTCAAGCAGTATGTCATCGACCCCGGCAAGGCATCGCAGGGGGGCCAGCATATCGGCTCGGTGCTGTATTCGCGCGGTATGTATGCGGCGCTGGTCATTTCCGAGGCGATCCGCAAGTCGCAGGAATTGGCCGGAACGTCGCAGGTGACGCCTGCGCAGGTTCGTGACGGTTTCGAGGCGCTGGACATCACCCCCGAGCGGTTGGTCGAACTGGGGCTGCCCGACTTTGGCCCCGAGATCAAGATTACCTGTGAAAACCATGGCGGATCGGGGATGGCCCGGATGCAGCAATGGGATGCCAGCGCCGGCAAGTGGAACGTGATCTCGGAATTCACCGAACCCGATCAAGAGATCCTCGATC
>JAUNUO010000050.1:10593-19050 GCA_030538135.1 Paracoccus sp. (in: a-proteobacteria)
GGCAAGTGGAACGTGATCTCGGAATTCACCGAACCCGATCAAGAGATCCTCGATCCCCTGATCGCCGCGGACAGCGAAGCCTATGCGCAGGAAAACAATATCACCCCGCGCGATTGCAACTGATCCGACAGCCCCGGCGGTATTCTGCCGCCGGGGCGCCTTGACCGTGACCTGACCGGGGGATTGCCCATGCTGGACACCGCGCCGAACCAGACCTCGACCATCGCCGCAGGCGAAACCCTGCTTGAGGTGAACAACATCGAGGTGATCTATAACCACGTCATTCTGGTGCTGAAGGGTGTCAGCCTGTCGGTGCCCAAGGGCGGCATCACCGCCCTGCTGGGCGGGAACGGGGCGGGCAAGACGACCACGCTCAAGGCGATTTCCAACCTGCTGCATTCCGAACGCGGCGAGGTCACGAAAGGCAGCATCGTCTATCGCGGCGAAAGTGTGCAGGACATGGACCCGGCCAGTCTTGTGAAAAAAGGCGTCATTCAGGTGATGGAAGGCCGGCACTGCTTTGAACACCTGACGGTCGAGGAAAACCTGCTGACCGGCGCCTATACCCGCACCGACGGCGGGGCGGCGATCAAGCGCGATCTGGAAATGGTTTACGATTATTTCCCCCGCCTGCGTGAACGACGGCGGTCGCAGGCCGGCTATACCTCGGGCGGGGAACAGCAGATGGTGGCAATGGGCCGCGCCCTGATGAGCCGCCCGGAAACCATCCTGCTGGACGAACCCAGCATGGGCCTTGCCCCGCAGTTGGTCGAGCAGATCTTCGAGATCGTCAAAGCCGTGAACGAAGGCGAAGGCGTGACCTTTCTTCTGGCCGAACAGAACACCAACGTCGCGCTGCGTTATGCCCATTATGGTTATATTCTGGAAAGCGGGCGTGTCGTGATGGATGGCGAAGCCGCCGCCCTGCGCGAGAACCCGGACGTCAAGGAATTCTATCTGGGCATGTCCGACGAGGGTCGCAAATCCTTCCGCGATGTGCGCAGCTATCGCCGTCGCAAACGCTGGTTGGCGTGATCGGCAGAAACGAAACCGCATCGCAGGGGGGCACAGCATGATCAGCCATTACGACGATCTGGAAATTCGCAGCGCCGACGAACGCGAGGCCGCGCTGGCCCGTGATCTGCCCGAGGCGCTGACGCGCGCCAAGATGGCCCCCGCACTGGCCCGCCTGCTGCGCGACGTCGATGCCGATCAGGTCAGAACGCGCGCGGCATTGGCCGCCTTACCGGTAATCCGCAAGGCGGAACTGTCTGACGCACAAAAGAAATCTCCGCCCTTCGGAGGCTTTGCCACCCGCAAGGCGGCCGAGTTCGATCATATCTTCCAATCCCCCGGCCCCATCTATGAACCCGGTCGGCGCGAAGGGGATTGGTGGCGTCTTGGCCGGTTTCTGCACGCAGCGGGCGTGGGGCGTGGCGACATTGTGCAGAACTGTTTCGGCTATCACCTGACCCCGGCCGGCATGATGTTCGAATCGGGCGCGCGGGCGGTGGACGCCGCGGTGCTGCCCGCCGGCACAGGGCAGACCGAATTGCAGGTTCGCGCCGCCGTGGACATTGGCACCACCGTCTATGCCGGGACGCCGGATTATCTGAAGATCATATTGGACAAGGCCGACGAGATGGACGAATCGCTGTCCATCACCCGTGCCACGGTCTCGGGCGGCGCGTTGTTCCCGTCGCTGCGCGCGGCCTATGCCGACCGCGGCATCGCCACGCTGCAATGCTATGCCACCGCCGACCTGGGGCTTCTGGCCTATGAATCCGATGCTGCCGACGGGATGATCGTGGACGAAGGGGTGATCCTTGAAATCGTGCGGCCCGGCACTGGCGACCCCGTTCCCGATGGTGAGGTGGGCGAGATCATCGTTACCACGCTGAACCCGGACTATCCGCTGGTCCGCTTTGCCACGGGCGATCTGTCTGCCGTTCTGCCGGGCACAAGTCCTTGTGGTCGCACCAATATGCGCATCAAGGGGTGGATGGGACGGGCCGATCAGACCACCAAGATCAAGGGCATGTTCGTGCGCCCCGAACAGGTTGCCGTGCTGGTCGCCCGCCATCCCGAAATCACCCGCGCCCGTGTCGTGGCGACGCGCGAGGGCGAAATGGACGATATGACGGTGCGCATCGAATCGCCCGGCGGCAGTGCCGAGACCTATGCCGCTTCGGTTGCCGAGGCGTTGAAACTCAAGGGGAAAATCGAGATCGTCGCGCCCGGCAGCCTGCCCAATGACGGATTGGTGATCGAGGATCAGCGTAAATACGATTGACGTCAAATAGCGCGCATTTGAGGCGTTAACTTGTTTTGAAGGTCGTTCTGCTAAATTTTCCACTCTCGGGTAATTGGAACTGGGGGTGGCGTCATGGCCGCTGAAAAGGGCAAGGGATCTGCCCCGATCATCATAAAACGTGTCAAGGGCAGCGAGGCTGGCCATCACGGCGGCGCATGGAAGGTCGCCTACGCGGACTTTGTGACCGCGATGATGGCGTTTTTCCTGCTGATGTGGTTGCTGAATGCAACCACGGAAAAACAGCGTCGCGGATTGGCGGATTATTTCGATCCGACGATCATGCATATGCAGACCGGCGCCGGTGATTCGTCTGAAGATGGGCAGGGCGAGGCCGAAAAGATGACCGGCGATGCCGCCCGTTTTCAGGAAGTGGTCAAGCAGATTCAGGATGCCCTGACCGGATCCGGGGCTGAATCCATGCAGCATACCAATGCGTTGCGTCATGTGGTGACACGGCTGACGGACGAAGGCCTTGTGATCGAGCTGTCCGACCTGACCGATCAGCCCCTGTTCGTCGAGGACACCGCGCAGCCGCAACAGGTCACCCGGGAACTGGCAGGGATTCTGGCCGGCGTTCTGGGCCGCGTCCGCAATGATCTGGCGGTTTCGGGGCATGTCCGGGCCTATCCGGCGATGATGGCGCAATCCCCCGTGTGGCCCCTGTCGGATGCCCGCGCCCATACCGTGCGTAACCTTCTGGAACAGGCGAATCTGGACGGTCAGCGAATCCAGCGCGTGACCGGTTGGGCTGATCGCAAGAACCGCTCGGCCAATCCGATGGACCCGGCGAACAACCGGATCGAAGTCATTTTATTGAGATAGCATCCAAAAAGAAGGGCGGCGTTAGGCGAATCTTAAACGCTGTCATCCATGGTGGTCTCCAACAGTTTCAAAGCAAGGATAGCAGCCTCATGACGATGTCTTCAGCCCTCAGCGCGGGTGTGTCGGGTCTTTCGGCCAATGCCATGCGTCTGGCGACGATTTCGGATAACATAGCCAACTCTTCGACCTATGGCTACAAGCGGGTTGAAACGGAATTCGATGCCATGGTGCTTATCAAGGGCAGTTCGACCGGCATGTATTCCGCCGGCGGTGTGCGCGCGAGTTCGCATCGGATCATAGATCAGAACGGTTCGCTGATCGGCACGTCGAATCCGCTGGATATTGCGATTTCGGGTCGTGGGATGCTGCCTGTGACCACCGCCGTCGCCCTGGACAACAAGATGAGCGATCTGCCGATGCTGATGACCCGCACCGGCAGCTTTCGTCCCGATGCCTCGGGCCTTCTGAAAACCGAATCGGGTCTGGTTCTGATGGGTTGGGCCGCAAACAGCGACGGCTCCATCCCGCTCAAGCCGCGCGATACCATCGCCGGTCTGCAACCGATCCAGATCGACAAGAACCAGACCGCCAGCGATCCGACGCGCAACATCTTTCTCAGCATGAACCTGCCCGCTTCGGAAACGCGCGACACGGCCAGCGGCGAGCCGATCAACATGAGCGTCGAATATTTCGGTAATCTCGGCACCTCGGAAACGTTGACGCTGACCTTTACGCCGACGCTCGCCACGGCCCCTGGGCTGTCGAACACATGGACGGTCGAAGTGCGCGATTCGGCCGGTAATCCGCCCGAGGACGTGATCGAAGGCTTCGAGATCATCTTTGATGATGCGGCGGGAACAGCGGGCACCATCAAGGAAGTAAACGATCCGTCGGGCGGGACTCATGCAAATTATGACGCCGCAACCGGCAAACTAACCTTTGATGTTGCCGGCGGCCCGATGGCCCTGGAAATCGGTAAGATCAACGGCATGAGCGGGATGCGTCAGCTGTCGAGCAGTTTCTCCACCACGAACGTCACCAAGGATGGATCCCCGGTTGGTAACCTGGCCTCAGTTGAAATCGACTCAAATGGTCTGATCCGCGCGACCTATGATACCGGCTTCATGAAGGTTCTCTACCAGGTTCCGCTCGCCGATGTCCCCAATCCGAACGGTCTGATCGCGCTTGACGATCAAACCTTCAAGATTTCACCGACCTCCGGCTCGTTCTTCCTCTGGGACGCGGGCGACGGGCCCACTGGCGAAGTGGTTGGCTATGCCCGCGAAGAATCTACGACCGACGTGGCGGATGAACTGACCAATCTGATCGTTACGCAGCGTGCCTATTCTTCGAACGCGAAAGTCATTCAGACCGTCGATGAGATGCTTCAGGAAACCACCAATATCAAGCGCTGATGACTTGCGGATAATCGCCGCCAAAGGTTGATAACATGAACCTCACAAAAGCTCTCTCCAACGCGGTCACCGGGCTTCAGGCCAGCGGCCGTGGCACCGAAACGGTGGCGTCGAACCTCGCTAACATCATGACCCCCGGTTACGCCCGCCGTGAAATGTCGGTCTCGTCCCAGTCATGGTCGGGCGGCGTAGGTGGCGTTCAGGTGAATGGCGTGAACCGGATCGTCAATGACACATTGGTCGCCGAAAATCGGTCGGCCGGTGCGGCAAAAGCGGGTGCAGAGATTCAGGCAAAATTCCTGGCGTCGATGGAGCAGCTTGTCGGCGTGCCGGGTGAGGCTGGTTCTCTTGGTTCGGCACTGGGTGATTTTCAGACCGCATTGATTTCTGCCGCGACACGCCCCGATGAAGATGTCCGTCTGGCAAACGTGGTTTCTTCTGCTTCGACATTGGTCCGGCGATTGAACAGCATCGGTGACGGAATTCAGGCGGCACGCACCGCGGCGGATCACCAGATCGCGGCTGATGTCGCCAATCTGAATACCGATCTCGAGCGTGTGGCGGATCTGAATCGCCGCATTTCATCGCTTTCCGGGAGCGGCGTGGAAACCCTTTCGATGGAGGATGAGCGACAGGCGATTATTGACCGAATCTCGACCATTGTTCCAGTCCAGCAGATCGAACGGCCCGGGAACAAGCTGGCGCTGTTTGCAACTGGCGGGACTATGCTGCTCGATGGTAGCCAGCCGACTCGCTTCGAATTTACGGCGGCCGGCAAGATTTCTGCCGATATGACGGTCGAAAATGGACAATTGGGTCTGCTTTCGGTCAATGGGCAGCAGGTTTCGCCTACCCGAATGGCAATGCTAGGCGGCGGTTCCCTGACGGCATCCTTCCGCGTCCGTGATGAACTTGCGCCCCAATTGCAGCGTGAAGTTGATGCAATTGCTTTGGATTTGAATGATCGGCTTAGCAGTGATCAGGTCGACCCGACCTTGCAAGGCAAACCCGGATTGTTCACCGATGATGGGGCGCTCGCTTTGGCTGCGCAGATGGATGGTCTGGCGTCGCGAATCCGCGTCAATGCCGCGGTTGATCCAACAAGTGGCGGTGATCTATGGAAGGTTCGCGACGGTCTTGGCGCAACCGATCAAGGCAGCGTTGGCGATGGCAGTCTGCTTCATCGCATCAGCGGTGCCTTGACGGATGCGCGCCCCATGGCAGACACATCAATTTTTTCCGGCTTGGGCGGTTTTGACGATTTTTCCGGACAGTTTTCATCACGTCTGGGATCGCGCCGTGTCTCCGCCGATTCGGACCTAGCGGTTCGTAACGCCCGTGCAACGACGCTTTCGACGCGGCTGATGGCTGAAGGGGTGGACAGTGATGTGGAAATGCGTCGACTGCTACAGTATGAACATGCATATTCGGCGAATGCCAAAGTTATCCAAACTATCGACGATATGCTTCGAACCTTGCTGAGTATATGAGATGACGATTAATTCCATTGGCGATAATGCCCGCGCCTTTTCAATGCAAAATGCGACGAACCGTCTCAAGTCGACGCTGAATGTTCTATCGTCCGAACTGAACAGCGGAAAGGTTGCGGATATCACGCAGCGGGTTCGTGGAAACTTGCAGCCTCTGCATCATATTGAAAATAAAATATCACTGCTGGGGCAATTCAAGCTGACGTCTGCCGAAGCTACCAGCCAAGCCGATTTGATGCAAAACGTGCTGACCGAAATCCATGCGAAGTCCGAGAAATTGGGCATTACCTTGATCACCGATTTTTCAGCGCCGTCGGCTCAAATCGTATCCGGTTACGCGCGCGACGCAAAGCTGGCGCTTCAATCAGTTGTTTCTCAATTGAATAGCAGCGTTGCTGGTGTGCGAATTTTTGGCGGAACCGAGGTGAATCGCGCACCATTAGTATCGGCCAACGCCATTTTGGCTGAAGCGGCAGAAGTTGTCAGCGGTGCGGCAACACCCACGGAGGTATTTTCCAAGCTTGATGATTGGTTCTCGGCGCCTGCTGGTGGGGATGGCTTCCTGGATTTTGCTTATTCAGGTTCGCAGGGAAAAATACGTCAAGTCCAAGTGTCGGAACATGATATGGCAGTCATTGATATTGATGCAAGCCACAATGTCTTGCGAGAGACATTAAAATCTTTGGTGATGGGATCTCTTGCTGAAAACGAGGTGCTTCCTGCTTCAATAGAGGATCGCCGAGAGCTGTTGCGATTGGCGGGGGATGGATTACATGAAAACGGGCCCCGACTTATTGGCTTGCGCGGAAAAGTTGGCCTGATGCAGCAACAGATTGAGGTCGCGCAGGCGCAAAATGCCCACGTACTCTCTTCCTTCCAGGTTGCACGAAACGATATGGTCGCGGCCGATCCGTTTGCTACCGCAGCCGCCATTACCGAAGTGCAGACACAAATGGAAACTTTGTATACTTTGACAGCCCGCCTCTCCAATCTCAAGCTTGTGGATTACCTTCGGTGAAAAAGCTTATCGCGCTTGCTTTTGCAGTTTTTCTTCCAGCGGTCGCTATGGCGGCGCCCGTTCGGATCAAGGATCTGGCAAACTTCGATGGAGTTCGCGGTAATGATCTGGTTGGCTATGGCCTTGTCGTCGGTCTTGATGGGACGGGAGACAGTTTTCGCAATGCGCCTTTTGCAGAGGATATGTTGTCCGGATTGCTGGAGCGACTAGGCGTTAACGTTACGAATGAAGCATTGCGGTCCAAGAATGTCGCTGCCGTTATTGTGACTGCGGATTTGCCGCCATTTGCAAGAGCGGGTAGTCGCATGGATGTAAATGTGGCCACCATCGGAGATGCAAAGAGCCTGCTTGGTGGAACGCTGGTAATGACACCATTGAAAGCTGCGGACGGCAATATTTATGCAGTTGCGCAGGGTTCTATCATCTCGGGCGGGGTGGCCGCTTCGGGTCAGGCGGCGCGTGTCGTCGAAGGCGTCCCGACTGCAGGTACAATTCCCGTCGGTGCGCGTGTCGAACGAGAGGTGGACTTTGATTTCTCTCAAATTCAAGATGTTCGTATCGCGCTGCGAAATGCGGATTTCACAACGGCCGTCCTGATCGAAGATGCTATCAATCGCGACTTCAACAGTCGGATCGCCCGCACCGACGATAGTGGCACCGTATCGGTCGATTTTCAGGGACTTGGAGATATCAATCCCGCCCGGGTCTTGGCCAGGATCGAAAATCTTACTGTTGAGCCGCATAACAAGGCGAAGGTGGTAATCGACCATCGCTCAGGTACTATCGTGATGGGGAATGATGTTCGTATTTCGCGTGTTGCGGTGTCTCAAGGAAACTTGATGCTTAAGGTGGCGGAGTCCCCAGCTGTATCGCAGCCAAACCCGTTTTCGGCAGGAGAAAGCGTAATGGTGCCGCGTACAACGGTCGAAGTGCATAATGAACCGGGGATAGGATTTGTGGAAGTTGCCGGTGAAACCTCTTTATCCGAAGTTGTTGCAGGCTTGAATGCTCTGGGTGTACGTCCGCGAGAAATGATTGACATCCTTAAATCAGTTCATGGGGCCGGAGCCTTGCATGCTGAGCTGATTGTTCAATAAGCGGACTTTTTATATATTTTTAGCGATTCGGCGGCGCCCATCCGATCCTGAATACGGGCGGCTGCTTGCGGACTATCTGCCGCGATATGCACCCGGATCGCGATCAGATCTTCGGGAACGGCATGGTGAAATGGATCGGCGGTATCAAGGGGGCGTGGCCGCGGCGGATCTCGGCCATGCTCTTGGTCATGGCGGTGCATTCGATGTATCTGGGGGGAGTTTGGTCATCGTAAAGCTGACCGATCTGGCGACGCCCACATCATTCGGGCAGCATTTCACGGACCACGTCGCTGGACGAAAC
>JAUNUO010000269.1 GCA_030538135.1 Paracoccus sp. (in: a-proteobacteria)
ACGACCAGCGGAACCTGAAGCCCGACCTCTTTCACCGCGGCCACGATGCCCTCGGCGATGATGTCGCAGCGCATGATGCCGCCAAAGATGTTGACCAGAATGCCTTTGACGTTCGGGTCCGAAGTGATGATCTTGAACGCCTCGGTCACTTTTTCCTTGGTCGCGCCGCCGCCCACGTCGAGGAAGTTGGCCGGTTCCGCGCCATACAGCTTGATGATGTCCATGGTGGCCATCGCCAGACCGGCGCCGTTCACCATGCAGCCGATTTCACCGTCCAAGGCGATATAGTTCAGGTCGAATTTCGACGCGGCCAGTTCTTTCGGGTCTTCCTCGGTCTCGTCGCGCAGCGCCATGATGTCGGGCTGGCGATAAAGCGCGTTGTTGTCAAAGCCCATCTTGGCGTCGAGGCATTTCAGGTTGCCGTCGGGCATCACGATCAGCGGGTTGATCTCCAGCATCTCCATGTCCTTTTCGACGAACATGCGATACAGGTTACGCACCAGCGCCACGCATTGCTTGATCTGCGCGCCTTCCAGCCCGAGGGCGAAGGCCACGCGGCGGCCGTGGAAATCGGACAGGCCCGACGCCGGATCGACGCTGAAGCTGACGATCTTTTCCGGGGTGCTGGCTGCCACTTCCTCGATGTCCATGCCACCCTCGGTCGAGGCGACGAAGGACACGCGCGAGGTCTGGCGATCAACCAGCAGCGCGAGATAGAGTTCGCGGGCGATGTCCGAACCGTCCTCGATATAGATGCGGTTGACCTGCTTGCCCACTTCGCCAGTCTGGTGCGTGACAAGGGTGCGGCCCAGCATCTGCTTGGTCAGCTCCTCGGCCTCGGCCACCGACTTGGCCAGACGGACGCCGCCTTTTTCACCGGCCTCGGTCTCTTTGAACTTGCCCTTGCCGCGGCCGCCGGCGTGGATCTGGGCCTTGACGACCCACAGCGGGCCGTCCAGCTCGCCTGCCGCCGATTTCGCCTCGTCGGCCTTCATCACGATGCGGCCGTCCGAGACGGGCGCCCCATACTGACGCAGCAGCGCCTTGGCCTGATATTCGTGGATGTTCATCGCAACCCTCTTTTCGGTGCCATCGGGTAAGGAATTGTTGATTCTTGTGGCATGAAACGTCTGGCAGATGAACCTTTATTGACAGCCCAAGCTGCTTTTTTTGTTGAAAACCTCGGCTTGTGATCACGGCCGCCGTGGCTGTGATCACATTTGTCATCGGCCCCGCGCGCCACCGGCGCGGATCAGTTGAGCCAGGCCGCGACAAGCAGTCCGTTTCCTTCCATCAGCGACTCGAAATAACCGATCGCCTCGGCACCGGCCATCGGTCCCTGTTCCAGATAGGGCAGCGCGCCGGCCCCCTGAATCCAGCCGATCAGATCGACCGGGCGCGGGTCCAGGAACAGTTGCCGGACATTGACGCCCGCCGCCCCGCGCCAATAGGGGATCAGGGTCTGGCCGTTGAGGACGTTTTCCACCTCGGTCAGCACATTCTGCCAAGCGGCGCCGGTTTCTGGCGGCAGGGCGATGCCCGTCGCGCTGGTCTGATGCGCATTCGGAATCCATTCGCGCGTATTGTCGGTTTCCCCTTCGACCAAGGCCCAGAAGCGCCGGTTTTCCGCGATCATCGCCAGAAAATCGGCGTGGGCGGCGCTGGCGCGGGCCGGGTCGGGTTGCTGTTTCATCGTGTTGATGACGACAGCCAGCGCGTCCAGCCACCAATCCTCGACAGCGCCCGCGAGGGCTTGGGGACCGTTAGGTGTCAGTTCCGCGAACCGGGCGCGGGTGGCCATGGAGTCGCGGATCGGCCCGGTCGGGTCATAGGCAAGGATCGTCTGCGCCGTGCCCGACATCAGATGCGTGTAGGCCGACAGCCAGGCCGCATCGGCGGTGTCAAAGCGGATCACCGGCACCGGCATCGGGGCGGCATCGGCCCATCGCACCGCGGGACCAAGACCCAGCAGGCCGCCCGCGACTTCGATCAGCCCTTCGCCCTCGTCGCGGGCGCCGTTCGCGTTTACGTCGAACCAGATGTCGGCAAGGTCGATATCCAGACCGAAATCATCGTCCAGCCCGACCAGAGGCGCGCGCGCCTGCGCCATGCTGTCAGACATCCCCGCCAGCACCTCGGCCAGCAGTTCGGGGCGCAGCGGTTGCGGGTTCGGGTTGGGGGCGATGGTCAGGCGCATCACCGGCAGGGACGCCACCTGTTCCGACA
>JAUNUO010000270.1 GCA_030538135.1 Paracoccus sp. (in: a-proteobacteria)
CCTGCGCAAGCTGATAGGCGACGATGGGGCGGTCGCCGAAACCCGCGTCGATGCGCCCAAGCGACACGTCCCGCATGATGTCGGCGATGGTGTCGTAAACCTTGACTTCCTTGAGTCTGCCGCTGGCGTTCAGCGGCTCGATATAGGCGGTGCCGACCTGCGCGCCGACCGTCTTGCCCTCAAGATCATCAAGCGATTTGTATTCCGTCAGGTCGTCCTTGGGCACGAACAGCCCTTCCCCATAGGAATAGACCGTATCGCTGAAGCTGACGACCTTGGCGCGTTCGTCGGTGGCATACATGGCCGCCGCGATGATGTCGATCTTGTCGCCGGTCAGCGAGGGGATCAGCGCGCTCCATTGGGTTGCCTCGACCTGAGGGGTGAAACCCTCGACCTCTCCGATGGCCTTGACGATATCGACCATCACGCCGTCGATCTGGTTCGTTTTCACGTCGAGGAACGTGAAGGGCACCCCCGATGGGGTGGACCCGACCTTGAAGCTGTCCTGTGCCAGTGCGGCGCCGGCCATCGTCGCGGTGGCAACTGCGGCCAGCAGGGCGCCGCGCAGGGTCTGTGTGATTTTCTTCATGCTTGACCTCCGGTCTGTCGGGCGGCGGATCGTGGTTCATGCCTATTGAAATTATCGCCGCATTATTTCATTCTGACGAAAAGAAGATCGGATTGTCAATCAATGTTATCGTCTCTGGATATAACCGAGCCTCCTGCCGATACGGGCGACGCGGATGACATCGGCAGCCGTATCCGCCGCCGGCGCAAGGTCCGGGGCATGTCCCTGAAAGAGGTGGCCCAAAGGGCCGAGGTGTCGATCGGCCTCATCAGCCAGATCGAGCGCGGCCTGACCATGCCATCGGTCAGATCGCTGGGGGCCATCTGCGCGGCGCTTGAAATGCCCGTGGGATGGCTTTTCGACCACCCTGCCCCGCCCGATGACAGCCGCATTCTGGTGCGCCGGCATCAGCGCCGGGTTCTGGACCTGGGCGCCAAGGGAATGGCCAAGGAACTGATGACCCCCGACAGCAGCACCGGCATCCAGATGATGCGGCTTGTCATCCGGCCCGGCGGGTCCACCGGCCAGACCCCTTACAACCACCCCAGCGGCGCAAAATGCGGCACGGTGCTGAGGGGCACCCTTGCCCTTGAGGTGGACGGCGAGGTCCATCTGATCGGTCCGGGCGACAGTTTCGCCTTTGAAGCCACGCGGATGATCCGCTTTTGGTGCGAGGGCAACGAGGTGACCGAGGTGATCTGGGTCGTCACCCCGGCGGTCTATTGAAAACGGAGTGCAACGCGATGATTCAGAACGAAGCCGCAGTGATCGCGGATTCCCTGTGGACCGCCACCGCAAATCCCGCGCCGCATTGCCCGCCGCAGGTCGGCGAGGCGGATTGCGACGTTGCCATCATCGGCGCGGGATATACCGGCCTGTCCGCTGCCGTGCATCTGGCCGAACGGGGACAGCGGGTCATCCTGCTGGACGCGCAATCGCCCGGCTGGGGCGCATCGGGGCGTAACGGCGGGCAGGTCAATCCGGGGCTGAAGGAAGACCCCGACACGATCGAGGCCCGCTTTGGCGCCGATATGGGCGGGCGGATGGTCGCGCTGTCGGGCGGGGCCGGGCAGTTCGTGTTCGATCTGATCGCGCGGCTGAATATTTCCTGCGACGCGCGGCAGACGGGCTGGATCCAGCCGTTCCACAACGAGGTATCAGAGGGCGTGGTTCGCCGGCGCGTGGATCAGTGGGTGCGTCGGGGCGCATCGCTGCGGCTGCTGGATCGCGAGACGACCGCGGCGCTGCTGGGCACGACCACCTATCACGGCGCGATGATCGACGACCGGGGCGGCAACCTGCACCCGCTGAATTACGCGCTGGGGCTGGCCGATGCGGCGCTGGCGGCGGGGGCGGCGATCCATGGCCACAGCCGCGTCAGCGCGCATGAAACCCACGGCGACCTGCAGGTTCTGACCACCCCCCAAGGCAAGGTGACCGCGAAAACGGTGCTGGTCTGCACGAATGGTTATACCAGCGACGTGGTTTCGCCGTTGCGCCGCACCGTCGTGCCGATCCGGTCGATTCAGGTCGCGACGGAACCTCTGCCACCCGAACTGAGCGCGAAGATATTGCCGGAAGGCCATTCGGCATCTGACGCCCGCCGGCTGCTGCTGTATTTCCGCAAGGACGCGGCGGGGCGGTTCATCA
>JAUNUO010000271.1 GCA_030538135.1 Paracoccus sp. (in: a-proteobacteria)
GCCCCGATGGGTCTGGTCGCCTATGCCAGCGGGCCGGACACGATGTATCGGCTGGAATTCGCCGTGGCCGCCCATGTGATTCAGCTTGTGCGGCTGGAAAACGGTGTGCGCACGGTGCTGGCCGAACAGCGTGACGGCGCGCCCTTCGATCTGGTCCATACCGCGAGACTGCCGGTCGGCGACGGGCGGCTGGTCGCCGCCATCGACGGGCAGACCCTGTTCGGCGGCGTGGTGATCGACGACAACCCGCTGACCGGCGGCAGCGCCGGTTTCTTCCACGAAGGCACCTCGCCGCTGGCCCGTCTGGACGATTTCAGCGTCCGTCAGGGCACGATGATCGCCGATGCCGGGGCGAACCGCCGGATCATCGACTGGGACAACACCGGCGCGGTTTCGGTCGATCTGTCGAATGCCGCCGGCTCGCACAGGGGTGGTTCTGTCTGGTCGCTGGACGGGGTGGAACTGGCCAGCGGCGACAGCGCCACGGTGGATCTGGGTGTCGGGCGGCACCTGATCCGGCTGGATCAGTCCATCGACGGCCAGACCGACCGCGATGTGACCGAGATCGAGGTGATCGCCCTGCGCAACCTGCTGGCCTGGGACGATTTCTCGGACCGCGCGGGCAACTGGACCTTCATCGACCGGTGCGAGCTTGGCGTGCCCGCCAACTGGCAGGTGCAGGACGGCGCGCTGATCCAGACCGAGGATCGCTATTCGCGGCAGTTGATGGGTTCGGGCGATACCGCCCCCAACAGCTGGTGGGGCCTCAGTTGGAGTCCCTTGGGCGACGGCTATCACGCCCTGCGCCTTGGCACCTATGCGCTGTATAACGATCCGGCCTCGCGCGACTGGACCGATTATTCCATCGAATTCGATTTTACCGCGCCATCGGGCGGGGCGGTCGGCGTGCTGTTCCACTATCAGGACGAGAACAATTACTACAAACTCGAACTTGACCGAATGGGCGGCTATTCGCAGATGACCTCGGTCGTCGATGGGATCGAACAGCTGGAGTGGCAGGCCCGCCCCAACTATGATGTGACCGGCACCAACCATTTGCGGCTGGATATCGAGGGCGGCAGGATCAGCGCATGGTTGGACGGACAACCGATCTTCAACCCGGTCGAGATCCACAAGATCGAAAAGGGCAGCTTCGGTCTTTACAACTGGGGCGCGCCGGGGACCAGCTATGACAATGTGCAGGTCGTTTCGCTGGTGCAGGAAATCCTGATCGAGGGCACCGTCGATATCGACATGATGAAGAGTTCCGCGGCCAGCGAAACCTTTGTCCTGACGGGCGGAAATGACATCGTGACCACCGGCGCCGGGGCGGATGTGATCCTGTTCGCTGCCCATGACAACGGCCGGCGGGATATGGTCACCGTCACCGATTTCGACGTTCTGGCAGATCGCATCGACCTGAATGGCGCCGAGGTCGCGCAATATCAGCGGCTCGGCAACGATCTGCTGCTGCGCATCTCGGGCGATGGCGACATCCTGCGCCTGCAAGGTATGACCGACGCCGACCAGTTGATCTTTATCTGACCATGCGGCCGGGGGCCCCGCGCGTCCCGCGCTTTTTTTAACAGACCCCTGAACGGAGTGAACCCCATGCGCGCCACGATTGCCGCCGCCCTTTTCGCCCTGACCGCCGGCACTGTCTCGGCCGCGACCATCGACCTTGCCGCCCGCGACCGGACACTTGGCCCTGCGCTGACCGAGGATCAGCACATGTCGGTCGATCTGACCGATGCTTTCGGTTTCCTGATGGGGCAGGCGATCACCAACGGCGATAATCCGCGCGCCATGATCGACCTTGTGACGATGGACATGATGCCGCTGCCCGGTGATCTGACGCTTGGCTTTGCGCCGCGGCTGACCGGCGACAGCACTGCACCGGCGCTGATGGCGAGCGGGCTTGAATATGTGTGGGATACGACGGGTGCCGCGATGCTGTTCACGGTCACCGCACCCAGCGATGCGGTGCCGGGCGTCGATCTGCGGGCCACGCTTTATGCCGTGCTGAAGGGTTCGTTCGGCATCTATGCCGGCGGCGACTGGACAGGTGATGGCCGATTCTCGCTTTATACGACCGAGATCGCGCCGATCCCGTTGCCGGCGGGTGCCGTGCTGTTGATTACCGGCCTTGGCGCATTGGCGGCAATGCGCCGCAGGCGCGGCTGAACCCCTGATGGAACCGGCCCA
>JAUNUO010000272.1 GCA_030538135.1 Paracoccus sp. (in: a-proteobacteria)
ACGACGCCGGCTGTCCGCCGGGGGTGTTCAATCTGGTGATGGGGCGCGGCTCGGTCGTCGGGCGGGCGATGGTCGATCATCCGCTGATCGGGGCGATCTCGTTCACCGGATCGGTTCCCACCGGGCGCGGCATCGCCCGCGCGGCGGCGGGGCAGATGCAGAAGGTGCAGCTGGAAATGGGGGCAAGAACCCGATGGTGGTGATGGATGACGCCGATCTGGAAATCGCGGTTGCGGCCTGTCCGAACGGCGCGTTTTTCTCGACCGGACAGCGCTGCACGGCATCGTCGCGGCTGATCGTGCAAAGCGGGATCCATGACGTATTCGTCGAACGGCTGACAGCCGCCATGACCACCCTGCGCGTCGGCCCGGCCTTGCACGCCGACAGCCAGATCGGACCGGTCGTTTCGGCCGCGCAGTCGCAGCGCAATCTGGACTATGTGGCGCTGGCCGGTCAGGAGGGCTGCGAGGTGATCGCCGGTCAGCGCATTGACGGCCCGGCCGAGGGCTATTTTCAGCGCCCGGCCCTGTTCGTCAATGCCCGTTGCGCGTGAGGAAATCTTTGGCCTCTGCGCCGCCGTGATCCGCGCCGATGATTTCGATCATGCGCTGATGCTGGCCAATGACAGCGAATTCGGCCTGTCGGCGGGGATATGCACGACTTCATTGAAATATGCGACCCGGTTCCGTCAGCAGGCTCGGGCGGGTATGGTGATGGTCAACCTGCCGACAGCGGGGGTCGATTACCATGTGAAGTTCGGCGGAGCCCGAGGCAGTTCCTACGGGCCGCGCGACCAAGGGCGTCATGCGGTCGAGTTCTATACCAGCGTCAAGACGTCCTACATCATGGCGGCATAATTACAGAGGGAAGGTTTCGATGCGGGCAGTTGTCTATCAGCGTTATAGCGTATTTGTCCTGACGATCATCATTGCCGTTCTGCTGCTGGTGGCGGCATCGGTCTGGGGCGGCTGGTGGTGGCTGTTTGCCGCACTTGCGACCGCCTTGGCGCTGGTCGGCATCCGGGATCTTTTTCAATCCCGCCACGCGATCTTGCGCAACTATCCCGTTGCCGGGCATCTTCGGTTCTTGTTCGAAGGCTTCCGCCCCGAAATCCGCCAATACATGATCGAGGGCGATCAGGACGAGGTGCCGTTCAGCCGCGCAGCCCGCGCCCTTGTCTATCAGCGCGCCAAGGGGGTCGAGGACAAGCGCCCCTTCGGCACGATCGAGAACGTCTATGCCTCGGGCTATTCCTGGCTGACCCATTCCACGGCGCCGACAAAGCTCAGCGAATCGGACTTCCGCATCACGGTCGGCGGTCCGGCCTGCCGGCAACCATACAGTGCCAGCCTCTACAATATTTCTGCCATGAGTTTCGGCGCCCTGTCCGCCAATGCCATTCTGGCGCTGAACACCGGCGCCAAACTGGCCGGGTTCGCGCAGGATACCGGCGAAGGCGGGATCAGCCGCTATCACCGACGGGGCGGGGGCGATCTGGTGTTTCAGGTCGCCTCGGGGTATTTCGGCTGCCGCAATGACGACGGCAGCTTTTCACCGGAAAAATTCGCCATCACCGCCGCCGATCCGCAGGTCAAGATGATCGAGATCAAGCTGAGCCAGGGCGCCAAGCCCGGCCATGGCGGCATGTTGCCGGCGGCCAAGATCTCGCCCGAAATCGCCGAGGCGCGCGGGGTGCCGATGGGGATAGATTGTGTCTCGCCGCCCGCGCACAGCACCTTTTCCACCCCGGTCGGGCTGATGGAATTCATCGCCGAACTGCGCGAATTATCGGAAGGCAAGCCCGTCGGCTTCAAGCTGTGCATCGGCCACCGCCGCGAATTCCTGTCAATGGTCAAGGCGATGCTGCAAACCGGCATCCGCCCCGATTTCATCGTCATCGACGGGGCCGAAGGCGGCACCGGCGCGGCCCCGGTCGAATTCGCCAACCGCGTCGGCATGCCGATGCTGGAGGGTTTGACCTTCGTTCACAACACGTTGCGCGGCGCGGGTCTGCGCAGCGAGATCAGATTGGCGGCGGCGGGCAAGATCATTTCCGGCTTTGACATCGCGCGGGCGCTGGCACTGGGGGCGGACTGGTGCAATTCGGGGCGCGGTTTCATGTTCGCGATCGGCTGCATTCAGGCGCAGATCTGTCACACGAACCAATGCCCGGTGGGCATC
>JAUNUO010000273.1 GCA_030538135.1 Paracoccus sp. (in: a-proteobacteria)
GTCGCCGCGCTGATCCGCGACATTCTGGACGATCTGGCCGATCTGGGCGCATCCGACCGGCTGCGCGGGCGCATCGACGCGGTGCTGTCGTCGATGGCCTGCCACGGCTCGGTCCGTTCGGGCCGCCGCATGTCGGGCGATGAAATGAACGCCCTGCTGCGCGAAATGGAGCGCACGCCCAATTCCGGCCAGTGCAACCACGGCCGCCCGACATGGGTGAAACTGCGCCTGTCCGACATCGAGCGGCTGTTCGGTCGCAATGGATGATTATCTCGCTGCGGCATCGCTATATCTTTGTGCATATCCCCAAGACCGGCGGCACATCGCTGACGCAGATGCTGGAACGCCGGGTCGGGCGTGACGACATCATCCTGTCCGACACGCCCAAGGGCCGCGCCCGCCGCCACCGGGTCAAGGATGCGCCGGCGCGCGGGCGGCTGTGGAAACATGCGACGCTGGCCGATATCGAAGGGCTGGTCGATCCGGCGATCTTTGCCGATTACCTGATCTTTACCCTCGTGCGGAACCCCTGGGACCGGCTGGTCAGCATGTATCACTGGGCGCGTACGCAATCCTTTGACCATCCGACCGTGCGGCTGGCTAAGGCGACCGATTTCGACGGCTTTCTCCGCCATCCGATGACAACGCGGATGATCGCCTGGCCAGAAACCCGCTATCTGACCGACAGCCGGGGCACCGAATGGCCCGCGCTGTTCCTGCGCTTTGAAACGCTGTCCGCCGATACCGCGATGCTGGGCGACCGGCTGGGCCTGAAACTTGGCCCGCTGCCGCATGTGAACCCGTCGCAGCGCGGCGCATATCGCGATTATTATACCGGGGAAACGGCGGCCATCGTGGCCCGCGCGGCGGCGCAAAGCATCGCCCGGTTCGGCTATGCGTTCGATCCCGATTGATCCCTTGCCGCGCAAAGGGCAGTATCTGGACAAGGAGGCCGCCATGCTGGAAATCACCCCTGACAAGATTGCCCATGTCATCATCCGTGCCCGCGAATACGACAGCGGGGTGGATGCCTGGGCGCATAACGGACACCGGCGCGGCGACGGCACCCGGACCGAACTGCATGATTTCATCGAAAGCCTGAACGACGATGAACAGGCCACGCTGGTCGCCGTCATGTGGATCGGCCGCGAAAGTTTCGAACCCGAGGAACTGGCCGAGGCCATCGCGACCGCCCGCGCCGAAAAATCCACCCCGACCGAAGATTACCTGATGGGCGAACCGCGCCTGGCCGATTACCTCGAAGCGGGGATGGAGGCGCTTGGCCTGTCCCCCGAGGACGAGGAAAACGATCTGCACAAGCCGGTCTGACGGTGAAGGGGCGACCCTGTCGGGCCGCCCCGCCATTCATTTCGCCGTGACACGGATCAACTGACCGTTTTCATGGTCGGTGATAATCATCAGCGCCCCGTCAGCGGCCACTTCGACCTCGCGGACGCGGCCGATGCCTTGCAGATGGCGCGCCTCGCCGGTCACCCGCTCGCCGTCGATGGTCAGGCGGATCAGATCGCCAGACCGCATCCCGCCGATCAGCGCGCTGCCCCGCCAGTCGGGAAACATCTCGCCGTCATAAAAGGCCATGCCGCTGATCGCTGGCGAGGGATCCCAGTAATAGACCGGCTGCTGCATCCCGTCCTGCGCGGTCAGCCCGTCGCCGACCTGCTGGCCGCTGTATTCGGTGCCATAGGTGATGACCGGCCAGCCATAGTTCAGGCCGGGCTGGATCAGGTTCAGCTCGTCCCCGCCCCGGGGGCCATGTTCGTTCATCCAGATGCGACCGTCGGGGCCGATTGCGGCGCCCTGAATGTTGCGGTGGCCCATGGACCAGACCTCGGGCAGCGCGCCCTCGATCCCGGCACCGGCGGGGCTGCCGTCGTCCGCCTTGATGCGGATGACCTTGCCAAGCGTGGTCTGCGGGTCTTGCGCCATGTCGCGATACTGCGCGTCGGACCGCTCGCCCAGGCCGACGATCAGATGGCCTTCGCCGTCATGCAGGATGCGCGCTCCGAAATGCTTGGTCGAGGAAGTGGCCGGCTGTTGCTGCCAGATGCGGGTGACGTTTTCCATCGCGGTTCCGTCGGCGGACAGGGTGCCGGTGGCGATGGCGGTGGCATTGGTGCCCTCGCCGCGCGGTTCGGCATAGGTCCACCAGACGCGGCGGGT
>JAUNUO010000274.1 GCA_030538135.1 Paracoccus sp. (in: a-proteobacteria)
TGTCGGGCACCGATCTGGCCAACCCCGATTTTGCCGCGCTGGCCCGCGCCTATGGGGGGCATGGCGAACTGGTGACAGAGGGCGACGATTTCCCGGCGGCCTTTGCCCGCGCGCGGAATGCCGGAACGCTGGCCGTGATCGAGCTGCGCCTTGACCCCGAGGCGCTGACCACCGCCGCCACCCTGTCGGAAATCCGGGCCGCGGCGCAGAAATGAGGCCCGGCCCGCGCAATCTGATTACGGATGTCGCCGGGTTGCGGGTCGGCAACGCGCAGGACGATGCGCTGAAATCCGGCGTCACCGTGCTGGTGGCGGATGAGCCCTTCGCGGCAGCGGTGCATGTCATGGGGGGCGCGCCGGGGACGCGGGAAACCGATCTGCTGGCCCCCGACAGGCTGGTCGGCGCGGTCGATGCGCTGGTGCTGGCGGGCGGATCGGCCTTTGGGCTGGCGGCCTGCGACGGGGTGATGGCCGGGCTGGTCGCCGCCGGGCGCGGCTTTGCGGTGGGCGCGGCGCGGGTGCCGATCGTGCCCGGCGCCATCGTGTTCGACCTGCTGAACGGCGGCGACAAGGGGTGGCGCGACAACCCTTATCCGGCGCTGGGCCGGGCGGCGCTGATGGCGGCGGGGTCTGATTTCGCCGTCGGCACCGCAGGCGCCGGGACGGGGGCGATGACCGGCTGGCTGAAAGGCGGGCTGGGATCGGCATCCGCTGTGCTGGACAATGGCGCCACGGTCGCGGCGCTGGTGGTGGTCAACGCGCTTGGATCGCCCACCGTGGGGGACGGCCGGCAATTCTGGGCCGCGCCTTGGGAACTGGATGGCGAGTTCGGCGGGCTTGGCCTGCCCTGCACATTCCCCGCAGCCCATGAACCACCGCCGATGAAGCGGCAAGGCGAGGCGACCACCATCGCCATCGTCGCCACCGACGCCGCGCTGGACAAGGCGGGCCTGCAACGGCTGGCCACGGCGGCGCATGACGGCATGGCGCGGGCGCTGGTGCCGTCGCATACGCCGCTGGACGGGGATCTGGTCTTTGCGGTGTCAACCGGGGCGCGCCCCTTGGCCGATCCGGTGGCGGATGCCTTTGGTCTGGGTCACGCCGCCGCCTGCGTTCTGGCGCGGGCGATTGCACGCGGGGTTCATGCGGCGCGCCCTGCCCGCGGCGATCTGCAACCCTGCTGGGCGGATTTGTAACGCTGCACCCGAAGCTGCGTATTTGGGCAAACAGGAAGCCTCAGGGCGCGGGCCAGCCGGGGCGTTCGTCAATCGGCGGGGCCAGCGATTCGCCGCGGCTGGTTTCGGCGGTGCGGGACAGCGTTGCCTGAAGCGCGGCGGTATCGGTCAGGATCAGCAGGCGCGTCATCCGGCCCCATTTCAAATGCACCACATGCACCCCCGCCGCCCCGGTCCGGATGCCATCGGTGGCGCTGTTGGTTTCGGACCATTCCACCACGGCGATGGTGGCCCAAGGCGGCCCGGCCACGTCGATGCGATGCAGGATAAAGCGGATATCGGGCAACAGGCGGAACAGCCGCGCATACCAATCGGCCCGGCCCTGCGCCGTGACCCGCCGCCCCGACATGGCATGCGCGCCGTTGAACACATGTTCGCCGTCCGGGGTGAACGTATCCAGCACCGGGCGGGCATCGCCACGGTTCACGGCGTCGAACAGGCTGCGGATACGGCGGCGGACGATGGTGTGATACATGGCGGCCCCTGTCAAGTTAACACGATTAACATTACCACGTCCGCACGAATAAAAAAGGGCGGAGCCACAGGCCCCGCCCCAGAGATCGCCAAGAGGGAACGGCTTAGCGATAGATATAGACGATGCGGCGATCCTCGGGACCGACCAGCACAGTCTGACCGTTCACCATGACATAACGATAGTCCGAATAGCCCGGAACCTCGTAAAGGGTCACAGTTTCGGGAAGGCCTGCGCCGACCACGACCTCGCCATCCAGCAGAACAGGATCGACCGGATGTTCGGTCACATAGGTGCGGATCTCGGGCGCGGGCTCTTCGGACACGGTGGCACCGGCCGCACCGCCAAGCGCTGCGCCCGCCACGGCACCGAACGGCCCTGCGATCAGCGCACCGGCAGCGGCACCGGCCGCACCGGCAACGGCGGTATCCTGCGGCTGGGTGTCGGCGGGCTGTTCGATCACGG
>JAUNUO010000051.1:0-2444 GCA_030538135.1 Paracoccus sp. (in: a-proteobacteria)
GATCCGGCGTTCGGGCAGGTCCAGATCCAGCGGCTGACGACGCGCCCGCGCCGATTGCAGCAGGCCATAGGCGTGCCACAGCGGGCGGATGACATCATCCATCAGCGGTTCGGTCCGATCATCAGGTTTGCCATCAGCCGCCGCCTGCGCCTGTTCATAGGCAAGGCTGGCGCGGCTGGTCATCATGCCGCGATGGAAGGAATGGTCGGTCTTGTTGCCCTGTGCGTCCAGCCGCATCCGCACGGCGATCACCGGACGGTCCACGCCTTCGTGCAGCGAGCAGAGATCGCCCGACAGGATATCGGGAAGCATCGGCACCACCCGGTCGGGGAAATAGGTGGAATTGCCCCGCTTCCACGCCTCGCGGTCCAGATGGCTGCCGGGGCGGACGTAATGCGCCACATCGGCGATTGCGACCCAGATCGTCGCCCCGCCGTCAGGTTCGGCCACAGCGGCCACCGCATCGTCGTGGTCGCGCGCGTCGGCGGGGTCGATGGTAATCAGCGGCAGATGGCGCAGGTCCACCCGTCCGGCCATGTCCGCAGGTTGCGCCGCATCGGCCTCGGCCACCACGGCGTCGGGGAAATCGTCGGGAATACCGTGCTGATGGATGGCGATCAGGCTGACCGCGCGCGGGGCCGAGGGATCGCCCAGAACCTCGGTGATGCGCGCAAGAGGCAGGCCCAGCCGGCCCTTGGGGCCGATCTGTTCGGCCTCGACCAGCTCGCCGCCCTTGGCGCCAAGGGTAGCATCGGCGCGCACGCGCCATTCCTTGTCGGCGCCCTTGTCGATGGGAACGATCCGCCCGCCTTCGGTTTCCTTGCGAAAGATGCCGACGATCTTGTGCGGGGCGGTGCCGATGCGGCGGATCAGCCGGGCCTGATAATGATGATCCTCGCCATGCACCTCGATCAGGCGGGCCAATATGCGTTCCCCCGCGTCGACCGCGGGGTCAGCCCCCCGCGGCACGAACAGGATACGCGGTTCCGGCCCTTCGCCCTGCCATTCCATCGGACGGGCGAACAGATCACCCGACCCGTCCGGCGGCAGGATCTGGATCACCGATACCGGCGGCAGGTGGTGGCTGTCCATGTAATGCCGCCGCCGCCGTTCCAGATGGCCTTCGGCCTCAAGCTCCTTCAGCAGACGTTTCAGGTCGATCCGCGCCGCGCCCTTGACCCCAAAGGCCTTGGCGATGTCGCGTTTGGAATTGGCGTCGGGATGATCCGCGACCCAATCCAGAATCTGTTGTTTCGAGGGGAGTTGTTCGTTCATGCCCGCATCCTGTCCGGCGGGCGTGGCAAAGGCACCCGTCTTGTTTCTATCAAACACGCAGAGCCGTCAAAGTTCCCGCATCATATCCCGATGCGGAATGCCTGCGTCGTCATAGATAGGGCCATAGGCCGCAAATCCAAGTTTTTCGTAAAAGCCAAGCGCATGGGTCTGTGCCCCCAGCTTGGCGCGGGTGATCCCCGGCATGTCGCGCAGCACATCCAGCGCCGCCCGGATCAGCGCCGCGCCAAGGCCGGTGCCCCGCGCCTGCGCCAGAACGCAGACACGCCCGATCTTGCCGGTATCGCCGCTGGCCAGCACGCGCGCCGTTCCCACCGGCACATCGCCGTCGAAGGCCAGCAGATGCACGGCCTGCCCGTCCAGATCGTCCATTTCCTCGGCCTCGGAGACGCCCTGTTCCTCGATGAACACCTTGCGGCGCAGGGCGTGGCAGGCGGTCAGATCATCGGTCACAGTGATCTTCATGCGAAATATCCTTGCAGGATACGGTGATAGACACGGCTCAGGGCGCGCACCTCGTCCTCGGGGACGCGCTCATCGACCTGATGCATGAACCGCCCGACAAGGCCGAACTCGACCACCGGGCAATGATCCTTGATGAACCGCGCGTCCGAGGTGCCGCCGGTGGTGGACAGCACCGGTTCCAGCCCGGTTTCCGCCCGCACCACCCCGCGCACCAGATCGACGAACGGGCCGGGCGCGGTCAGGAAACTCTCGCCGCTGACCTCGGCATCCAGCGTAAGCGCGACGCCGGTTTCGGCCGCCACCGTGTCGGCGCGCGCGGTCAGATCGGCGATCAGGCTGTCGCCGCTGTGCAGATCGTTGAAACGGATGTTCACCACCGCCGTCGCCCGTTCCGGGATCACGTTCGAGGCCGGGTTGCCGCAGTCGATGCTGGTAATCTGCAACCCCGAGGGGTCGAAATGCGCCGTCCCCTGATCCAGCGGCGCAGCGATCAGCCCGTTCAGATAACGGGTCAGCACATGCAGCGGGTTCCTTGCCCGATGCGGATAGGCGGCATGGCCCTGCACCCCCTTGGCGGTGATGCGGAACGTCACCGACCCGCGCCGGCCGATCTTGATCATCTCGCCGAAGATGTCGGGGTTCGACGGCTCGCCCACGATGCAGACATCCATCCGCTCGCCATTGGC
>JAUNUO010000051.1:2544-14429 GCA_030538135.1 Paracoccus sp. (in: a-proteobacteria)
TGTCGGGGTTCGACGGCTCGCCCACGATGCAGACATCCATCCGCTCGCCATTGGCATTCATCCAGTCCAGAATCGCGCGGGTGCCGTCGCGGCCTGGCCCTTCCTCGTCGCCGGTTATGGTCAGGATCACCGCGCCGTCGGGCGGGGTGTCCCGCACGAAATCCATCGCCGCGCAGACAAAGGCCGCGACGCCGGATTTCATGTCGGTCGCCCCCCGGCCCCAGATCACGCCATCCGCGACATGACCCGAAAAAGGCGGATGGGTCCATGACCCCAGATCGCCGGGCGGCACCACATCGGTGTGACCGTTGAACCCAAAGCTGCGCGCGCCCTTGTCGCCCCAGCGGGCAAACAGGTTCGGCACCCCGTTCCGGTCCACCCGCTGCACGAAAAACCCCGCCGCCGCCAGCAGATCGCCCAGCAGAACCAGAGCGCCGCCTTCCTCGGGCGTGACCGAGGGGCATTGGATCAGACGGACGGTCAGGTCGGCGGGGTCTGTCATGCCTGTATCCCAAGTTGCAGCGCGCGGCGGATCAGGTTCCCGCCGGTCAGCACCAGAAGAACCAGCGTCCAGCGCCGAAACTGCACCACATTCAGCCGGTCCTGCAAGGCAAAGCCGGTCCACAGCCCGATCACGGCCGGCACCACCAGCACCGCGGAAAAGGCCAGGGCCTGCGCATTCAGCACCCCGGTGAACAGATGCGCCACCGTCAGCACCACCGCACCCAGCAGAAACACCACGCCCTGCACCCGGATCTGTTCACGCTTGTCAACGCCCATGGACAGCAGCAGCACGATCAGCGGCGGTCCCCAGATGCCCGAAATTCCGCCATACAGCCCGCCGATGATACCGCTGACCACCTCGGCCCGACGGCGATGATGAAGCGGCAGCGCAAGGGGACGCCCCGACAATTGCCACAGCGCGAACAGCGAGATCGGCACGCCCAGCATCAGATACATCGCCCCCTGCGGCATCGCCCGCGCCAGCGGTGCCGACACCAGAATGAACAGCCCCACCATGGCGATATGCCAGCGGAACCGGCAGGTCGATTCCCAGGCCGCCGCCGGCCCCTGCCGGAACGCCTGTCCGATATTCGTCACCAGTGTCGGCAGGATAAGCCCGGCCAAAGCCATGGTCGCGGGCATGATCGACCCGAACACCGACATCATGATCATCGGCATGGCAAAGCCGATCGCGCCTTTGACAAAGCCGGCAAACAGCGTCACGGCCATCGCCGCCCAGAAAACCCAAGGATCAAGCCCGAACATGGCGCGCACCCTATCCCCCGGCAAAGACAAAGGAAATGGACAGAACGCGCGCGTCCCGTCTGCCCGGATGCGTATCTCCGGGTGGATCAAAGAAACCTGTGCGACATTTTAAGTCGCGCGCAAACCTTTCCGCGCATCATCATTGCGCTGCACCTGCAAACATTCTAGGGATGCTGCAACGCCGAAACGGATGGATTCGATGAACGACATGACCGCAGCCGCCAGCACCGTGATCGCCGAACTGGAAGACCTGCAATCCCGCGCCAGGGCCGCTGTCCGGGGGCTGGTCGCGCCCGGCGGCAAGGTCGATCCCGCCGCGCTGGAAACCCATCAGCGGGCCGCTCATGCGCTGTCATGGCTGGCGACCTATGTTGAATCGCTGCGGCAACTGTCGGCATGGGCTGGCCGGGTGCAGGGCGAAACCGAAGGGCTGATCCTCGAAATCGGCTTTGGCGAATACCTGTCCCAGATCGCCGGCGGCATCCCGATGAGCCAGACCGAATTCGCCCGCCTGTCCGATATGGGCATCGAATGGCAGCCGTCCGAGGCCGCAAAGACGCTGATGGCGGGCAATACGCCACAGGCGCGCGCGCAACTGGCGAAAATCATTGCCGACAATCCGGGCGTTGCCACCGTGGGCAAGACCGGTCTCGATGAAGATCTGGAAATGATCCGCGACCAGTTCCGCCGCTGGGCCGATGACAAGGTGGTGCCGCACGCCCACAACTGGCACATGCGCGACGAACTGATCCCGATGGAGATCATTTCCGAACTGGCGGAACTGGGCGTCTTTGGCCTGACCATCCCCGAGGAATTCGGTGGCCTCGGCCTGTCCAAGGCCAGCATGGTTGTTGTGTCCGAGGAACTGTCGCGCGCCTATATCGGCGTTGGCAGCCTTGGCACGCGCAGCGAAATCGCCGCCGAACTCATCATCTGCGGCGGCACCGCGGCGCAGAAGGAACACTGGCTGCCCAAGCTGGCCAGCGGGGAAATCCTGCCGACCGCCGTGTTCACCGAACCGAACACCGGATCGGACCTTGGCTCCCTGCGCACCCGCGCGGTGCAGGATGGCGACAGCTGGAAGATCACCGGCAACAAGACCTGGATCACCCATGCCGCCCGCACCCATGTGATGACGCTGCTGGCCCGCACCGATCCGGCGACCGACGACTGGCGCGGGCTGTCAATGTTCCTGGCCGAAAAGACCCCCGGCACCGATGCCGACCCCTTCCCGACTCCCGGCATGACCGGTGGCGAGATCGAGGTTCTGGGCTATCGCGGCATGAAGGAATACGAGCTTGGCTTTGACGGGTTCGAAGTCAAGGGCGAGAACCTTCTGGGCGGCGTCACCGGACAGGGGTTCAAGCAGTTGATGCAGACCTTTGAATCGGCCCGCATCCAGACGGCAGCGCGCGCCATCGGGGTCGCACAGAACGCGCTGGAACTGGGGCTGCAATATGCGCTGGACCGCAAGCAGTTCGGCAAGGCGCTGATCAATTTTCCGCGCGTGGCCGACAAGCTGGCCCTGTCGGCCGTGGAAATCATGATCGCCCGGCAGTTGACCTATTTCAGCGCGTGGCAGAAGGACCACGGCAACCGCTGCGATCTTGAGGCCGGGATGGCCAAGCTGCTGGGCGCGCGGGTGGCATGGGCGGCGGCCGACAATGCCCTGCAAATCCACGGCGGAAACGGCTTTGCGCTGGAATATCAGATCAGCCGGGTGCTGTGCGATGCGCGCATCCTGAACATCTTTGAAGGGGCGGCGGAAATTCAGGCGCAGGTGATCGCGCGGCGCCTGCTGGACTGAACGGCACCCGAAACCGGGGCACTTTGCCGCCCGCGCCTATTTGAACACACCGGGCACGGCACAGGCCCCGCGCCTGTGGACGGGCGTATTGATCCGGGCTAATGCGTTGCCCGGATTAAGAATTGACACTTCGCCATCAGGAGACGCCCGAATGATTCGTCCCGCCGCCCTTGTGCTGACCGCCGCAGCCGCCCTGGCCGCCTGCACGCCGACGCCCAGCACCCCGCCGACCCACGAAGGCACTGTGCCGCTTGGCCCCTATTACATCGTCGGCCTGGGCCGCGAGGCCGTGCCGACGCGCAATGCCACGCTGAATCTGGCGCCGGGTCAGATTACGGGTCAGGGTCCGTGCAACACCTTCGTGGCCACCAATGCCGCCAAGCTGCCCGCAATCCAGATCACCTCGTTCCAGGCGGGGCAGTCCACCTGCCGCGATTCCGCTATGGAAAGCCGCTATTTCTCGGCGCTGCAACAGGCAACCTCGGCCGAATATTCCGGCGGCGTGATGATCGTCAAAGGTCCGGTCTGGATCACCTACGAGGCCGGGACACTGGCGCAGTAACCGCCCGCCGGTTCAGCCCGGCGCGAGTTGCCGCGACAGATACCATTGCGTGCCGTCCGGCGCGCGCACCCCGCCGCGCCGGTCGCCATCGCCCTTTTCGGTCATGGGCTGGATGACCTCTGCCCCGGCGGCGGTGGCGCGCGCCAGCGCCGCGTCGGGATCGGGCAGATAGAGATGCAGGGTGGCAGGCGGCGCATCGGCCTCTCCCATCATCAGAACCGTGTCGCCGATACGGCATTCGGCGTGCATGATGCCGCCTTCTGGGCGCGGGATGACGCGCAACCGGGTGGCGCCGAACACGGCGGCGCAAAAGGCCAGAACCGCCTCGGCGTCCCTGACCAGAAGATAGGGCGCAAGATCGGTGTAGCCTTCGGGTTTGTAGCTCATCTTTCTTCTCCTTCCCTGATGTTGACCGGCTACCGGATCGGACGGCCCCGCGCGGCGGGCAAGGGTCTGCCGACCGGTTCGGCCGCCAGCAGAGTGTCCGGAAAATGGCCGGTGATGGCCAGCCCCTCGTCCAGACCGTCCTACACCCCGGTCAAGGCACGTCCGGTCAGATCGACGCCGAAGCTCATCTCGTCCAGCAGTGTTTCCGTCATCGGCACCAGAGGCGGGTGGGGCCGCGTTCGGGCAGCGCAAAGCCCGGCATCGGGCAGACGGCGTTCAGCCCGGCCATGCCGAAGGCTTTCTGGAAGGTTTTGGCAATATCTATGCACTGGCCGCGCAGGCGATCCGCGCGCGGCGGGCCGGCTACCGCGCCGAGGCCGAAGCCCTGCTGCCCGGCGTCAATAACGGGGCTGGACGGTCTGGCCTTCATCGACGCATGTCTGCGCCGCCCTCGTGGATATGACGCCGTGAACCCGCCGCTCATTCCCGGCTGAGCGCCACCACCGGGTCAAGCTGCGCGGCAGATCGGGCGGGCAGGAAACCGAAGGTGATCCCGATCAGGGTCGAGGACAGGAACGCCACCGCGATCGACAGCGTGGAAATGGTCAGCGGTATGATCGGCGCGACCGAGGCGATCAGGCTGGCCGTTCCCACCGCCAGCAAAATCCCCAAAGTGCCGCCGATGATGCAGACCAGAACCGCCTCGATCAGGAATTGCGCGATGATGTCGGACCTTCGCGCGCCGATGGCGATGCGGACGCCGATTTCCTTGGTCCGTTCGGTCACCGACACCAGCATGATGTTCATCACCCCGATCCCGCCGACCAGCAGCGAGATCACCGCAATCGCCGCCACCAGCACGGTCAGCGTCTGCGTGGTGGATGTGATGGTCTGCCGGATCGTGTCGCTGTTCATCATGAAGAAATCTTCGGCGCCGTGGCGGGTGCGCAGCAATGTGGTCAGGTCGTCCTGCGCCCGCTGCGTGTCATAGCCATCGGCGATCTGCACCGTGATACTGTCCAGATAGGTCTGCCCCGACACGCGCGACATCACCGTGGTATAGGGCAGCCAGACATTCAGCGATGAGGGGCCGAAACTGGCCCCGCTTTGCCGCACGGTGCCGATCACCCGCGCCGGAACCCGGCCCAGATGGACCACCTGCCCCACCGGATCGGCACCCACGCCGAACAGAGTGGTGGCCGTGTCCTCGTCGATGATGGCGAATTGCGCCAGTTCGGTGATGTCGGCGGCATCGAACAGGCTGCCCGACACGGTGTCATAGGAATGCAGCGCGAAATAATCGTTGCTAACGCCGCTGACCATGGCCGACGCGCTGACATTGCCGAACCGCACCGTCGCTGGCGACGACACGGCGGGCGATACCCCGGCGGCGTAATCCTGAAGCGCGATGGCACCGGCATCAGACGGCACCAGGGTTTCGATCCGGGCGGCGTCGCGCGAACCGAAGCCGCTGCCCGCGCGGATGGTGATGGTATTGGTCCCCAGCGAGGAAATATCCTGCAACACCTTTTCCTGCGTCCCGGTGCCCAGACCCACGACCAGCACGACCGAGGCAATGCCGATGATGATGCCCAGCATGGTCAGGAAACTGCGCATCCGATGCGCCATCAACGCCGCCGCGCCCATGCCAAAGGCTTCGCGCAGCCGGGTCAGGGCGGAAAAGCCGGTGGTCTCCCGGCGCGGTGCGACCGGTGGCGCGCCGGTGGTCACGCGGCCGCTGTCGGCGATGATGCGGCCGTCGCTGATTTCAATGGTGCGGCGGGCGTGGGCGGCGACCTTGGGATCATGCGTCACCATGATGATGGTATGTCCGTCGCGGTTCAGATCCTCAAGCAGACGGATCATTTCGGCGCTGCTCTTGCTGTCCAGCGCGCCGGTCGGTTCGTCGGCCAGAATCACCTCGCCGCCGTTCATCAGCGCGCGGGCGATGGACACCCGCTGTTGCTGCCCGCCCGACAACTGGCCGGGGCGGTGATCCAGCCGTTCCCCCAGACCCAGCCGGTTCAGCAGATCGGTGGCCCGGCGGCGGCGGGCGGCGCGGCTTTCGCCGGCATAGATCGCGGGCACCTCGGTATTGCCGATGGCATCCAGATCGCCCAGCAGTTGATAACGCTGAAAGATAAAGCCGAAATGTTCGCGCCGCAGCCGCGCCTGTTCGTCGGGGTCCAGCGTGCCGACATCGCGCCCGGCAAAGCGATAGCTGCCGGTCGTGGCCCGGTCCAGACAACCCAGAATGTTCATCAGCGTGGATTTGCCCGACCCCGATGCCCCCATGATGGCCACGAATTCGCCGGGCCATATATCCAGATCGACATCGGCCAGAACCGTGATCCGATCCTCGCCCGCCGGAAAGCTGCGGGATATGCCGCGGACGGAAATCAGCGGGGCGTCACCGGCGGCGGTCATGCTCAGAACGCCATCGAGGCGCTGCCCCGGCCGCCGGCCGACGCGGCGGCGGTCAGGGCGGGACCGGCGACGACGGTCTGCCCTTCGGTCAGGCCCGACCGGATTTCCGCCGAAATCTTGTTGTTCAGCCCGACCTCGACCGGCTGGCGGGTGGTCTGGCCCGTCGCCCCGTCATAAAGGTCCACATAGCTGCCCTGCCCGTCCATCCGCAGGGCCGAAGCGGGCACCGTCAGCACATCATCCGCACGCGCCAGTTCGACCGAGACCTGCGCCGTCATCCCGATCCGCAACCGCCCGTCGCTGTTGTCCACCTCAAGCGTGGCGTTGTAATAAATAGCGCTGTCGGTGGACAGGGTGTCGCTGGTCTCGATTTCGGAAGGCGCGGGTTCGATGCTGCGCACCACCGCGTGGAACGGATCATGCGGCGCGCCAAGGGTGGTAAAGGTCACGTTCTGGCCGACCGCGACATTCATCACATCGGCTTCCGATATTTCGGCCTTGACCAGCATTGTGGTCAGATCGGCCAGCTTGACGATAGTCGGCGCGGCCTGAACCGCGTTCACCGTCTGGCCCTGACGGGTAACGATGGCGACCACCGTGCCACCAATGGGCGCGGTGATCCGGGTGCGTTCCAGTTCGACCTTGGCGTTCGATACGGTGACGGCGGCACTGTCACGCTGTGCCTGCAAGGCGGTCAGGTCGGCGCCGTAAACCTGCACATCCGCCGTCGCGCTTTCGACCGATTCCTGCGAGGCAAGGCTCTGCGTCCCCAGCCGCTGCGCCCGCGTCAGCGCCAGTTCGGCACGGTCCAGCACGGCCTGCTTGGCCGCGATCTGCGCGTCGATATTGGCCAGCGCGGCCTCGGCCTGCAACACGGTGTTCTGCTGATCGCGGGAATCGATCTGCGCAATCAGGTCGCCGGCGGCAACGTTCTGACCCAGGCTCACCGCCAGCGTCTCGATCTGGCCCGAGACCCGGGCACCGACGCTGACCAGATCGCGCGCCTCGACCATACCGGATGCCAGCACTGTTTCCGCCACGCTGCCGGTCTGGACCTGCACCGTGGGCGGCACGGGCGCATCCTCGCCGCGCGATCCCAGCCAGAACCACAGCAGCGCGGCACCTGAAACCGCCAGCAGAAAGATGAAAAGTTTACGCAGTTTCATCCGTTCGTCCCATGTCCGTCCGGCGCCTGCCCGGCTCGCAGGCCGTAGCTGGCACCTGAGCCGCCCCTGTGCAAGACCCGCGCCGGTCGCGATCCGCCCCGATGCCGCGACATTTACGCACCGTGATCGGATGACAGGTTCTAATCCGCCGCCGTGACGGGCTATGATCGCGGCGATCAAGTCCAAGGTGCCATGATGCTGAAATCCACGCTGCTGATTCTGACCCTGATGGCCGATGACGGCACCCGCCTGACCCTGTCCACCTATGATTCGCCCGACGAATGCGAAGGCGCGCGCGAGGTGGTGACACAGGTTCTGACCGACGCGGGGCAGGAACCGGTGGTGACGATGTGCGGCAAAACCGGCCTGCGGCTGACACCCTACATCCACGGCGCGCCCCGCCGGGCCGAGGTGAACCGTTACCGGGTCGAACTGCCCGCCGATGGCGGATTTACTGTGATCCCGCTGACGGACGAGACGTGCGAGGATGCGCCCGACGCCGATCCGGTGGTCTATTGCACCCTGTCCGCGCAGCAGGTCATCAGCACCGGCACCGAACCCGCGCCAGAGACCGGCGCGGAAACCAAAACCGAAACCGGCAACTAACCCGCCGCACCCTGCGACAGCAGCCATCGCGCGCTGTCGGTGTCGGTCAGCAACCCGTTGACCAGCCCACCCCGGATCGCGCCCAAGGCCGCCTCGCGCCGTTCGGGTCCGAAGGCCGCAGCAGCCACCAATGCGCGGTCCAGCGCCGGCAGTTCGGCCGAGGCCACGCGCCCGTCCGCAGGCAGCCAGTTGCCGGCATGGTCATAACAACGGCCCAGAATTTCACCCACCGCGCCCTGATCGCGCAGGGCCTGTGCCTCCCCCCCCGACAGGAACCCATCCGCGACCAGCGGCGCATAACCGCCCATCGCGCCCAGCCCGATCATCGCCACATCGGCCTGCCGGGCCATCTCCATCACGCGGGCATT
This sequence comes from Paracoccus sp. (in: a-proteobacteria), assembly GCA_030538135.1. GTDB lineage: Bacteria > Pseudomonadota > Alphaproteobacteria > Rhodobacterales > Rhodobacteraceae > Paracoccus. The sequence continues at coordinate 11,137 of JAUNUO010000051.1, forward strand.
GCCGGGCTGGCGATGCAGGGCGGCACGTTCCTCGGGGCTGGCGGCGATGACCGGAACCATCAGGGGAAAGCTGTGCGCGGTGACGATTTCCGACAGCGCGAACAGCACGTTGTAATAGGCCGCCGATCCGTCCGGCGCGATATTTCCGGTCAGCGACACGATCCGGTGCTGCGGGCAGTCCAGCCGCGACATCTGCGCCACGGCGGCGCGCAGCGTCCGGCCCGTGCCGATGGCCAGTGTGATCGGATCGGGGCGCGACAGTTCCGTCTCGATGAGATCGGCCACCGCCATCGCCACGCCGGTCATCCCGGCGGCGGCGGGCGCGATACGCGCGATGCGCAGCCCGAACCGTTGTTTCAGCGATTCGCCCAGATCCAGACATTCGGCCAGCGGATGGTCGATGCGCACCTTGACGATCCCCGCCGCCAGAGCCTGCGCCACCAACCGTTGCGCCGTCTGCCGCGATACGCCCATTTCGCGCGCGATATCGTCCTGTTTCAGTCCGGCGACATATGACAGCCACGCCGCCTGCGCCGCCTGATCCAGTTTCCGGTCGTCCTGTGCCATCCGCGCCCCCTTGCACGGCAGATTCAGTTTGACAAGCTTAACAGATGGTGTGAGCATTTGCCCATAGTAAGGGCAAATACCTTACACAGAGGAGGATATCATGAATCACCCCATGCGCGCCCTGCTGGGCGCATGCGCCGTTGCGGCGCTCACTGCGCCCGCAATGGCCGAGACCCTGACCATCGCCACTGTAAACAATGGCGACATGATCCGCATGCAGCGGCTGGCCGACGAATTCACCGCTGCCAACCCCGACATTACACTGAACTGGGTCACGCTGGAAGAAAACATCCTGCGCGAGCGGGTGACCACCGACATCGCCACGCGCGGCGGCCAGTATGACGTGCTGACCATCGGCAATTATGAAGTGCCGATCTGGGCGAAACAGCAATGGCTGGTCCCGATGACCGACATGCCCCAAGGCTATGACGTTGACGATCTGCTGCCCGCCGTCCGGCAGGCGCTGTCGGTCGATGACACGTTGTATGCCGCGCCCTTCTATGGCGAATCGGCGATCGTGATGTATCGCACCGATCTGGCGCAGGCGGCGGGCGTCACTATTTCTGAATCCCCGACCTGGACCGAGATCAAGGCCGCCGCCGAAGCGATGACCGACAAGTCCAAGGAACAATACGGCATCTGCCTGCGCGGCAAGCCGGGCTGGGGCGAAAACATGGCCTTCCTGTCAGCCATGTCCAACAGCTATGGCGCGCGCTGGTTCGACATGGACTGGAAACCCCAGTTCGACAGCCCCGAGTGGAACGAAACCGTGACCGACTATCTGGCGATGCTGACGAATTACGGCCCGCCCGGCGCCTCGTCCAACGGGTTCAACGAAAACCTGTCGCTGTTCCAGCAGGGCAAATGCGGCATCTGGATCGACGCATCGGTCGCCGCCAGCTTTGTGACCGACCCGGAAAATTCGACCGTGGCGGAACATGTCGGCTTTGCCCAGTTCCCGAACAAGGACGGCGTGGACAACCACGGCAACTGGCTGTGGTCATGGAACCTTGCCATTCCGGCATCCTCGAAATCGCAGGACGCGGCGAAAAAGTTCATCGCCTGGGCGACCAGCAAGGATTACACCCAGCTTGTGGCCGAGCGCGAGGGCTGGCGCGCCGCACCTCCGGGCACGCGGACCTCGCTGTATGAAAACTCCGAATATCAGGCCGCCGCACCCTTTGCCGGAATCACGCTTGCTGCGATGAATGCGGCCAACACTGCCAAGGCTTCGGTGCAGGACGTGCCCTATACCGGCGGTCAGTTCGTGGCGATCCCGGAATTTCAGGGCATCGGCACCGCCGTGGGTCAGCAATTCGCCGCCGCACTGGCCGGTCAGGGCGACGCCAGCAGCGCATTGGCCGCGGCGCAATCCAACGTGACCCGCGAAATGACCCGCGCCGGTTACATCAAGTGACGATCCCGCGCCGCCCCTGACCGGGCGGCGCTTTTTTTCCTGCCCGAAAAGGACGCGCGAGATGGCCACACGGGAAACGGCCCGGATTGCCCGACTGATGCGGATGCCCGCGATCATCCTTCTGCTGATCTGGATGATCGTGCCGCTGGGCATGACGCTGTATTATTCATTCCTGAACTACAACCTGCTGAACCCGGCGATGACCAGCTGGGCGGGGTGGTTCAATTATCAGTATTTCTATACCGATCCGGCGTTCCTTGAATCTATCTGGAACACGCTGGTTCTGGTTCTGGGCGTTCTGGTCATCACCGTGGTCGGCGGCATCGGCATCGCCATGCTGATCGACAAGCCGATCTTCGGTCAGGGGATCGTGCGCATCCTTGTGATTTCACCGTTCTTCGTGATGCCGCCGGTGGCCGCGCTGATCTGGAAGAACATGATCATGCATCCCAGTTACGGCGTCTTTGCCGACATTGCCCGGTTTCTGGGCGTGTCGCCGGTCGATTGGTTCGCGCAATATCCGCTGTTTTCGATCATCATCATCGTGGCCTGGCAATGGCTGCCCTTTGCCACGCTGATCCTGCTGACCTCGCTGCAATCGCTGGACAGCGAACAGATCGAGGCGGCGGAAATGGACGGTGCCGGGGCCTGGGCGCGGTTCACGCATCTGGTGCTGCCGCATATGGCGCGGGCAATCACCGTCGTGGTGCTGATCCAGACGATCTTTCTGCTGGGCGTTTACGCCGAAATCCTTGTCACCACCGGGGGCGGGCCGGGCAATGCCTCGACCAACCTGACCTATCTGATCTATCGCGCCGCGCGTCTGAATTTCGACGTGGGCGGGGCGGCCGCGGGCGGCATCATCGCCGTGGTGCTGGCCAATATCGTCGCCATCTTCCTGATGCGCGCCGTCGGCAAGAATCTGGACTGAGGGGGGATCACATGGCACGCGCCGTTCCGCAACGCACCCGCATCCTGTGGACCATCGCCGCATGGACGGTGGCCCTGCTGCTGTTTTTTCCGATCCTTTACACGATCATCACCAGCCTCAAGACCGAACAAGAGGCGATTGCCGGCTTTGACCTGATCCCCTCGCTGACGCTGCAAAGCTTTCAGGACGTGCAGTCACAGAACAATTATTTCCGGCCCTTCATGAACTCGGTCGTGATCGCCGTCGGCTCCACGGTTCTGGCGCTGATCGTGGCGATCCCGGCAGCATGGGCGATGGCCTTTTCGCCCACCAAGCGGACGAAAGACATCCTGATGTGGATGCTGTCCACCAAGATGATGCCCGCCGTCGCCGTGCTGG
>JAUNUO010000051.1:14529-17947 GCA_030538135.1 Paracoccus sp. (in: a-proteobacteria)
GACATCCTGATGTGGATGCTGTCCACCAAGATGATGCCCGCCGTCGCCGTGCTGGTGCCGATCTATCTGATCTTCCTGCGCACCGGGCTGATGGATACGCGCATCGGCCTGACGGTCATGCTGATGCTGATCAATTTGCCGATCGTGGTCTGGATGCTTTATACTTATTTCCGCGAAATTCCTGGCGAAATTCTTGAAGCCGCGCGGATGGATGGCGCATCCCTGCGCGACGAAATCATCCATATCCTGACGCCGATGGCGATCCCCGGCATCGCATCCACCATGCTGCTGAACATCATCCTGGCCTGGAATGAAAGTTTCTGGACCATCCAGTTGACCACCACGAATGCCGCGCCACTGTCGGCCTTCATCGCCTCTTTCTCCAGCCCGCAGGGACTGTTCTGGGCGAAACTGTCGGCGGCATCCGTCATGGCCATCGCGCCGATCCTGATTATGGGCTGGTTCAGCCAGAAACAACTTGTCCGCGGCCTGACCTTCGGCGCGGTGAAATAATAGGGGACAGACATGGGCAGCATTACCCTGAAACAGGTGCGCAAGACCTTTGGCGATGTCGAGGTGATCCCCGGCGTCGATCTGGACATTGCCGACGGCGAATTCGTCGTGTTCGTCGGCCCCTCGGGCTGCGGGAAATCGACGCTGCTGCGGCTGATCGCGGGGCTTGAGGACGTGAGTTCGGGCCAGATCCTGATTGACGGCAGGGACGTGACCGACGCCGCCCCCGCCGGGCGCGGGCTGGCCATGGTGTTTCAGTCCTATGCGCTTTATCCGCATATGACGGTGCGCAAGAACATCGCCTTTCCCCTGAAGATGGCGCGGATGCCGCAGGCCGAACAGGACGCCCGCGTGAAACACGCCGCCGGCATCCTGAACCTGACCGATTATCTGGAACGCCGCCCCGGCCAACTGTCCGGCGGTCAGCGTCAGCGCGTCGCCATCGGCCGGGCCATCGTGCGCGAACCGGCGGCCTTCCTGTTCGACGAACCGCTGTCGAACCTCGATGCCGCGCTGCGGGTGAACATGCGGGTGGAAATCAGCGAACTGCACAAGAAACTGGCCACCACGATGATCTATGTCACCCACGATCAGGTCGAGGCGATGACCATGGCCGACAAGATCGTGGTGCTGCGGGCCGGACATGTGGAACAGGTCGGCAGCCCGCTGGACTTGTATAATCATCCGCGCAACCGCTTTGTCGCCGGTTTCATCGGCAGCCCGAACATGAACTTCATCGAGGGCGAGGGCGCGGCCCGCCACGGTGCCCATGCCATCGGCGTGCGGCCCGAACACTGGCGCATGTCGCTGAGCGAGGGCGAATTCGCCGGCACCGTCGGCGTGGCCGAACATCTGGGGTCCGACACCTTCCTGCATGTCGATCTGGACGGCGCGGGCAAGGTGATCGCGCGGGCCTCGGGCGAATTTCCGGTCAGCCACGGCGACCGCATCTGGCTGACCCCGCAGGACGGGCGCATCTATCGGTTCGACGCACAAGGATTGGCGGCATGAGATTGCAGGGAAAGACCGCGCTGATTACCGGCGCGGCACGGGGCATCGGACGCGCCTTTGCCGAGGCCTATATCCGCGAGGGCGCGCGGGTCGCGATTGCCGACATCAACGCCGGGGGCGTCCGCGCCACCGCGACCGAGATCGGCGCGCTGCCCATCGTGATGGACGTCACCGATCAGGCCAGCATCGACGCGGGCGTGGCGCAGGCCGCGCGCGAACTGGGCGGCATCGACATTCTGGTGAACAACGCCGCCCTGTTCGATCTCGCCCCGATCGTGGACATCACGCGCGCCAGCTATGACCGGCTGTTCGCCATCAACGTCGGCGGCACCCTGTTCACCATGCAGGCCGTGGCGCGGCACATGATCGAACGCGGCAAGGGCGGCAAGATCATCAACATGGCCAGCCAGGCCGGGCGGCGCGGCGAACCGCTGGTTGCCGTCTATTGTGCCACCAAGGCTGCCGTCATCAGCCTGACCCAATCGGCGGGGCTGAACCTGATCGCCCATGGCATCAACGTGAACGCCATCGCGCCGGGCGTGGTGGACGGCGAACATTGGGACGGCGTGGACGCCAGGTTCGCGGAATACGAAAACAAACCTCGCGGCCAGAAAAAGGCCGAGGTCGGCGCCGCCGTTCCCTTTGGCCGCATGGGCACGGCGGACGACCTGACCGGCATGGCGATTTTCCTTGCCACCCCCGAAGCCGATTACATCGTCGCCCAGACCTATAACGTCGATGGCGGCAACTGGATGAGCTGAGATGAAACTGAACAACGCAAACCTGTCCGCGCTGGACGCCGCCACCCCCGGCTATGACCGCGCCGCCCTGACCGGCGGGATCGTGCATTTCGGCCTTGGCAACTTTCACCGGGCGCATCAGGCGGTGTATCTGGACCGGCTGATGAACACCGGCAAGGGCCATGACTTCGCCATTATCGGCGCGGGCGTGATGCCGGGCGACGCGCGGATGCGCGATCTGCTGGCCGGGCAGGATTATCTTTACACCGTGGTCGAACAGTCGGCGGAAGCGTCCGATCCCCGCGTCATCGGGGCGATGATCGACCACCTGCCCGCCGCCGACAGCGCCGCCATCGTGGCGAAACTTGCCGACCCGGCGGTGCGCATCGCCAGCCTGACCATCACCGAGGGCGGCTATTTCATCGACGCCGCGACCGGGCATTTCGACCCCGCGCATCCGGCGATTGCGGCGGATGGCGCGAACCCGGACGCGCCGAAAACCGTGTTCGGCATGCTGGTCGCGGGCCTGCGCGCCCGCCGCGCCGCCGGCACCCCACCCTTTACCGTCATGTGCTGCGACAACATCCCCCATAACGGCGTCGTCACGCGCGAGGCGGTGGTGGAAACCGCCCGCCTGTCCGACCCGGACCTGGCCGGTTGGATCGCGGCCAATGTCGCCTTTCCCAACGGCATGGTGGACCGCATCACCCCCGCCACGGGCGACCGCGAACGCGCCCTGATCCGCGAGATGGGCATTGACGATGCCGCCCCCGTCTTTGCCGAGGATTTCATCCAATGGGTGCTTGAGGACAACTTCCCCGCTGGCCGTCCCCCGCTTGAGGATGTCGGCGTCGAATTCGTCGCCGACGTGACCCCGTGGGAGCTGATGAAGATCCGCATCCTGAACGGCGGCCACGCGATCATCGCCTATCCCTCGGGGTTGATGGATATTCATTTCGTCCATGAAGGGATGGAAAACGATCTGGTCCGCGCGTTTCTGGACAAGGTCGAAACCGACGAGGTGATCCCCGCGGTGCCGCCGGTTCCGAACACCGACCTGAACGCCTATTTCGCCAAGGTCAAGGAACGCTGCGCCAACCCCAAGATCGGCGACACGATCCGGCGGCTGTGTCTGGACGGGTCCAACCGGCAGC
>JAUNUO010000275.1 GCA_030538135.1 Paracoccus sp. (in: a-proteobacteria)
TAGGTGGCGATGTTGTCCAGCCCGGCGTTGGTGCGCGTGTCCGACAACAGCACCAACCCATCGTTCAGCTTCAGCCCGACGCAGTAAGTCATGTGTTTCTGCCCGTGGTTTCGTCCGCCGTGCAGGATACGGACGCCCTGTGCGGCCCGCAACCGGGCGGCGCGATGGATCGCGCAATGTGGTGCCGTGGTGCCGGGCTTGTGTTCGCGGGCCGGATCGCTCAACCTGACGGTGTTCGCGGTCCGCGCCCGTCATCGCCGCCAAGGAGACACCGATGCCCCATGCCGCACCGATGAGCCGTCGCGGTTTTCTGTCCGCCGGCGTGGCCGGTGTGGGGATGATCGCCCTGCATCCCTTTGCCGCGCAGGCCGGTGCCGGGCAGGCGCATCTGCGGATCATGGAAACCACCGACCTGCATGTTCACGTCTGGCCGTGGGATTACTATGCCGACCGGGCCACCGATACGCTTGGCCTGTCGCGCACGGCCGCGCTGGTGAATGCGATCCGGGCCGAGGCCGCCAACAGCATTCTTCTGGACAACGGCGATTTCCTGCAAGGCAATCCTATGGGCGATTATATCGCCTACGAGCGCGGCATGGGGCCGGGGCGGATGCATCCGATCATCACCGCGATGAACGTCGCTGGGGTCGAGGGCGGCTGTCTGGGTAACCACGAATTCAACTATGGCCTGCCGTTTCTGGAAGCCTCGCTGAGCGGGGCGGGCTTTCCGGTGGTCTGTGCCAATGTGCGCCGCGCCGATGGCACGCCGCTGGTGCCGCCCTATGCGATCCTCGACCGGCAGATCAAGGACGGCGCGGGCCAGCCGCATCCGATCCGCATCGGCATCATCGGCTTTGTCCCGCCGCAGATCATGCAATGGGACCGCCGCCACCTAGAGGGGCAACTGACCGCGACCGACATCGTGGTGGCGGCGCGCGAACATGTGCCGCAACTGCGGGCCGAGGGGGCCGATCTGGTGATTGCGCTGGCCCATACCGGCATCGGCGCCGCCGACCATGCCGAGGGAATGGAAAACGCCGCCATCCCTCTGGCCGCCGTGGATGGTATCGACGTGGTTCTGACGGGTCATTCGCATCTGGTCTTTCCCGGCCCCGATTTCGCCGATTGGCAGGGGGTCGATAACGCCAATGGCACGATCCACGGCAAGCCTTCCGTCATGGCCGGGTTCTGGGGCAGCCATCTGGGCCTGATCGACCTGATGCTGGAACGCGCGGGCGATGGCTGGACGATCACCGGGCACACGGTCGAGACGCGCCCGATCTATGAACGGGCCGAGGATCGCAGCGTGGTCCCCCTTGTCGCAAGCGTGGCGGCGGTCGAGGAATCGGTGAGCACCGAACATCAGGCGGCGCTGGATTACGTCCGCCGCCCTGTGGGGCGCACGACCGCGCCGATGCACAGCTATTTCGCGCAGGTCGCCGACGATCCCAGCATCCAGATCGTGACGCGGGCGCAGGCATGGTATCTGGCCGGGATGCTGCGCGGCACCGAGCACGAAGGGCTGCCGCTGCTGTCGGCGGGTGCGCCGTTCAAATCGGGCGGGCGCGGCGGGCCGGATTACTATACCGACGTGCCGGCGGGCGATATCGCCATCCGCAACGTGGCCGATCTGTATCTGTATCCCAACACCATCCGCGCCGTCCGCGTCACCGGGGCGCAACTGCGCGACTGGCTGGAAATGTCGGCTGGGATGTTCAACCGGATCACGCCGGGACAGGCCGATCAGATGCTGCTGAACCCGGATTTCCCCAGCTTCAACTTTGATGTGATTGACGGGGTGACGTATCGCATCGACCTGTCGCAGCCGCCAAAGTTCGACCGCGATGGCGCGGTGGCGAACCCCGACGCCCGCCGCATCACCGAGCTGACCCATGGCGGCGCGCCCGTCGATCCGGCGGCAGAGTTCATCGTGGCGACCAACAATTACCGCGCCGAGGGCGGTGGGAATTTCCCCGGCAATGACGGCAGCACCATCGTGTTCGAGGGGCCGGATACGAACCGTGACATCATCGTGCGCTACATCGTCGATCAGGGCACCGTCGATCCGGCGGCGGATGGCAACTGGTCCTTTGCCCCGATGCCGGGCACCAGTGTCCTGTTCGACACCGGCCCTGCCGCGGCCGC
>JAUNUO010000052.1:0-1706 GCA_030538135.1 Paracoccus sp. (in: a-proteobacteria)
CGACAGGCTTTCGCCCAGGGTTTCCAGCGGTTCATCGACCGTAAAGCCGGGCGTGTCGGTCGCGATCTCGAACAGGTTGCCGCCGGGTTCGCGGAAATAGAGGCTGCGGAAATAGAACCGCTCCACCTCGCCGGACGAAGGGATGCGGAATTGCCGCACCCGTTCCGTCCATTCCGTCAGCCCGACCGGATCGGGCGTGCGGAAGGCGACGTGATGCACCGCGCCCGCGCCCTGATGCGCGACCGGCAGGCCGGGTTGAACCGCGACATGCAGTTCGGCCGCCGGCCCGCCCTGCCCCATCTCGAACACATGCACCTGCCCCTGTCCGTCGGGACTGGGATAATCGCGGGTGCGGCGCATGTTCATCACGATGGTCAGGATCGCCTCGGTCGGGGCCAGGTCGGGGACCGAGATGGTGATCGGGCCAAGACCGCGGATCTGGTGATCGGCGGGAACCGGACTGCGCTCCCACGGGTTCGCCGCGCCGGGTTCATCGGCGGTCAGGCGGAACCGCTGTCCTTCGGGATCATCGAAATCCAGCGTGGCGCGGCTGTCCAGCGTCGTGATCGCGCCCATGTCCAGCCCGGCGTCGCGCAGCCGCGCGGCCCAGTAATCAAGGCTGCCTTCCGCAACCCGCAAGCCGGTGCGGCTGATCGAATGGGTGCCGCGCCGTTCGCGCGCGACGGGCCAGTCGAAAAAGGTCAGGTCGGTGCCGGGGCTTGCCAGACCGTCGGCGTAGAACAGGTGATAGGCTGATGTGTCGTCCTGATTGACGGTCTTTTTCACCAGCCGCAGACCCAGCGTGTCGGTATAGAACCGCTTGTTCGCAGGGGCATCGGCGGTGATGGCCGTCAGGTGATGAATGCCGGTCAGATCCATGATGATCTCCTTTCGTTGGGGGTGATATGGCATCTGCCGCGCCAGAAACGAGACAGTGCAATGCGATCACCGCATTCGCGAATTTCGAACAATCTGGTTGTCCCGCGCGGGTTTCGGTTCTATTTGACGATCATGCGCTATGAGTTGACCGATCTCGAAACGTTTCTGTCCGTGCTGGATCACGGCACGGTCACCGCCGCCGCCGCGCGGCTGAATCTGGCGAAATCCGTGGTCAGCAAGCGGATCGCCAATCTGGAAACCGCCCTTGGCGCGGCGCTGTTCCGGCGCAATGCCGGGCGGATCACCCCGACCGAGGCGGCGCTGCGACTGGCCGAACGGCTGCGCCCGGCGCTGATCGAACTGACGACCGCCACCGAAAGCGTGGCCTGGGGCATGGACGGCATGGCGCCCCTGCGCGGAACGTTGCGGATCGCGGCACCGATGAGCTTTGGCACGTTGTATCTGGGGCCGATCATCGCACGTTTCGCCGCGGCCCATCCCGATCTGGAAATCATCTGCGATTACGACGACCGCGCCCGCGATCTGGCGCGCGAAGGGTTCGATGTCGGCATCCGCATCGGTGATGCGCGCGACGGGGCGCTGAAGGCGCGCAAGCTGTGCGAGGATCGCATCATCGCCTGCGCCAGCCCGGATTATCTTGCCGCGCATGGGGAACCCGCCGCGCCCGCCGATCTGGCCGATCATCAGGTGATCGGATATTCTCACCTGCCGAACACCCAGACATGGCAGTTCCGGCAGGGTGAGCGGATGATCGCGCCCGCCGTGCGCAGCCGCATTTCCCTGAACAACGGCGAGGCGATGCGCGA